>NZ_BLJA01000001.1:2360116-2660116 GCF_019972295.1 Geobacter sp. AOG2
GCAAATACGTCAACCTGACCGAGTCCTACAAGTCTCTGGCCGAGGCCCTGACCCATGGCGGCATCGCAAACGACTGCCGGGTGTACCTGAAGTACGTCGATTCGGAAAAGATTGAACGGGACGGTGTTGATGGCCATCTTGACGATGTGGACGGCATCCTGGTGCCGGGAGGATTCGGGGAGCGCGGGACCGAAGGTAAAATTACCGCCATCCAGTTCGCCCGCACGGCAAATATCCCCTTTTTCGGTATCTGCCTGGGATTACAGATGGCGGTCATCGAATTTTCCCGCAACGTCTGCGACATCCAGGATGCCTGTTCAAGCGAGTTCACGGACTGCGGTTCACCTCTCATCCACCTGATGGAGGAACAAAAAACCGTCAGCAAAAAGGGAGGGACCATGAGGCTCGGTGCCTATCCCTGTTCCGTCGCCAAAGGGACCCTTGCCCATGCTGCATACAACGCAACGGAAATCTCCGAGCGGCATCGCCACCGGTACGAATTCAACAACAAATTCCGCTCCGTCCTCACTGAGAAGGGCATGATCCTGTCCGGTATTTACAAGGACAAGGATTTGGTGGAGATTATCGAACTCCCCAACCATCCCTGGTTCCTGGGATGCCAGTTCCATCCCGAATTCAAATCCAAGCCGCTCCAGCCCCATCCGCTTTTCCGGGCTTTTATTGGTGCAGCGCTTACATACCGCAATACGAGGTAGACCATGACCCGCGAGATCACTATCAACGGTGTGAAGATCGGCGCGGGCAGGCCGCTGGTGCTGGTGGCCGGTCCTTGCGTCATCGAGTCTGAGGCGGCAACGCTACGTCACGCTGAGCGGCTCATGACCATCTGCAACGGCTTGGCCATGCCGCTCATCTTCAAAGCCTCCTATGACAAGGCTAACCGCACCTCTATCGGCGGTTTCCGGGGACCGGGGATGAGGGATGGCTTGAAGATCCTTGCCAAGGTTAAGGATTCCCTCGGGCTGCCGGTGCTCTCGGATATCCACTCCATTGAACAGGTGGCGCCGGCTGCAGAGGTGCTGGACGTACTGCAGATACCGGCCTTTCTCTGTCGCCAGACCGATCTCATCATCGCGGCGGCCCAAAGCGGTCGGGTGATCAACGTCAAAAAGGGACAGTTCCTGGCCCCCTGGGACATGAAAAATGTTGCCGCCAAGGCGGTGGCTGCCGGCAATGAGAACGTCATCCTGACCGAGCGGGGAGCCTCCTTCGGCTACAACAACCTCGTGGTGGACATGCGTACGTTCCCGATCATGCGCGCCACCGGTTTTCCGGTCATATTCGACGCAACCCACAGCGTACAACTCCCCGGAGGCCAGGGGGAGAGTTCCGGCGGCCAGCGGGAGTTCGTGGAGTATCTCTCACGGGCTGCTGTGGCAGCAGGTATCGACGGCATCTTCATGGAGGTGCACGAAGACCCGGACAAGGCGCTCTGCGATGGTCCCAACTCCATCCCCCTGAACGACTTGCCGACGCTTCTGAAGACGCTCAAGTCGATTGACGCCCTGGTCAAGTAGACCGGTGTCCCGTATCAACACTACCTTGAAGGATGTGCATGCAGAACTTTCCCTATATCATTACCATTTCTTCCGAAAAGGGTGGGGTCGGCAAGACCACCCTGGCCACCAACCTGGCCATCTACCTGAAGGCCATGCGGGACGATCTGCCGGTCACGATCTTCTCCTTCGATAATCACTTCACCATTGACCGGATGTTTGAACTGCCGGGACAACAGTTGAGGGGTACGGTCCATGAGCTGCTGAAGGGTGTTCCGGCACGGGAACTGGTACATGTGGGACAGTACGGCGTCGGCTATATCCCCTCCTCCACCGAACTGGGAGAGATTAACGAAAGCTTCCGAGGCCCCATGAGCCTGACGCGCATGTTCGCCGAGTGCGGGTTTGGCGGTATCGTCATCATCGATACCCGCCCGGATCTGAATATCCTGACCCAGAACGCCCTGTATGCCGCCGACCGGGTCCTGATCCCGGTCAAGGACATGCCAAGTCTGGAAAATTGCAAAAACATCTTCGCTCTGTTCGATCAGCGCGGCATCGACAAGAAATCCCTTTCCCTGATCCCCTGCTTAATCGATTCGCGTATCAAGTTTGATGGGCTTTTCAAGGACCAAAAGACCCTGTTGCGGGCCTTTGCCATCAATCGCGGTTACCGCTGCATGGACACCTATATCTCCAAAAGCCCCAAGGTGGAGAGCCTCAACACAAATCCGGACGGCAAGATTTATCCGATCCTGACTCATGCCCGCGGGACCGATGTCTACGGACAGTTCACCGAGATAGCCCGGGATATCTTGCGACATTATGATGCCACGCCCGAACCTCGTTCCTGTCTGTACGCAGCCTGGCTGAAGGAAAAAGAAGGTAAAAAAAAGGAGTCGTACCGTGCACGGCTGGAGGGACTTGCCGAGCGCTGCCTGATCTGTGGTGCACTCCTGTCCGAACAGCCGGAGCAGCGGGGCTTTTACTACGAGACCTCCGACCGGGCCAGCCGCGGCTTCCTGCATAACGACTGTTTCACCGATATGCTCTGTGCGGCACTTTACGGCATGACCAATCAATCCCAGGCTTACGGCGCGGCGCGCATGGTGATTGCCGATCGGACGTTGAGAACCGTCTCCCTGTTCTTTCCCCAAATCCAAGGAGCTACAGCCCTGCTCGATTACCGTCAGTTCAGTATGGAAGGGGATCAACTCTTCAGGAAGGAACTGCCTATGGAGGGCTTCAGCGAGGGGGAATTCGACGGCATGAACGACCGGCTCTTCCTGCTCCTGAATGAATCGCTGGCCGGTTATGAGGGGTCGTTACGAGAAGGAACCTGGTTGGCCGTGTACCCTGTCGACCCAGATGCTCCGGAAACGGTCCTCCAGGATGAACGCTACCGTTCCCTGCAACAGATTCTGGCAAAGATCGCTGAGCAGCTCGAACAACCAGCCTGACCTAGTGCCCTGTGCGGTTGGTTGTGGGAAGTAATTCCTTTGCTATGTTGGCCGATGCCAAGGCGCGGCGACGTAGGTGCAGCACGGCACGGCCTACATCAAGGAGCCGTAACGATGGCAGCGGTCAAAAGAGCCGGAATAACGAGTACGAACTAACCGCACGGACACTAGCATTTGCAGAAAGGCCACACGCCTCCGGCTGTTCAAACACGCCTTCATAGCCTCAACCCTCGCCGCCTCGATTTCATACTTGATTTGAAAGTATCATGCCTTGCCGTCGGCTGCCGCCAGCATCTCCGCGGCATGGGCCAAGGCCGAATCCGTGATCCTGGCCCCGGCAAGCATGCGGGCAACCTCGCGGGTGCGCTCTCCATCCTCCAACGCCACGATCCGGGTTGTGGTCCTACCGTTTGCCACCTGTTTCTCAACGCGCAAATGCTGACCGGCAAAGACCGCCACTTGAGCCAGATGGGTGATACAAAGCACTTGTTGCAATGCGGCAACGTTTTTGAGCTTTTTCCCCACCATTTCAGAAGTGGCGCCACCAATGCCGGTATCCACCTCGTCAAAGATCAGCGTCGGCACATCTCCCTCGGGCAAAACCTGCTTGAAAGCGAGCATAAGCCGCGACAGCTCACCGCCGGAGGCGATCCGTGCCAAGGGGCGGGGCGGTTCGCCCGGATTGGGAGAGAAAAGGAGTTCAACCCGTTCATATCCCGTGGAACGGGGCTCCGCCAGCGGTTCCAGGACCGTTTCAACGACGGCGTTCTTCATGGCAAGCTGGTGCACCTCTGCAGCGAGAGCCCTGGAGAGGGCACCGGCAGCAGCAGTACGCTGCGCGGTAAGGTCGCTTCCCCGCTGCCGCACCTCACGGTCAAGCCGCTCCAGTTCCTCCTCCAGTTCGTGCCGGGCCTGTTCCCGCCCGTGTAAGGTTTCCATCTCACTATCGAGCCCTTGCTTGAATTCGAGAATTGCCTCGATGGTCGGGGCATACTTCCTTTTGAGACGGTGGATCAGGTCGAGGCGGTCATCGGTCTGCTGCAACGCGGCTGGGTCGGCCTCAATGCGAGAGGCGTAATCGCGCAGCATGATCGCGGCGTCTTCCACCTGCAGATAGGCGTTTTCAAGCGAGGCGGCCAATCCCTCCAGGCTGTGGTCGATGGCGGATAGCTCGAATATGGCATTTTTGATGCGCCGCAACTGTCCCAGGATCGCCCCGTCACCTTCGTACAGCCGTTCAAAGGCATCGGCGCTGGTACTTCCCAGCTTTTCGGCACCTGCAAGGACTCTGCGGCGTTCTTCCAAATCTTCCTCTTCCCCGGCCCGCAACTCCGCCCTGGCGATCTCATCGATTTGGTATGACAAGAGATCAAGCCTGCGTTCCGCCTCCCGTTCCTCCTCATCCAGAGCACCCAGCCGTTCCTGAAGAGTGCGAAAACGCTCGAAAAGCCGGAAAAATTCCTCACGCTGGCCGTCCAGGCCGGCGTAGGCATCCAGGAGACGCAGATGGTTTTCCGGCCGGAGCAGGGTTTGGGACTCATGTTGGCCGTAGATATTGATCAGCAGGGGTGCGGTTTCGGCAAGAAGCGCCAGTGTGGCCATGCTCCCATTGATGAATACCCGGTTCTTCCCGGCTCGGGAGATGGAACGCTTCACGAGCAGTTCGTTGTCGCAGTCAAAACCGGAATCCCGGAGTTGCCGGGCCACATCGGGTTGGCTAGAGATGTCGAACAGCGCCTCCACAACCGCCTCGTCCGCACCGGAGCGGAGCAGGTCGGCCGAAGCGCGACCTCCCATGATAAGGCCGACGGCATCGATGATGATGGACT
Organism: Geobacter sp. AOG2; assembly: GCF_019972295.1. Lineage (NCBI taxonomy): Bacteria > Pseudomonadati > Thermodesulfobacteriota > Desulfuromonadia > Geobacterales > Geobacteraceae > Geobacter > Geobacter sp. AOG2. The sequence goes on from NZ_BLJA01000001.1 coordinate 2,364,923, forward strand.
TGCCGGCGCCTGTCTCGCCAGTCAACACGGTAAGCCCCTCTTTGAAGGAGATATGCAGGGTGTCGATGATGGCGATATTTCTGATGGTCAGGTCGGTCAGCATGAAATCACACTCCGCAAGCTACGCCGGGGCCGCACTACTGCCCTCCCCATTTCAGCTTTGTCCTCAAGACCTCGAAATAATCCCGGCTGCGTGACATGACCAAAGCGGTGGTCTTGAGAGCGGAGCGCACATCGACCGAATCCCCTTCCATCAATTCGAACCCGACTTGACCATCCAGGGTCAGATAGACCTTCTCGTCGAAGGAGGACGCCACGGTGATAGCGATGTTGGAGTCGTCGGAAACCACGATAGGACGGTTCGTCAATGTGTGGGGACAGATGGGGGTTATTACAATGCAACTCATCTGTGGGTGGATGATGGGGCCGCCGGCAGACATGGAATAGCCGGTGGAGCCGGTAGGCGTGGAGATGATCAGTCCGTCGGCTCGGTAGGTGGTTAGAAAATGGGCGTTAACCTTGGTTTCCAGGTCAATGATCCGGGCCAACGCCCCCTTGTTGATGACGATGTCGTTCAGCACATGGTGCTTCTCGATCTCCCTCCCCTCCCGGCGGACGCTCACCTCCAGCATCATGCGCTCCGAAACGCGGGGGGCGCCCTTCAGGCATAGCTCCAGCACCGGGTACATCTCCTCAACCGTCACCTCGGTCAGGAAACCGAGACTCCCCAGGTTGACCCCAACGATGGGGACTTCCTTGCCGCTGAAAAGCCGCGCCACCGAGATCAGCGTACCGTCGCCCCCCAGTACCACCACCAGTTCGGCCTGCTCGCGGATCGCCTCGGCCGTGGTCCCTTGGGAATACCCGATGTGGCTGGCCAAGTGCACCTCCACCAGCGGCCGACAACCCCGTTCCTCCAGCCAGTTGATGAGATCGTCGGCAACCCCCTGGCAACGCGGGTCATGCTTCTTGGCGAATATGGCAACGTTTTGAACCGGCATATAATCACCCTTTCAGGTGTCTGATCTTTTCCAGGCTCGCTTCCAGTACCAGCTTTTTATCGGCGACTTCGACCAACTTTTCCCGCTCCCTGGCAACCACATCCGCAGGGGCGCGCTCTACAAAGCTAGGGTTCTCCAGCTTTTTCGAAAACTGGTCGATCTCTTTTTCGATCTTGGCGATCTCCTTGAGCAGGCGCTTTTCCTCTTCCTCCACATCCACCAACCCCTTGAGAGGCACGAAGATCTGAACGTCCCCCGCCACCTGAATGGAGGCATCCTCCGGCTTCTCAATTCCCTTGCCTATGGCTAGGTCTGCGACCCGCCCCAAGCTGATAATGGCCGCTTCGTTGTGCTTCATCAGCCTGAGGCTCTCTTCTCCAGCGCAGGAAAGGATCACGCTGATCTCCCGTGACGGGGGCACCTCCATCTCGCCACGGATGTTGCGGATGCCGCCGATAACCGCCATGACCCGTTCCATGTTGGCTGCCGCTTCGGGATGGGAACGCTCGGTGAGCGGCTCGGGGTACGAAGCCAGCATGATGGTCGGGTCCGCTTTTACGCCCGGCAGGGCCTGCCAAATCTCTTCGGTGATGAAAGGCATGAAGGGGTGCAGCAGTCGCAGCAGATGCTCCAACGTGTACCACAGTACGTACTGGGCCGTCTGTTTGCGCTGGCTGTCATCACCGTATAGATCCTTTTTGGAAAGTTCCAGGTACCAATCGCAGAATTCGCTCCAGGTAAACTGGTACAGACCCATGGCCGCTTCATTGAAGCGGTACTCTTCCAGGGCTTTATTCGTCTCCCGGGCTGCCTCGTTCAGGCGGTGCATAATCCACTTGTCGCTCTCGGAGAGTGGCAAGTCCTCAAATTTAAGGGTATCGGGATCAAAACCTTCCAGGTTCATCAGGGTAAAACGAGCTGCATTCCAAACCTTGTTGCAGAAATTGCGGTAGCCGGCGATACGTTCCTCGGCCAGCTTGATGTCCCTCCCTTGGGCGGCAAAGGCAGCAAGAGTGAAACGGAAGGCATCGGTGCCGTATTGGTCGATGATCGTCAGCGGGTCGATCACGTTTCCCTTGGACTTGCTCATTTTCTGTCCGTGGGCGTCCCGCACCAGGGCGTGGATGTACACATCCCCGAAGGGAACCTCATCCATGAAGTGCAGTCCCATCATCATCATGCGGGCCACCCAGAAGAAGAGGATGTCGAAACCGGTCACCAGGCAGGAGGTGGGATAGAAGGTGGCCAGTTCCGCCGTTTTTTCGGGCCATCCCATGGTGGAGAAAGGCCACAGGGCCGAGGAGAACCAGGTATCAAGCACGTCGGTTTCCTGGCGAAGCTCGTCGCTCCCGCACTTGCAGCAGGTCGCCGGGGCCTCCATGGCTACGGTCACCTCGCCGCAATGGTCGCAGAACCAGGCCGGGATGCGGTGCCCCCACCAGATCTGACGCGAGATGCACCAGTCGCGAATATTTTCCATCCAGTCGTAGTAGGTGTTCTCCCACTGTTTGGGGAGGATACGGGTTTTGCCTTCCTTAACCGCGGCCAGAGCCCGCTCCGCTAGGGGGGCGACCTTCACGTACCATTGCAGGGAGAGATAGGGTTCCACTACGGTCTTGCAGCGATAACAGCCACCCACCGCCATTGCGTGGTCATCGATCTTTTCCAGCAGCCCGGCTGCTTCCAGGTCCCCAACGATCCTCTTGCGGGCCTCGAAGCGATCCATCCCTTCGTACTGACGCCCCTCGGCATTGATGATGCCGGACTCGTCGAAGACGTTGATCTTGTCCAGGCCATGGCGCTGGCCGACCTCAAAGTCATTGAAATCATGGGCCGGCGTGATCTTGACCACCCCGGTGCCGAACTCTCGGTCCACGTACTCATCGGCCACCACCGGGATCTCCCGGTTGATCAGCGGCAGGACAACCTTCTTGCCGACCAGGGCCTGGTAGCGTTCGTCCTCGGGGTGTACGGCCACCGCCGTATCGCCCAGCATGGTCTCGGGGCGGGTTGTGGCAACCACCACATACCTCCCCGGCTCACCGGTTACCGGGTAGCGTATGTGCCACAGATGCCCTTTCTTGTCCTCGTGCTCCACCTCGATGTCCGACAGGGCGGTATGGCAGCGGGGGCACCAGTTTATCAGCCGGTTGTCCCGGTAGATGAGGCCGTCCTGGTATAGTTTGACAAAGACGGTACGCACCGCTTTGGACAACCCTTCGTCCATGGTGAAGCGTTCCCGCTCCCAGTCGCAGGAGGCACCCAGACGTTTCAATTGACCGATGATCTGCCCTCCCGACTCAGCCTTCCACTTCCAGACCCGCTCGATAAAGGCCTCGCGCCCCAGTTCGTGACGGTCCTTCTTCTCGGCGGCAAGTTGGCGCTCCACGACGTTCTGCGTGGCAATACCGGCATGGTCGGTGCCGGGCATCCAAAGCACGTTGTACCCCAGCATCCGCTTCCAGCGGCAGAGGATGTCCTGAAGGGTATTATTGAGGGCATGCCCCATGTGCAGGGCTCCGGTGACGTTTGGGGGCGGGATAACGATGCTGAAGGGTTTCCGGTCGGATGTGGCAGCGGCATGGAAGTATCCCTTGCCTTCCCATTCCGCGTACCATCTTTTTTCAACATCGTGAGGTTCGTAGCCTTTTGCCAGTTCTTTGGTCATGGTTGCATAACACCTTTATCTAAGTGATTTCTTGTCTATTTAAGGGGAATGGCCAACAATGCCCCATGGTGCTGCCAAACAATGGCATGCCCGAACAAGCAATATAAAAAAAACAGGGGGATTATGCAACATCCCCCTGCAAAAAACACATCTTTTTATCTGATCTCGATAGGTAACGGTCCGTCATAGAACCTGATGGTCTCTCCTACCGGTCCAGAGCCATGATGTTGAAATCCTTGCCCGTGTACAATAACGGATTACCTCTAAGGTACCACCGCATATGTTGCGCTACTTTGTGATAAACAACGTAACATCCGTGGTCGAGGAGAGAGACTTGTTCGTAGTATCTTCAATACCATTGAACGTAACGTGGGCAGTATATGTTAATACATTGCTAGAGTAATTACTGAACACGGACGGATAATTTGTCTGAATATAATTTTTGACCTCTGGCTTAATTATAGGCGTGCCAGTATATTCCAGCGTACCACCAGCGCTAATTGACCCACCAGTAGCCAATGTGAATCCCGGTATCGGATATTGATGAGTATCATTTATTGAATTACTTACATACGAATAGCTGACCGTATATGTCGGTACCGAGATGGTAGAGGCGACAAAGGTCCCAGTGACCGTACCCAATATAGCAGATGTCAATGTAAAGTCCATTCCGGCATAATCGTTCAGATCGGATGCTGATGTAGTAACGGCCGGAGAGCTACCTGAAGTAACAGATGAGTGCAGACTAACAGTGCTCCCTACCGAATAATTCGAACTTCCGTTACTTCCACCGCATCCACCCAGCAGCGAGAGGACACTCAGTACGACGAGAATCTGCAAGCAATAGCTTTTCATTCGACCGCTCCTTGTATATATGACAACCGATGACAACCGTTAAATAGTGCTCAATATTCTCGGCGTAATAAAGATCAGCAACTCGGTCTTTGTTTTTGATTTTGAATTCGATTTGAAAAATTTACCCAGAAAAGGAATGTCCATCAAGAACGGGACTCCTTCATCAGATTCCGTATCGTTGTCAACGTAAATCCCACCAATGACTGTCGTTTCTCCGTCGCGAAGCAGCATCTCCGTCGTCGCCTGTTTTTTATTAATTGACGGAGCGGTGCTGCCGGTAGGAACCGAGCCGGGAGAATCGTTCTTGGCGTCAATTTTCATGCTGATCGTCCCATTGGAATTGATATGCGGGGTTACCTCCAGCGCCAGCGCCGCCTCGACGAACTTGGTTTCAACCTTGTCGGAGGTAGATGAGGTGTAGGGGATCTGTTGCCCTTGGGTGATCTTGGCGGTCTTGTTGTTCAACGTCGCGACCTTCGGCGTAGAGACGATTTTAACAAGGCCGACGGTCGCTGCGGCGTTCAAACGCATATCAAGCTGAATATTGCTGGCAAGCGAGCCAAAGGATATGCCGGTTGCCGTGCCGGAGTTGCTGCTTGCACCGGAGGTGGAAGGAATCGTTGAAACCGCACCACCAAAGGTGGTGTCTACTGAATTCATCCCTAGGAAAGACGCTGAAGCATCCCGATAATGGATACCCCAGTTCACACCGAGGGAGCGGGTAAAGGTTGAGGTTGCTTCGACAATCCGGGCCTCGATCATGACCTGCTTCTCCGGCACGTCGAGTTGCTGCAGCAGTTTGCGCATATCGTCCAAAGCCTGGGGGATGTCCTTGACGATCACCTTGTTGGTACGCGAATCCTGCGAAATCACACCACGTTCACTTTTAAGCCCGTTGAATTGGCTGGAGATGGTCGCTATATCGGCGTAATTGATGTTGAACGTTTCTGTTTTAAGTTCTATGGACCGGGTCAGGGCCTTCTTGACCTCCTGCTCTTCTTCGGCCTGAGACTTGAATTTCCCTTTACCCTTGATGATGATGATGTTGCCTTCTTCCCGCTTGTCCAATCCCTTGGTGTCGAGAATAATATCCAGCGCCTGATCCCAGGGCACGTTGACCAGCTTGATGCTGATGGTCCCGGTGACATCGTCTCCCAATACGAAGTTTTTGTTGCTCACCTCGGAAAGGAGTTGGAATATCTTGCGTACATCGGCATCTGCAAACTCAAGGGTGACCTTGCGGCCCTTGTAGTGTTTCACAAGTTCACCCGATTTGGTCGAGAAATCCGGTGCGGACGTCAGTTCTGAGTTCAGATCCGCCTCTTTTGCAGCAGGGCGTCTGGGGTGAGCGGCCTCCAGTTCCGGCTTTCCTGCGATGAGCCCTTCGGGGGTTTTAAAATCCACGAAGAGCATATCGCCATTGCGACGGAATTCATACGGTGCGTCGACGCGTAAAGCAATACGCACTTTGGTGTCGGTCCCTTTGCGGGTTTTGACCATGAAGGGAGTGACCCGAAGGACCGGTGAGACAAAAGCTTCGGCATCCAGGGAGCGCTGAAGGCGCTTCGGAAGGCTGGCTTCGTGTATCGTCAGGGTCACGAACCCTGCCGTTTTGACCGGTTGCTCGACGGTAACGTCTCCGCTCACCTTGACCGACACGCGGGAGACATTGTCAATTACCTGAAAATCGATCATTTCAACCATGGCGGGACCGGCTGTCATACGCAACTCCGTCTTATGCGTCGGGGAAGGCGCAGGCACCGACGACTGGGGCAGAGGCTCCGTCACTACTGGCGCAGACGGTTTTATTTCAGCTTTGACCGGAGCTTTTTGCGGGGCTGGTTCATTGACTGTTTTTTCCGCACCGGCTGTGACGAGCGGCAAAGTCGTCGGCCCGGATGTACTCCCAAGGGCAACCCGTATCCCCTCGTCCGTTTTCACGGCTGTGGCCTCCGGGAAGCTGCCATTAACCCCATCAAGCACGACGCGCGTTTTATCAGGATAGAGACCGATGCGCGCCGACGCAACGCTATCGGCATTCAGGGGGATAAAACGGCTGGGCAGGATGCTCGTGACGCCAAACAGGTCTATGACATAACGCTCGGGCTTATTAAGCCTGAACGTCTTGAAATCTTCGGGGCCGCCATCAATGGCGAGAAATATAGCGCCGTCCTTTACCGCAATCGCCTTTAACGCATGTGTGGCGACACCTGTCGGAGGAACGACCGGTTGCAGTTTGGCGCCGACTTCCGGTACAGCACGAGACGCCGGCTCAGCCGCAGCCTCCTTTGCAGCATCGGGAACGGGAGTAGTAATCGAAGCAGGATTTTTCTCGGAGACTTCAACTGCTTTATCGGCAGCCGGAGGCGTTACCGTTTCAGTATTTGTCACTGCCGGCAGCGTATGTTGTACCGGAAAGGAGATATGCAGTTCGCCGGGTTGGGCCGGAGAAGCGGAGATAATCGCGTCGAGGTCGTTGACCAGTTCAATATTGATGCGGGTCAACGTACCGGCATCAGTATCAAAACGGCTGACGGTAACGTTTTTGATATTACCCTTATTGATTACAATCGGCGCCGTAATGGCGCCCTGTGTTGTTTGAGACAGGTCGATAACCAGACGGAGAGGTGTAGTGGTCTTGTAGCTCGTGTACGTGGCAGGCGAAGAGAGCCTGACGACAAGTTCCGTCGCTTCGCCTTCACCGGATGCGGTTATCGACTCAATGGCGGCAAACTTGGTTTTTGCAGGTTCCTGAACAGATTCCGCCCTGCCCGCCACACCTGTGAAGAGAATGGCCGATACCGTCAAGACAAAGGCTAGAACAATAGATTGTCTCGTAAAGCACTTCATGCGGAACTCCTTATTGTTTCCTGGGAAGGGTGATTTTAATGGTTTCTTTGCGCACCCGACCGTTGTCATCTCTGAATTGCTCTAGCACATCCACACCACTATTGCTGATCGAGGTTATCAGACCTTCATTTTTGCCGATCGTCATGCCCACCTTGACGACATACCCCTTGCCATTGGGGTCGACAACCATTGCCTTATTTTGCCTGTCACCCGTCACGATGCCGATCAGCCTGAACTGACCGACATCAAAGCTGTGGATGGGGAGACCGTCCCTGACGATTCTTTTTCCACCGGCCTGAGGGGCCTTGACGACCATAAAGGGCTTGAAAGGATCTTTTTTGTTACTGAAATCGAACTGATTAACCGGTGCCGGCGGCAGTTTAAGCGCTGAGCTGACCGCTGTTTGCACTGGTTTGGGCTGATGGGGGACCGTGGCCTTGGCCGGCTGCGACGGAGGCGCGGGCGGCTCATTCTTTTTGCAACCGGGCAATGTCGCCATCACTACACCGATAGCAACAATAACCGCAGGCAACCAGCTATTTGGAAGCATGTTTCTTCTTATCATCCTTAATCTCTTTCTTATCAAGGAAGCGGAATGTGGTGGCAAGACAGGTAACCTTTGTCATCATCCTGTTATTTACACTCTTGATATCGCTAAAAGCCACGTTGGTTATGTTGACAATCCGGGGCAGGTTCGCGACTGCGGCGAAAAAATTGGCGACACTATAGTAGGACCCGGCCACCGTAATATCAACCGGCACCTCTGCGTAAAAATCTTTGGCGGATTCACCCTTGGGCCTGAATACAAGAAAATCAAGACCAGCATTCTTGCCCAGTGTCGTGATGTTTGTCAGCAATGAGGGAATCTCCTTGGAATTGGGGAGTTCAGTCAGAGCCTGAGCGAGTTCCTTTGTAAGCTGGTCGTATTCCCGCTGGAGACGGGGAAGATTGTTCGCAATCCTGGTTTTCTCATCAATCTCGTTCTGGAGCTTCGATAAATCCGCTTTCAGTCCGTTCAGCTCCTGATACTTGGGCAGATACAGAAAATAGAGTAGTGCGGCAGCCTCAATAGCCAGCGCCAGCACAAGTATAAGGATCTTTTGTTTTGTCGGTAACTTAAGTATTTTTTCGACTTGCGGATCCATAGCCAATCCATCCTAGTTCAGGTTAAATGCTATTTTTTGGGGGCGGCCTCGGGTTGCGGCGTAACAGGTGCCTTCAACTTGCATGTCAGTTCAAACTTTTTCAACTTGGTTTCACTCGAACCGATCTGCTCGGACACGACCAGTTCAACACCCGTGTAATCCCGTGACGCCTCAAGACTGCGCATGAAGGACGCGATCAGCTCTTCCGTGTACGCGACTCCCGACAGCCTGATATTATCGCCGTTTTCCGTATAGCCGGTAAGCCAGAGTTGATCGGGAGTGATATCGCTTAATGTGGCCAAGCGTTCGGCCGGGCCGGTCTTGTTTTTACGCAACTGAGCCAATACATCCAGCTTTTTCTTTACCTGGTCTTTCAAGCTTTTGAGTTCTTCCAACTTCCCGATCTTTTTCTTAAGCTCCCCGATTCTCGCATTCGCAGAGTTTATGTCATTCTGTGCAGAAGAGATTTGAACCCGCTTGACAGCATACAGAGATGCCACGACAACCGCTACCACCAGCAGGCCAAAACAGAATATCGCGATCTGCTGGACGGCCGTTTCCTTCTTTTTCGCGGCCCGAACCGGCAATAAGTTGATCTTGATCATTTGTCCCCTACCCTCCTTGTGGCAAGCCCAACGCTTACTGCCATGAGCGGGCCGATTTCCTGAAGGTATTCAGGGTCAAAATCCTTTTCATTATACCTGAGCTTTGCAAAAGGGTTGATCGTCTCGACCGGCAAACTGAGTTTCTCGCTCATCGTCTCGCACAGGTTGTAGACCTTGGAACACCCCCCACTCACAAAGATCTTGATAATACGGTCCTCATTGGCCGTGGAGTTGTAAAAATCAAGCGAACGGCGGATCTCTTGGGTAATGGTTTCATTCACCTTGCCGAGTATTTCCAGTAAGGCGCTGTTTTTCGTTTCGTGGGCTAAAATTTTTGCAGATTCCGCTTCAATGCTGCTCAAACCCATCTGTTTCTGGATTTCTTCAGTATAGAGGTTGCCCCCCATTTGGACATCGCGGGTCAATAGCGTGATGCCGTTCTTTACTATATTGATATTCATGATAGTTGCGCCGATATTTATAAGCGCTAAAACGTCATCCGGGCCGATGTCATGGTTAATTTCAAAGGCATTCTGAACCGCAAACGAGTCCACATCGACTACGGCCAACTGCATGGCCGCTTCGTTAAAGACGGCCACGTAATCATTAATGATATCCTTCTTGCTGGCGACCAGCAACACGTTCATCTTGGCGGGATCGATGCTGTCGGGCGAAAGAATCTGAAAATCCATATTGACGTCATTGATATCAAATGGAATGTATTGTTCCGCCTCCCACGTAATCTGGTCCTCCAACTCCTCAGCCGGCATCGCGGGCAGAGTGATCTTACGAATGATAACGGAATTGCCCGAGATCGAGCAGGCTACATCCTTGGCCTTGACCCCCATACTTGCCACCAGGTTTCTTAACGCCATTACAATGGATGAACTATCGATAAGAGTGTTATCCACGATGGCTTCCGGCGGGAGCGGCACAATCCCGACATTGAGAAGCTGAAAAGCATCCTTCAAACACTTGATCTGCACCAGTTTCACGGAACTGGAGCCGATGTCTATTCCGATGATATCTTTTTGTCTTTTAAAAAGAAACATGTCAGGTTCCCGTTGTCGTTAATCCTGAAAGACCTTGTTTTTGTCGTCGAGTGAGTAACCTAGCGCAAGAATAATTTTTCGCTTGGTTTCAAGCCGGCAACTCTCCCCACGTTCAATCCTGTCTACCGTAAGCGCAGACACTCCGGCTTTCCGGGCAAGCTCAGACTTGCTCATGAGCTTTGATTCGCGGATGTTCTTTACCTTGTTCATACATTTCATAACAGTTCCATACCACCTCTTTTTTTAGCTTGATCATCTATTTACAACAATTTACAGAACTGTCAACAATTTTTTATATAATTAATAGATAAAAAGGTAATTAATTGCATAATATCCCATAACAATGGGAATGGGCCTCGCGATTCCCCGTCGGGTAAATCTCAATCCTTGATGAAATCTCTGTTGCAAACCACGCTTGCTTTTGCCTATAATCAACCCCAATTTTTATTCGCTTGACTTGAAGGAGGAAAAATGAAAACCGTAGCCCGACTTTTTGCAGCACTCTCCCTGGCCCTCAGCCTTGTCGGTGGCGCCTGGGCAGCCGATGCCTCTCCCGGATCGCTCGCCAATCTTGACTGCGTCAAGTGCCATGCCAAGCCCCCTGCAGACATTGCGGCGGCAGGCGGAGCCCACAAGACAAGCGTATCCTGCCTGGATTGTCACATCGGGCATCCTCCCGCTGTCAAAAGGCCGATCCCCCAATGCAGCATGTGCCACTCCGACAAGCCGCACTACAAGCTCTCGGGATGCCTCTCCTGCCACAAAAATCCGCACAGACCCAAGGATATCTCCTTTGGCCGCAACATAACCGATCCCTGCCTTTCCTGCCACACCGGCCAGATAAAGCAACTGAGGGAGAACAAGAGCAAACATAGCGCTCTCAACTGTTCATTCTGCCATGATGTTCACGGCAAGATCCCACAATGTACCCAGTGTCACAAGCCCCACTCCAGTGACATGACCGCAGCTGACTGCAAAAACTGTCATAAAGCCCATATGCCCAAGGTTGTCACCTACGGCCCAGCCCTACCCAATAAGAGTTGCGCGGCCTGCCACAAGAATGCCATGTCGCTCCTGTCGGCCAGCAAAACCAAACATGGTAAGCTTCTTTGCGTAACGTGCCATCAGAACAAGCACAAGATGCTGCCCAAATGCCAGGATTGCCATGGCACGCCGCATCCGGCCGGCCTGATGGTCAAATTTTCCCGATGCCAGGATTGCCATAACATCGCCCATAACCTGAACAACTGGACCAACGCAGCCGCCGCTCCGGTAAAGGCAAAGAAGGCTACCACAAAAAAACGTTAATCGGTTTATCCGATTAAATTATGGCAACAAAAAAGGGGTGTCTTGCGACACCCCTTTTTTCTACTTCACAACCCAATCAGTGTGGTTTCGTCAATGGACATGATCCCGGAAAACCATGGAGTCAGACAATAGAAAAATTTGTATGAATGATTTTTTGTAATTCCTCAATCTTTATAATCGCATGGCGCACCTTTTCATGTTCTTCGGCTGGTAGCCCATATGGATTGAGATAGTGCGCATCACCCTGGATTCCCTTGATCACATTGATCTGCATGAGTATGCGATATTTGGTGAGAATATAATAGGCATCGCGGAGGGCTTGGGCCATCTCCGTCGAAAAACTGCCCTCTTTTTCAAGAAAAGCAATACGTTCCACGGTGTTTGTCGCCGGAACCCCCTGGTTGATGGCAAGAATACGTATATTCATTACCAATGGCGCCCAGGCCAACAGCTTCAGGTTAAACTCACCCTTATGTTCGCCACTGCCTTCGGTCCAGAGGCGCTTCATGAACCCCAACGCCAGCCTCATTTCCGTTGCCGTCCGGGCCATACCCCATAACACCTGAAAGTAATCCCGCTCCATCACCCTGATCAATTCAATGAGGCTCCCGGCTATGGAGCGGTCGCCGGCTACGTAACGCGCATCGGAAAGGACAATCAAATCCATTATATTCTTAGAGTAATCCTCCATCTCATACCTGACAATGGCCAGAAGGCGCTTGCGCCACTGGGATAGTGACCCCCGCCACGTGGAGTTCGTCGGCATGATGCCGCCGGTGCAGCGTTTGAAACCGGCCTCTTCCAGCCGGTCCACCAGTAGCGAGGAGTATTCAAGAAAATAACTGTCGACCTGCTCTCCGCCGCCGTCACCGTAAACAATCAGATAGTCCTGATCGGTAATCAGGGTTTGTTCCTCGCGCCCATCACTACCCATACTGATCAAGGCAAACGGAATTTGCGGCAAGGGGTTCCCCCGGCTTTCAAGCTCATCGGCCACCACCTTCATGGCGCGCTTGGCAAGTTCATCCCGGTAATGGGTACAATTATGATGAAGAGCCGCAACAGAAAAGGTCAGGAGGAAACGCTCAATTTCTATCCGGTTCAAGTCCTCGTGGATGTTTTTCAGCTCATGGTGCCCACTATCGGTTATGCGGTCCATGAGCCGACCGCACTCAGTGCGCCACCCCGCCATGCGTTGCCGGTCTCCGTCCAAAACCGAAAAAATATTACGCAGAAAACGACTGATGTCGTCAGGGGTGCAGTATCGGCCAATACTGTGCAGATCGGGCAGTTGCCCCAGGATATCGTAATTGCGGACGTCAGGAACCGGCGGACGGATTTCTCCTCCCGGTTTCCCTGTTACCGGCATATGCTTCGAACGTTGCGCCATGGTCAGCCCCAGTAATCAAAAAAATGGGGAAAGCCGAAACCTTCCCCATTATACACTCATACGTTCAAATTATAAACCATCAGTGGTCGATGGCCTTGGCCATGCCGATGCCGGTGTTCTGGCGGACGTAAATCTCGTCGAACATCTCCTCGGAACGCCTGCTGGGGAATGCCAGTGCCCCGAAAATAGCGGCTAGGAAACCGAGCGGAATGGAGATGATACCAGGGTTTTTGAGAGCAAAGAGCGGTTTGTCGAGGCCCATCATGGACGTGCCGTTCTTGTTTTTCTCGTAATCCTCACGGGCTTTGGCAAGGGCCTTGACGTCCTTCTCCTCAAGTTGGGCGCCCGCAGGCAGTGCGGCCTGTTTCTTCTCCATGGCGGTAATGACCTTCTGAGCTCCGGCAGCCACCACTTTGGGGTAGGTCATATTGGGGGAAACCATCACCAAGCCAATGGAGGCGATGGTGCCGACCACCAAGCCGGAGATGACGCCGGCGGTGTTGAACTTCTTCCAGAAGAGCGACAGCACGACAACCGGCAGGTTGCCGGAGGCAGCCACGGCAAAGGCCAGGGCCACCAGATGGGCAACGTTCGCCTTTTCCGCCATGATACCAATGGCAATACCGCAGGCGCCGACCACCAGCGAGGTGACACGGGCCGCCATGACCTGCTCGTGCTGGTCGGCGTGGCCGTCCTTGATCACGTTGACGTAAATATCGTGGGCAATGGCTGCAGAAGAAGCCAGAACCAGGCCGGAGACTACCGCCAGGATGGTGGCGAAGGCAACGGCACAGAGGAAGGCCAGGAACAGGTCGCCGACGATCGGGGCGATATCGGCGCCCATCTGCTGGGCCAGCATCAGGGTGGCCATGTTGCCGCCCTTGTCAACCGCGATAATGCCCTGAGGGGTCAGATGGATGGCGGCACCGAAACCGAGCAGGGTGGTTAGAACGTAGAAGCCGCCGATAATGAACATGGCGATGATGACCGATTTACGGGCAGCCTGGGCCGTGGGCACGGTGAAGAAGCGCATCAGGATATGGGGCATACCGGCAGTGCCGAGCACCAGAGCCATGCCGAGGGATATCTGGTCAAGCGGTTGTTTGAGAAACAATCCCGGCTCCAGGAAGCGCTGTCCGGCATCGATGCCGTTAAGGGTTACACCGTCCTTCAGCACCAGCTTGGAGACGTGGTCCTGAATGCTGGGATTGGTAACGATATCGTTGAAGAAGCCGATCGGATTGAAGCCCGCTTTGGCCATAACCAAAACCGACAGCAGGACCGCACCGGACATGAGCAGACCGGCTTTGATGATCTGGACCCAGGTGGTGGCGGTCATGCCGCCGAAGACGACGTAACCGACCATCAAGACGCCGACGCCGATAATGGCGGTTCTGTAGGGGACACCAACCAGGAGCGCCATCAGCTTACCGGCGCCGACCATCTGGGCGGTGAGGTAGAAGGTCGAGACGGCCACGGTGGATATGGCGGCCACGGCGCGAACTTTTTTGGGCTCGGTGCGGAAGGAAAGAATATCCCCCAAGGTGTACTTGCCGGCATTGCGACAGGGCTCGGCCACGATCAGGAGTACGGTGATGTAGGCCACCAACCACCCGACCGAGTACATAAACCCGTCATAGCCGTAGAGGGATATCAGGCCTGAAATCCCTAGGAAAGAGGCCGCCGACATGTAGTCGCCGGCAATGGCCCAGCCGTTCTGGGTTCCGGTGATGCCGCCGCCGGCGGCGTAGAAGTCGGCCGCGGTCTTGGTGTGCCGGGCAGCCCACACGACAACGGCCATGGTGATGCCGATGATGACGGCAAACATGGAGAGGGTGATGGCCTTATCCGCCTTGAGTTCCTTCTTCTTGACCGGGGCGCCCGGAGCCGGAGCCTGAGACTGGGCAGCCGGCGCGGTCATCGCGGAGGGGGCAGCGGCAGGAGCGGTTGCGGTAGGCATTGCGCCGGGGCCGGCCGGAGTCTTGGAGGGTTCTTCAGCAAAGGCGGCGGCTGCTACGGAAAGAGCCAGACCGGTGGCAATGATGATATTCTTGAGAGTCATGTCGTATCCTCCTTTACTGAATTTCTTCGACCAGTTCCCTGGTCAGCCGGTCAAAGTCCTTGTTGGCAACGTGGGCGTAGTACAGGGCCAATCCCCAGGAAACAAAGAATTGGGAAAGGGCAAAAACATAACCGAAATTGATGACACCGATGATCTTGACCTTGAAGAGCCCCGGCGCATACGCTGCTCCTATGGGAAGGAGGAAATAGTACACGCAGGAGAATATCCACCACCCGATAAGGAAAGCGGATTTTTTGTGATGCAGTTCGATAAACTTTGGATTCTTCGCAATTGCTGACCAATCATACTGTTTCTCTGCCATGGGTTGCTCCTTTCTCTTTATAACTAGTGGCCGGTCATGCTGTCCCTTCCCCCTGTCCGTGTTCAACGCCCCCTTTCAATTTCATGGATCGAATCTCAATAAGCCGGCACCTTGACATATCCGAATTTCATCGAAAGAATCTCTGCACCTTCACGCATAGAGGGTACAATCTCTTGTTCCAGCCGTTCCTGAAGCATGCGGAACGAAGGGGCCAGCATGGTTAGCGCCCCGACCACCTTGCCGGCATAGTCGCGAATAGCTACCGCCACGGCGCAAATACCGTCTCCCACCCCGCCAAAGTCGATGGCCACACCGTTTTTACGTATTTCATGCAGCTCTTTCTCGAGTTGATTCAGATCGGGCATCCCGTCTTTACCGCTGCGGCGCCTACCCATGTGCCTGATGATATCGGGAGAGCTCATGGCCTTGATCGCCTTGCCGGCTGCGTTGGTAAAGAAGGGGAAGCGCTGTCCCACCATGTCGATGGCTTTTATCTGCTGGAATGAATCAACCATATCGAGAAACAGCACCTCGTCATTATTCATCACGGTGATGTAGATCGCCTCGTCGTGCTTGCGGGCCAACTCCTCCATCACCGGATGGGCCAACCTGATAAGACTCGCGCTTTTCAAGATGTGTTGCGCCATCTCGAAAGCGTGCAGGCCAAGCCGATAGACACCGGCATCATCCCGCTCAATGAAACCGCTGTCCTCCAGCGTCGCGAGCAGCCGAAACACCTTGTTTCTGCTCAAATCGAGTTTTTGAGCCAAGAGAGGAATGGTCACGTTCGCGCCTTCGGCGGCTAAAGCCTCCAAGAGGTCAAATGCCTTGAGTACACACTGAACCGAGTATGTTCCCCTTGCTCTGTCCACAGTATCTCCCTGGCACCACAAAACAACAATAACCATCGTTTTAAAAAAAATAATTTACAACCTTAATTCACCATTTAATACAACGTTCTAAAAATGTCAACGTCTTTTTATTCAAAGACAATGCAAATAAATTTTATTTATTTATTTCGGTAATTTAAAAACAAATACCTGCACAGCTCAACATAAAATTACAGATAAAAGCATATAATAACCACTGTTCTATTAAACTACAATTTTACCACTTTTAAACGCCATTGTTTTACCGCGCATTACACATAACCCCCGCTTTCCGCCAAGGCAATGTGCACGGAGACAAGCAGTCATCCGGAAACACCAAGCCTTGCAGAGGGGCATCCAGCGCAGGCCGGCCGTGATTTTTATTGAAGTGATGTGCCGACTTATGCTAGTTTTAAAAGCTATTTCATCGTCACTAAATTCCGCGGGAGATTGTAATGTTTGGTTCCCTTATCAAAAAAATAGTCGGCAGTAAGAACGAACGCGAACTGAAAAAGCTCTGGCCGATCGTTGCCAAAATCAACGACATGGAGAACTCCGTTGCCAAGCTCACCGATGAACAATTGCGCGGCAAAACCCTTGAATTCAAGGAGCGCCATGCCAAGGGAGAATCTCTCGACGCATTACTTCCCGAGGCTTTCGCAGTCTGCCGCGAGGCGGGCAAGCGGGTGCTGGGGATGCGCCACTTCGACGTACAGTTGATCGGTGGCATGGTGCTGCACTCCGGCAAGATCGCCGAAATGAAGACCGGCGAAGGGAAAACCCTTGTGGCAACCCTACCTGCCTATCTGAACGCCATCTCCGGCAAGGGCGTGCATGTCGTCACCGTCAATGACTACTTGGCCAAACGCGATGCCGAGTGGATGGGGAGGCTGTACGGTTTTCTGGGGCTGGAGGTCGGCGTGATCGTACATGGTCTTGAGGATGAAGAACGCCGGGACAACTACGCCGCCGACATCACCTATGGGACCAACAACGAATTCGGCTTTGACTACCTGCGGGACAACATGAAATTCGACCTGGAGGACTACGTCCAGCGCGGGTTCAACTACGCCATCGTGGATGAGGTCGACTCGATCCTGATCGACGAGGCCCGAACACCGTTGATCATTTCCGGTCCCACGGAAGAATCCACCGACAAGTACTACATCATCGATCGCATCATCCCGATGCTGCAACGGGGAGAGGTACTGGAAGTCGAGGCCAACACCCTCTCGGGTAAGCGCAAGCAGTACACAGGCGACTTCACTATTGATGAGAAGGCCAAGAGCGCCACCCTCACGGAGCAGGGCGTTCTGAAGGTGGAAAAACTACTCAAGGTGGACAACCTGTACGACCCGCGCAACATCGAGTTTCTTCACCACGTTCAACAAGCCCTGCGAGCCCACGCCATGTACAAGCGCGATGTGGACTACGTGGTGAAAGACGGTGAGGTCATGATCGTGGACGAGTTCACCGGCCGCCTCATGCCGGGTCGGCGCTGGTCCGACGGCCTGCACCAAGCCATCGAAGCCAAGGAAGGGGTCAAGATCGAAAACGAGAACCAGACCCTGGCCACCATCACCTTCCAGAACTATTTCCGCATGTACGCCAAACTTTCCGGCATGACCGGAACCGCCGACACCGAGGCCGAGGAGTTCAACAAGATCTACAAGCTGGAAGTAATGGTCATCCCCACCAACCGACCGCTGTTGCGCCCGGACTTCCCGGACGTGATCTACAAGACCGAGATGGAGAAGTTCAACGCGGTTATTGAGGACATTAAGGAACATTATGCCAGCGGCCAACCCTGCCTGGTTGGTACCATCTCCATCGAAAAGTCCGAGGTGCTTGCGGAACTGCTTAAACGCCAGGGCATCCCCCACAACGTGCTTAACGCCAAGCAGCACGAACGCGAGGCCGAGATCGTGGCCCAGGCGGGTCGCAAAGGCGCCATCACCATCGCCACGAACATGGCCGGCCGCGGTACCGACATCCTTCTGGGGGGCAACGCGGACGCCATGGCAAAACAATGGCGCCGGGCCAATCCCGAAGCGACCGACGAGCAGTACGCGGCAGAGCTGGAAAAATTCAGGGCTCAATGTGCCGTCGAACACGACGAGGTTGTCAAGCTGGGCGGCCTGCATATCCTCGGTACCGAACGCCACGAGTCTCGCCGCATCGACAACCAGTTGCGCGGCCGTTCCGGGCGTCAGGGCGACCCCGGTTCATCCAAATTTTACCTCTCACTGCAGGATGACCTGCTCCGTATCTTCGGCTCCGAGCGCGTGGCAAAAATCATGGACCTGCTCAAAATCGAGGAGGGTGAGGCCATCACCCACACCATGATCACCAAGTCCATTGAGAATGCCCAGAAAAAGGTGGAAGCGCATAACTTCGACATCCGCAAACATTTGATCGAGTACGACGACGTCATGAACAAGCAGCGCGAGGTGATCTACACCCAGCGCCGCGAGATCCTTGCGGGCCAGGATATCCGCGACAGCTTCCTGGATATGCTGGACGAGACCGTAGAAGATATCTCCGACACCTACTGCATCGAAAAAACGTCGGCCAGCGAATGGGATTGGCAGGCCATCGGAGAACTGGTCTTCAAGTGTTTCAACCTCCATCTCGATCTACCGCAGGAAACCTTGACCCGACTGAACCCGACAAACTTCCGGGAGACGCTCAAGGAGCAGGCCCACGCCATCTTCCAGGCCAAGGCCGCTGAATTGGGAAATGAGTTAACCGATCACCTGATCAAGGTCATGATGCTCCAGGCCATCGACACCCACTGGAAAGACCACCTGCTCAACATCGACCACCTCAAGGAAGGCATAGGCCTTCGCGGCTATGGCCAGAAAGACCCAAAACAGGAATATAAAAAGGAGGCGTACAACCTCTTTATGGAGATGATTGTCCGCATCCGCGAGGAAGTGGTGGAACGCATCTACTGGGTCCAGGTCAACCACGAGGACGAGGTCGAGGAGATAGCGGAGGAACAGCGCAGCAGGAAACTGGTCTTCAACATTGCGGGGGATGAGGAACGCCACCAGGAGCCGGCCAAGAGTGCCAAGGTGGCGGGCAGAAACGATCCCTGTCCCTGCGGCAGTGGCAAGAAATACAAGAAATGCTGTGGAAAATAGCAGCCACCGCCGTGGACACGGGATCCGCACGGGGCATCGCGAAAGAGGGTTGAGTCCTACAGGGCGGCGGAGTTATACTAAACCCAAGATATCTCCAGAAGAGTCTGTCTCCCTTGCAAGCTGGAGCGACAAGAGTTTTTCGAGGTAGCGCCATGGACATAAAAGGCTTTCAATTCTCAGCCGTGGAAGCAGCCATCAAAAAACAGGGTAGAAAAGACTTGGCCCTGATCTTCTCCGAGGCGCCGGCCCGGGCGGCTGCGGTATTCACCACCAATGCCGTCAAAGCGGCACCGGTACTGCTCTCGGCGGAGCGTATCAAAAACGGTCAGGCCCAGGCTCTGGTGGTCAACAGCGGCAACGCAAACGCCTGCACCGGCGAACAGGGCATGCGGGCGGCGCGCGAGACATCACGTCAG
Organism: Geobacter sp. AOG2; assembly: GCF_019972295.1. Classification (NCBI taxonomy): domain Bacteria; kingdom Pseudomonadati; phylum Thermodesulfobacteriota; class Desulfuromonadia; order Geobacterales; family Geobacteraceae; genus Geobacter; species Geobacter sp. AOG2. Next base: position 2,384,612 of record NZ_BLJA01000001.1, read on the forward strand.
GTGGCCGAAGGCCTGGGCATCCCTGACGAGGCGGTGCAAGTATCCTCCACCGGCGTCATCGGCGTGCAACTCCCCGTGGACAGAGTGCGAGCGGCAATCCCAGCTTTGGTAGACGGTCTGACCTCCGGTACACTCGATGATGTGGCCGAGGCCATCATGACCACCGACACTTTCCCTAAGATGGAAGCGCGGAGCGGCCAGGCAGGCGGTGTCACCTATACGGTGGCAGGCATCGCCAAGGGAGCGGGCATGATCATGCCCAACATGGCGACCATGCTCTCCTTCATCATCACCGACGCCGCCGTGGAACCCCCTGCTCTGGATAAGAGTTTCCGGCGCGCCGTGGAAACATCCTTTAATGCCATTACCGTGGACGGCGATACATCCACGAATGACACTTGCCTGGTGCTGGCCAACGGCATGGCGGAAAACCCGGCCATCGTGGCGGGAACGCCTGAAGCTCTGGCATTCGAGGCCCTGTTGCAGGACGTGCTCCTTTCTCTGGCCAAACAGATCGTCAAGGATGGCGAGGGGGCCACCAAATTCGTGGAAATCCGGGTGACCGGGGCCAAAAGTGACACCGACGCCAAACGGGCGGCCATGGCCATCGCCAACTCCAGCCTGGTAAAGACCGCCTTCTTTGGGCAAGATGCCAATTGGGGCCGTATCTTTGCAGCCGTGGGTTACTCGGGGGCAGAGGTGGACCAATCGCTCCTTTCCCTCAGTTTCGATACGGTCTGCATGGCAAAAAACGGCGTCTTTTCCGGTGGCGACGCCGAAGCGCGCGGCACCGAGGTGCTCAGACAAAAGGAATTCACCGTCACCGTCGGCCTCGGCTTGGGCGACGGCAGCGCGACGGTCTATACCTCGGACCTCTCCCACGAATATGTCAGCATCAACGCTGACTACCGTTCCTAATGCGCACTTGATGTTTTTCCTGAAAATGAAAACCATCGGTCGCCGCCCCATCCGTCAGGACGGCCTCCGCGGGACCATCTCGTGACCCTCCCGACCAATCGTCTCGATTATGGGGACACCCGGCTATTCAATCAGTTGCGGAGGGGGCTCTCTACACTCACCCTTGCGGCATTTTCATCCCATGCTAAAAGCCGTTCCGCCGAATCTGACCAAAGTCATTGAACTGCTTAAACCTTGACACGTTAGCGGCCGTATGGTAGCTTTCATCGCACTTCCATTCATCGTACGCGCCGCACAAGGGAGGGAACGATGAGCATCAAAATTCTCCTTGCCGATGACAGCATTACCATCCAGAAAGTGATTGGCATCATTTTCGGGGGTGATGAATATGCTCTCACGGTAGTTGACAATGGCAAGGACGCACTCGACAAGGCACGGGAGATCGTGCCCGATGTGTTGCTTATCGACGCACTCATGCCGGGAATGACCGGTTACGAAGTCTGTGAAGCAGTTCGCGCAACCCCTACCCTTGCTGCAAAGCCCATCCTGCTCCTGACCGGTTCCTTCGAACCGTTTGACGAGAATAAAGCCAAAAGTTGCGGAGCCGATGATCTCCTTGCCAAGCCTTTCGAATCCCAACAGATCGTTTCCAAGGTCAAAGCACTCTTTGAACTGGGGCTTTCCCGCACTTCAGCCGCTACGCTGACACAACCGATCCAGGAAACCCCGGCGTTCCAAGCACCGCCCGAGCCCCCCGTATTCCCCTCGGCTGCGGCGGTAGCCATCGACAGCGCCAAACCGGGCGACATATGGGGTGCGTTCACCCCCGCCGAAGCACCCGCAGCGACTGTCGCTACGGCGACAACAGTCTTTGAACCGGCTCCGACAACGGAACAGGGCCACGTCTTTGCTATGGTCAATGAAGAGCCCGACTTTGCAGCAATCCAGCCGGCGACTCCTCAGACAACACAGGAAACAAGCGGTTCCCAATGGATCCCCGTTGAGGAGCAGACTTTCGAGTTCACCCCGGAAGCCGGCGGCTTTCGCGAGCCTCCGGTTTCCATGCAGCAGACGGCCTTTGGCGAAATATCCTTCACGGAAACAGCTCAACAACCTGCGCCGACTGAAATGTTCTCCAGCGCCGCGCCTGTCGGCGAACCACCCTTCCCCCACCCTGCCGCTGTGGCTGAAGCAAGCGCACTGGAGGCCGCACCACAGGCTGCGGTAAGCGAAGAGCAACTCAGGGCGGCCATCGCAGGCGCATCAAAAGAGGTGATCGAACGGATTGTGTGGGAAATCGTGCCGGACTTAGCCGAGGCCATGATCAGGGAAGCCATCCTCAAAATTCGGGAAGGCCGCTAAAACAGGCCTGCCGTTTTTGCATACAGGTATTGTTGGGGATGATCACACATCCCCTTTTTTATTACAACTACAGCCGGTTTCTTCCGAACGGGACGGAGTGGGATTATGATCAGAAAAGCCATAGCCAAGGTTGTGGAGGGAGAGAATCTCTCCGAAGGCGAGATGATCGAGGTGATGAACCAGATCATGTCGGGAGAATGCACACCTGCCCAGATCGGCTCATTTATCACCGCCCTGCGCATGAAGGGCGAAACGGTTGAAGAGATCGCCGGCGCTGCGCGCGTCATGCGCGAGCGGGCCACACCAATCCGGGTCGGCCGGGATGTGCTGGATATGGACCGCGATGATATCAACATCGACCGGGAAACCATTCTGGACGTGGTCGGCACCGGTGGTGACGGCACCAACACCTTCAACATATCCACCACCGTGTCGTTCGTGGTTTCGGCTTGTGGCGTCAAGGTGGCCAAACACGGCAATCGATCGGTTTCCTCGGCCTGCGGCAGCGCCGATGTACTTGAAAAACTGGGTATCAACCTGGATGTCACCCCGGAGACGGTAGAAAAATGCATTGCCGGAATCGGCATCGGCTTCCTGTTTGCCCCGGCCCTCCACGGCGCCATGAAGTACGCCATCGGCCCGCGCCGCGAGATCGGCATCCGTACCGTCTTCAATATCTTGGGTCCCCTCACCAATCCAGCCGGAGCCGACTGTCAGGTCATGGGGGTCTACCGGGCCGACCTGGTGGAAAAACTGGCCGGGGTCCTGCATCGGCTGGGATGCAAGCATGGCTTTGTGGTGCATGGCAGTGACGGCATGGACGAGATGACCCTGACCGGCGAAACCCTGATGGCCGAGGTCACCACTACCGGGATCAGGCTGAGCACGGTTGTGCCAGAACAGTTGGGGCTGGCCCGCTGCTCGATGGAGATTCTCAAGGGAGGAGACGCCACGGCCAACGCCACTATCGTGCGCTCGGTCCTGTCAGGGGAACAAGGCCCACGACGGGATATCGTCCTCCTGAACGCGGCCTATGCCCTCGTGGCGGCAGGCAAGGCCGCTTCGCCCGCCGAAGGGCTTACCCTGGCCGCCGAGGCTATTGACTCGGGACGCGCCCTTGAGCAGATCGAGAAACTGGCGGAGTTGACGAATCAAGGAAAATAATGCGGGCCATCGGGCTGGACAGACCCGGGAGAGACAAAGCCACCATGCATGACGACACGGCCGATATCCTGAAAAAGATCAACGAACACAAGCGGGGAGAGGTGGCGGCGGCCCAGGCAATCACGCCGGTCGCAGAACTGAAGGCCCGCATCGCCGACCTGGAGGATCAACCGCGCGGCTTCGAACGAGCCTTGCGGAACGCAGCGGCCTCAGACTGGACCGCCATCATTGCCGAGGTTAAGAAGGGCTCCCCCAGCAAAGGACTCATCCGGGAGGAATTCGACCCGCTGGAGATCGCCGAGATTTACCAGGCAAACGGTGCCACCTGCCTGTCGGTGTTGACCGACGAACACTTTTTCATGGGGCACCTCCGTTTTTTGGCCCTGATCCGCGAGACGGTAAGCCTGCCGTTGTTACGCAAGGACTTTATCGTCGATCCATACCAGATCTACGAGGCCCGCGCCGCGGGAGCCGACGCCATCCTCCTGATTGCCGCCTCGCTCGACCTGGCGCAAATGAAGGAGTTTTACGCCCTTGCCCGGGAACTGCACCTGGACGTACTGCTGGAGGTCCATGACGAGACGGAGACGGAAGCAGCGCTTCAGACCGACTGTCCCATGATCGGCGTCAATAACCGTAACCTGCGCACCTTTGTGACCGATCTCAACACAACGGACCGGCTGGCCCGCATGCTCCCCCCCGACCGGCTCTTAGTGGCCGAGAGCGGCATCAATTCCCGCTCGGATATCCAACGCTTGACCGCCGCTGGCGCAAGCGCCTTCCTGGTTGGCGAGTCATTGATGCGGGAACCGGATATTGGAGCCAAGCTCCGGGAGTTGGGGGGGATCTAAGTCCCCCTATCCCACCAGCCTGCGGGCCACCTCGTCGGCCTGTTCGAACAACTGCGTCCGTTTGGTGACGGTACTCCGCTCCGAAAGGCCGCACCCTCTCACCACAAGCCCCTCCTCAAAGCCGTACCATTTGAAAAATTCATTGTAGCGCGGAAACACATCGGCAAATCTGGTTTCGTCGGGACTCCCCTGGGAAAAGACGAATGCCAGGCGTTTGCCGGGGATAAGGCGCGACGGTTGGGTATTGGCATAATAATCTGGCACCAGGTAGGAGAAGGTGCGGTCGATAAAAGTCTTCAACTGGCCGGTGACATCTCCGTAGTAGACCGGGGTTGCCATGACCACCGCATCCGCCTCCCGAACACTTTCCAGCACCGCGGCCAGATCATCGCTCAGCACGCACCGTTCCTGGGTTGTCTTACAGACATAACATCCTTGGCACCCCCGATACTGGAGGCCGTTCAGGTATACCGTCTCCGTATCTGCTCCCAGCTCCTGCGCCCGCTGCACGATATGTGCGGCGATAGTGGCGCTGTTGCCGTTGCGCCGGGGACTGCCCAGCAGACAGACAAGCTTCATGATAGTTACCCTCCTTTAGCCGCTACTACCCCCCTGTGGTTAATCGCGGGAACGGGGCAGACGGTTTGATTTGAAATTGACTTTTCTCCGGCATTTCTCCACTATGCTCTCGTAGTCATAGCGGGTCGGGAGGAGAGTTACATGGCGCGTCCACAGGGAATAGGCCTGGCCATCGTGGCCTTTGCGGTATACATCATCGGCGGTATCGGCACCTTCGCCGGCGTTGGGCTGATTATCCTCATGAAAGGGCGCGACCTGTGGGGATGGGGCGAGGGACGCGCCATCGGATACCTTTTCGTCTGCGCAGGTCTCTGCCTTTCCATACTGGGCGTCCTGCTGATGCGGCTCTTCAGAAATCGGGGTCTTTCATAACCCACACTCACGAGAGCGTCACGGCATCGCGCTGACGCCCTTTTGCCGCACCAGATCCAGTGATCTCAGGAGTTCCAGGGCGCGGTTCAGTTGGTAGTCCTTGGCCGTATCGGCCACGCTGCTCAGCCCATGGGGAGCCGCAACCCTTTCTTTGACACCCTTTTCCTCATCACTCGGCTCAAGCCTGTTTTCCAGGTCTTTTTCCCTGATTTCCGTTCCCTTGGCCGTGTTCTTGGACGCCACCGGCCACACCGTGCCCACCTCAATATCGGGTGTGATCCCTTTCGCCTGGATAGAGCGACCGCTGGGAGTGTAGTAGCGCGCGGTGGTCAGCTTGAGGGCACCTTGGTCGCGTAGCGGGAAAATACTCTGGACCGACCCCTTGCCGAAACTCTGTTTACCCATGATGATAGCCCGCTTGTGGTCCTGGAGGGCTCCAGCCACGATTTCAGAGGCACTGGCGCTGCCACCGTTGATCAGCACGACAAGAGGATAATGAGCCTCCTTCGGGCCCAGCGTGGCATTAAAATTCTGGGTTGCATCCGGGGTACGTCCTCTGATCGACACGATCAGCGTCTTAGCGGCGTCGTCTCCGATAAAATTATTGGCCACCTGTACCGAGGACTCCAGCAATCCTCCCGGATTGTAGCGCAGATCGATGATCAAGCCTTTGAGCCTGCCTCCGGAAGCGGCATGGAGATTCTGAAGCGCCTGACTGAATTCATCGCCGGTATGTTCCTGGAACTGGGTAATCCTCACCAGGCCGTACCCAGGCTCAAGTAGCCGTGATTTCAGACTCTTGACCCTGATAATGGCGCGGATCAGCCGAAAGTTCCGGGGCTGAGACGAGTCCCCTCTGAGGATAGTCAACGTGACCGGCGTCCCCTTTTCGCCGCGCATCCGTTTGACGGCAGCCGAAATACTCATCCCCTGAGTGGGAACCCCATCGATTTTGTAGATGTGGTCGTTGGCCTGGATACCGGCCCGGAAGGCAGGCGTGTCCTCGATTGGGGCGATGACCGTTAACCTGCCGTCCTTCATCCCAAGCTCAATCCCGATGCCGCCGAAGCTTCCCGACATCTGAATCTCCATCTCGTGGTAAGGTTCAGGGGGCAGGTAGGCGCTATGTGGGTCGAGGGCTGCCAACATGCCATCCACCATACTCTGGACAAGCTTCTTGGGATCAGGCTTTTCCACGTAACTCGTAACCACCGCAGCGTACGCCTCTTTCAGAAGCGACAGGTAGGCGGCATCAGGATGCCGGTCCCGTGAATGCCAGCGGTCGGCAAAGATCAAGGCCAGGCAGACCACGATGCTTGCCAACAGGAGAGGCAGCAGCAGTTTTGAGCTTTTTTTCATGCCTGCATATCCCGAAAACTTTGATTTTGGCTATTTCTACATCATTCCGTGCCGTTTTCCCACGTTTAATTTACATCCGGGATCTACTTGGTGTATCTTGTTGTCATAAAGCCCAGCTTCGAGGCAAGCGATGACGACACACCAACGAACAGCCAGCAGAGGTTCTGAGATATTCATATGACGCCGGAGGAACTACCATGCAGATCGTAACACTGCTCTATCGCCTGTCCATTACCTTCTGGACCGGCGGGATCACCCTGTTCACCTTCATCCTGACGCCGATTCTCTTCAAGACCCTGTCCCGCGACCATGCCGGCCAGATTGTCGGGATACTTTTCCCGGGATATTTCAGGTGGGGGTTGGTCTGCGGCGTCATCGCCCTGGTGAGCCGACTCATCATGCGCACCAACGTTCTGGTTCCGGCCATCCTGCTGATTGTCATGCTGGCCCTTACCTCGTTTCAGGCATTTTATATCGAGCCGCGGGCAGCCGCCCTTAAGCAGCAGATCCCGTCGTTTGATACGACGCCCAAGGAACACCCGCTCCGGAGAGAGTTTTCAAAACTGCACGGTATCTCGGCCAGTTGCAATCTGGCCGTCGTGGCCGGGGGCATCGCACTGGTTGTGATGCTGTAATTTCAACAATCTACTAGGAAATTTTTGTAAAGGAGAGATGAGGAATGGGCATAACTGTCAAGGCGTCAGACCTGAAGTACAAATATCCGAAGGATATTCAAAACCGGGAAATACCAAAATTCAGCGGCATACCGGACCCGACCCCTTTCAACCGGGACGATCTCTATGACATTCTCCCCATGATGGAGGCGGTCATGGATGCCCTGGAGAGCAGCGACGGCCGGGTTCTACACCTGCTGGAGGATATTCTCAACGAGATGCCCCGTTTCTTCGTCACCCGGGAAGAGGTGTACGCCTGCCTTCTCGAAACAGCACGCGAACGCCTGCCGTAACCGCAGCGCCTATGGAGATGTCACGAACAACCGCAACTGGATGAGGTGCAGGACGATGCGCACCCTTTCTGTTTGACCGGCGGCATCCCTCCCCGTTCTTTGAGTCGCTCCAGGGAAGCCCGCGCGATCAACCAGGAGCCGTCTTCCTGTTCCACCCCATCCACGGTTCCCTCCCGCAACAGCATCAGCAGCCTGAGACCGGTAGTCCCAAGTTCTTCCACAGCCTCATCAAGCTCCAGCATCTCGGTCTGTTCTTCTATCCTGTCCATACGGCCTCCACACACTTTCCATTGTCATCCGGGTAGTTCTTCTGATCAAACCGATTCACAGGGTGTGCCAAGTGGACAACATCAGCATAACCATCTAATATGTAGATGTTTTACCATTCGACAGGTTTCAGATGGTGCAAAACTATCTCCAAACTGCCGTTTGTTCAGGCAGCATGCCCTCCTACCAGGCAATTTCCGATATTGAATCAACCGCAACAGCGCGCTAGTATGAAAACAAAAGGAACCTGGCAAGCGTTCTTGGCATGGGCCAGAAGAGAATCGGAGACCCCCATGTTCAGCGGCATCAGCGGTAATGTCCTTATCCTCGGCCTGGTCAGTCTCCTGACCGATGTCTCAAGTGAGATGATCTATCCCCTGCTCCCCTTATTCGTAACGGGCGTGCTGGGTGCCGGGCCGTACGTGCTGGGGGGGATCGAAGGGATCGCTGAATCCACCGCGGCGTTGGTGAAGCTGGCGTCGGGCATAGCCTGCGACCGTATCCGGGGAAGGAAGGCGCTCGTTCTGGCGGGCTACTCACTTTCCTCCCTAGCGCGCCCCTTGATGGCCTTAGCCAGCTCCCCGCTTGCCGTCCTTGTCGTGCGTTTTTCCGACCGCATCGGCAAGGGAGTCCGAACCTCGCCACGCGATGCGCTGATCGCCGATTCCACCGACCTCGCCCAGCGGGGCAAGGCCTTCGGCTTCCACCGATCCCTCGACCATATGGGAGCCATTATCGGCCCGCTCGTGGCCGCCGCCCTGATGGCGTGGTTCGTTACCGACGTGCGCACGGTCTTCTGGCTGGCCGCCTTCCCCGGCATCCTGGCCGTGATCCTGATCATCTTCAAGGTGCGCGATAGGTCCCATGAGGCCTCCCGGAGGACGGGTACGCGCCTGAAGATGGTGCCGGCGGGGAACATCAGGGGCTACCTGTTGATCCTCCTTCTCTTCACCTTGGGGAATTCCTCCGATGCTTTCCTGCTCCTGCGGGCCGGCCAGTTAGGTGTAACCCCGGCCCGGATACCGCTATTGTGGACCTTTTTCCACGTCGTCAAGATGTCCTCCGCCATGCCCTTCGGCACCCTGTCCGACCGGATCGGCCGCCGCGGGGTGATCATCGCCGGTTGGGCAGTCTATGCCCTTGCCTATGCCGGCTTTGCCCTGGCATCGTCAGAGGTGCACATTTGGCTGCTCTTTGCCTGGTATGGATTGTTCTACGGCATGACCGAGGGGGTGGAAAAGGCCTATCTGTCCGACTTGGCGGAACCGGAGGAACGAGGGAACGCCTTCGGGTGGTACAACTTCGCCGTGGGGATCGGCGCCCTGCCAGCCAGCGTCCTGTTCGGCATGATCTGGCAATTTGCCTCGCCCCAAGCAGCATTCTATTTCGGGGCCGTACTGGCGTGCCTGGCAGCCCTGTTCCTGCTCGCCTGGACCCGTCCCGCATCATCCGTCCCGAAAACAATAACGCCAGGGCCTTGAGCAGCCCTGGCGCCGACATGTCGGTGTCATGCCCTGAAACTATTTCCTGACATCGATCCCGTAGCTCTTGATCTTGCGGTGCAGATTGCTCCGCTCCAGTTCGATAACCTCGGCCGTTCGGGATATATTCCAGTCATTTTCTTCCAGCTTCTGAATAATGAACTCCCGCTCGAACCCCTCACGGGCCTCCCGCAGGGTCCCCACGGATACTCCCCCGTCCCGCTGCTGTTCAGGGGAGTCTGCCAGGGGCAACGCTCCGGGGGATCCGTGCAGTTCCGGGATATCGGCCGTGGTGATGGTCCGCCCCGGCGTCATGATCAGAATGCGTTCCACGATGTTCTTTAACTCCCTGACATTACCCGGCCAATCGTACCGCGTGAGCAGGCCGAGCGCCTCAGGTTGAAAAGTCTTGGGCTCGCGCCCTTCCCGTCGATAGAATTGGGCGACAAAGTGCTGCACGAGCAGCGGGATGTCCTCATGCCGCTCCCGCAGGGCGGGCACCCGAAACGGCACCACGTTCAGCCGGTAATAGAGATCCTCCCGGAAACGCCCTTGGCTGATCTCTTCATCCAGCCTCTTGTTGGTTGCGGCAATGATCCGTACATCCACCGTCACCAGCTTGGTGCCTCCGACCCGTTCGAAACACCGCTCCTGAATGATCCGTAAGACCTTTGCCTGGGTTCTGAGCGACATGTCGCCGATCTCGTCCAGAAACAGCGTACCGCCGTCAGCCAAGTCAAATTTGCCCTTCTTCTGGGCAATGGCCCCAGTGAAGGCTCCCTTTTCATGACCAAACAGCTCACTCTCGATCAATTCCTCCGGTATGGCGGCGCAATTGATGGCCACAAAGGGTTTGTCACTCCGCTGACTGTAATAATGGATCGAGCGCGCCGCCAATTCCTTTCCGGTGCCGTTCTCACCCGTTACCAGCACCGAGGCGGTCGTGGGTGCGACACGCATGATCTGTTCACGCAGCTCAGCCATCACCGGCGCGACGCCGATCATCTCATACTCATTGGCCACCACCCGCTTAAGCTCCTCGTTCTCAATCCGCAGATCCTTCATGCGCAAGGCATTGACCACGCTGATGAGCACCTTGTCCAAGGAGAGCGGCTTTTCGATGAAATCAAACGCCCCCAGCTTGGTGGCCCGAACCGCCGTTTCGATAGTGCCATGGCCCGAGATCATAATCACCGTAAGCTGTGGAAAGAGTGCCTTGAGCCGCTCAAGCGTCTCCAGCCCGTCCATGCCCGGCATCCATATGTCCAACAGTACCAGGTCCGGCAGTTCCTGACGGGCGGACTCCAGAGCCCCGACACCGCTGTCAGCCGTAAGCACCTGATATCCTTCATCCTCAAGGATACCGGCCAGGGATATCCTGATATCCTTTTCATCATCCACAACGAGAATGGTTTTCGACATATGCAACTCCTCGAAAATTCTGTAAGGTAATGCCCTGAAGGCGCTTTTCACTATGTTTCACCGCGCGGCCTTCTTATGTTATGCCGCCGGTAATTCCACTATAAAGCAAGCACCCCTCGGCTGATTGTCCTTGATCCGCACAAAACCGCTATGGTCGGTGACAACACTGCTGACAATTGCCAGCCCAAGGCCGGTCCCCGATTTTTTAGTAGAAAAATAGGGTTCAAACAGGCGGGGCTTGTCCTCGGGCGTAATGCCGGGACCAGTGTCGCAAATGGCAAACGATGCCATCTTCAACTCCGCATCATAGTTGCTTTTGATCCTGACCTCCCCCTCTTCATCCATGGCCGCCACAGCATTTTCCAAGAGGTTGATGATCACTCGCTTGATCTGGTCCCGGTCAATCTTGATCAAGGGGAGATGCTCGTCCGGTTCAAAATGGAACGACACCCCGCGGTGTGCCTCTTGGTAAAGCGTCAGGGTCTCGCGGATCAGGGTATTGAGATCGTTCGGTTCAGGCTGGATCGCCGGCATGCGGGCAAAATTCGAAAACTCGTTGACCAGATTTTTCAACTCGTCCACGGACTTGATGATCATTTCGGTGCACTCGTCAAAGACAACCTCATCGTCGCTGAAACGCGACAGATATCGCTTCCGCAGACGCTGCGCCGAAAGTTGGATCGGCGTGAGCGGATTCTTGATCTCGTGGGCAATACGCCGGGCGACCTCGCGCCAAGCCGCCATGCGCTGGACCTTCATCATCTGGGTCATGTCGTCCAGCACCAAGACCGTCCCCAGGATATTTCCCTGTTCATCGCGCAGCATGGTAAGGTGAAGATGCAGGGCCAGACGGGCGCCCTGAATATCCAGGAAGATCTGTCGACTGACGGTATCCTGTTTTGAGAGCGACAGATCGCGCACGACCTCTTTGACGATCTCCAGATGTTTTTCTCGCAGCACGTCACGAAAATTTCGCCCCAGCACCTTGCTGGTGTTGATGTTCAGGAGACGCTCGGCAGACTTGTTGATCGTGGTCACGACGCCGGCCTTATCGACTGATATGACGCCGGCGGCCACATTGCGCAGCACTATTTCCATGTACTGCCGGCGCTGCTCAATCTCCTGGTTGATGCGGGACAATTCCTGGTTGGAGGCATTGAGCGCCCGCTGCTTGCTGCGCAGATCCTCGGTCATGCGATTGAACGACTGGATGAGCATGCCGATCTCGTCGGCCGAATAGGATTCGATATGGATGTCGAGATTGCCGTCCGCTACGGCACGCGTGGCGTCCACCAAGTCCTGCACCTGCCTGGTCATGCTGTTGGCCAGATAGACCCCCATCCAGTAGGCAAAAAAGACGATGACCGCGGTAATCAGGAACAATGTAGCGATATAGCCGGTCCGGATCGGGTTTTTCATGATCTTGAGCTGGCGGAACTCATGATATGAATCTGTGATCTCCTTCATCTTGTTGACCAACGAATAGGGGACATAATAGTTGACAACCACCACCCCAACCACGTCGATCTGGTTCCAGGTGGAATAGACCGGCACGATGCCCCTGATCAGGTCGGCCTTGCCGGCCTGATTGATACGTGTCAGTTCTTCGCCCAGAAGGCCGCGTTTTATGTCTTCAGAGGCAGGGTTAGTGAACTCGCTCTGGGGGACATCGGGATTGGAGGAACGGACCAGTTCTTCATGTTGGGCCGAATAGACCTCCACCACCCCCAGGTTGTATTCCTTTTGCTTTTGGCGAATCAGCTCCTTGAGTTCCGGCAGGTTGGCTTCGTTGAGCAGCTTCTGGGACTTGATGAACGTGCTGATCTGGCGACCGTAATACAGTGAGTTGGAGGCTGAATTCTTGTAGTAGGTCCGGGCCACCTCCAAGGACTCGCTTAGGGACGTTTCCACCTGGGTATTAAACCAGTTGTGGACCGTATTGTTGATAAATCCGGCGGCGGCAAAGAAGAGGAGCATGGTGGGAACGAGCGACAATCCGACGAACGAGAGTACCAGCTTGGTGCGCAACCGCTTGGCAAACGGATTTGTGCGGCTTTCCACAAAGAGTTTCACCACATTACGGCAGACGAGATACACCAGCAGGATCACCAACATAACGACGATGTTTATGACGCCGAAGATGGCGATATTGCTTCCCATGGGCGCGTCGGCGCTCAAACGGGTCAGATGTACCTCTGTCTTGGTGAGAAAAAGGATCAGGATAACCGCCAGGGCGATGATGACCGCTTCGCGTATCCGTTTTTTTCGCTCGTAAATTGGCAGTTTCTGTTCCATTTTAAATAATTTCCACCTTGCAAACCGGTTGCCGGCTAGAGCCTTCCCGAGCGGATGATACCGTAGACCCACCAGAGACCAATCAATCCGGCCGCGGTATATCCCAGAAAGGCTAGTGCGGGTAAACCGAACAGTTGCGGCCCCCGCTCGATCTGCATGATGATCGACGAACCGATGATCAGGGCGGCCAGGATAAGACTGGAAGAGAGACGATTAATGGAACGGTCGAAATCGGCGGTGAACTTATCCAGACCCCGGTGTTCCAGATCGATCTTGAATTTGTTGCGATTGACGCGGTTGATGATCTCTTTGAGGTCGCGTGGGAGATTGCGGGCAAGATTGAGATACGACCCCACCACTGCGTTAATGTCGCGCGTGATGCGCCGGGGGGACATACGCTGACGAACGGCCTTCTCCATGAAGGGGCGCAGGTGTTCCACCATATTGAACGCAGGATCAAGAGAACGACCCATTCCCTCAATAATGATCAACGACTTCGCCAGGAGCATCAGATCTGGCTGGATGCGGATGCTGTACAAGGTAATGATCTCAATGAACTCCATGAGCATTCGCCCGACTTCGATCTCCTTGAGAGGGATTTCGTAGTAGCTGTCGATGAAGTTTGAGAGATCCCGCTTCAGGGCACGCACATCAAGGTTGTCGGAAATATCTCCGGCAAAGAGCAGCAGGGAGATGACCTGATCCATGTCCCGATTGACTATCGCCAGAAGGATATCGCTCAGAAAGGTTCTGAGTTCTTCGTCCAACCTGCCAACAATGCCGTAATCCAAAAGACAAATGACGTTATCCGGCAGAATCATCACATTGCCCGGATGCGTATCTCCATGAAAAAAACCGTGCTTGAGAACCATCTCCAGAAAGGCATCGGCACCCCGTTGAGCAATTATCCTCCGGTCCAGTCCGCTGCGTTCCAGCCTCTCAAGATCCGAAACCTTGATTCCGTCAACATACTCAAGGGTCAGTACGCCACGAGTGCTTTGTTGCCAGTAGACCCGCGGGAAATACATCCAAGGGATCTTGGAAAAGTTATCGCGGATCTTTTCAATGGTATGTCCCTCACGGGTAAAGTCCATCTCCCGTCTGATGGTACGGGCGAATTCGCGCACCACGCCTACGGGATCGTAGATTTCGCTGCCCGGAACATGGCGTTCGGCCAGATGAGCCAACGACATCAGTGCACCGATATCCGCCTCAACCAATTCGACCACGCCGGGGCGGCGAACCTTGATCACCACTTGCTCGCCCGTTAACAGGCAGGCACGGTGTACCTGGGCAATGGACGCCGCAGCAAGGGGTTCCGGATCGATCTCGGCAAAAAAATTCGTTATCGGGCTTTTCAACTCCTGTTCCACCTGGGCCATGAGTTCGGTAAACGAGAAACTCGGTACATGGTCCTGCAGTTTTTCGAACTCCTGCACAAAGGAGGCAGGGATGATGTCGGGGCGTGTTGAAAGCAGTTGCCCCAGCTTGACGAACGTCGGTCCCAACTCTTCCAGGACCAATCGCATCCGCTCGGCAGCCGAAAGGCGGGCAATGTCGACGGCATCGTGCCGCAGGAGCCGCCTGCCCCGGGCGGCGATATCATGTAATCCCATAGTCTCCAGGGCATGGTCGAAACCATAGGCGCTCAGAACGCGGGCGATATTCCAGTAGCGGCGAATACTGCGTATATTCCGGTTAATTTTTAAAAATGAGAGCATGAGCTATTCTCGCAAGCCTGGTGTGGCGATCACATCATACCGGAGCAGGGAAAGAGCCCCGGCCCGGCAATACGCCTATTGGCCCTTCGCAAACTGGACACGGGAGAGGCGGCTCAATCAGCGATCCGGGTTTCCAGCTCCTGCACACGCTTGACTAATCGTTCATACTCGTCCCGTGGTACGAGTCCCAATCTGTCCACGACCTTTCGAACCTCGGTTTCCGCCATTTCCCGGATTTTTTCTTTACTCTCCTCAGCGATCCCCTGGATACGCTCGACAAAGCACCTTCCCTCGTCTTCGCTCACCTTGTACCTTTCCCGCATTTCGGCGACCAACTCTTCGGTCTTCTTCTGGGTGATGGCCACGGCCCCGATAGCGGTCATAAGCGTCTTTTCGAATAAATCCAGCATGGTCGTCCTCCTGTGCACCTCGAGCTGAGATTGGCAACGGCTGCAAGCATAGCACAAGCCTCGGACGATGCAAATGTGATTGTTGCATTTTTGCCGCAATTGCCTGCCGGGGGAGAGTATGGTATGGTGACGAAAAAGGGATGATGGGGACGTGGAAATGCGTATCAGGGATTCACTACCAACACCAGGGGTCGGGCAGCAAAGCAAAAACCCCTCTGTTATGAAAGGCGGTACCGGTTCGGCTTTCGTGGCCGAGTTGACAAATCGTCAGACAGACATGACCTCGTACCAGCAGGAGGTAGAAAACCTTCGCCAGGAAATAGAGATGATGGGTGATAAATTGGCCCAGGAACCGACCTTGCCAAACTTCAAGCGTTTCCGTGACCTCTTGAGCACGTTGGCCAAAAGGATCTCCAACGAGGCCTATCGACTCGAAAAAATTGGGGGCACGCCACAGAACCCGCGATCATTCGAGATCATAACCATAATCGATGCCGAGGCTGACAAGCTCTATAACCTCATCATCCAGGCGAATCGGGACAGTATGGCCATCACGGCAAAGGTGATCGGAATCAAGGGACTGGTGGTTGATCTGATCACCTGACAGCACCTGGTCAGGGGAAAAAATTCTCATAAAAAAGAGGCAAGGGATTATTACCCTTGCCTCTTTCTATTCATATAACGCCGGAACTGATGGATCTAATCGGCGCTGGCCTCACACTGTTCGGCTGGGTCAACGACCGCGGTCTGAACAGCCGCCGGTTCCACCGCAGGCTCGGCAGGGGCCGCCTTGGCCACGGCAGGCTTACGGGAAGGGGCTTTCGGAGCTTTCGCCGGCGTTGCCTTCGGCTTCATCTCTTCTTCCACCAACTCAATCAGGGAGATCGGAGCGGTGTCACCCTGGCGAATGCCAAGCTTGACGATACGCGTATAACCGCCAGGGCGGTCCTTATAACGCGGGGCAATGGCTGAAAACAGCTTCGTCACTACAGATTTTTCACGAATATATGAGGCAGCAAGACGCTGTGCATGCAGATCGCCACGTTTGCCAAGGGTGATCATCTTTTCGGCAACAGAGCGAATCTCTTTTGCCTTGGCGTCGGTTGTCGTGATCTTTTCATGGGCTAACAGCGAGGTAACCATATTTCTGAACATCGCTTCGCGATGACTCGTTTTCCTGCCAAGTCTCCTGCCCGCTTTACTATGACGCATAACGCATTCCTTTCTGAAACGATTGGCTAATCCGGGGTATTACTCTTCTTCCTTCTTTTCGCCGCGCAGCCGGCGCATGATCTCCGGATCGGGGAATTCATCCAGTTTCATGCCGAACGTCAGGCCCATATCGCAGAGAATATCCTTTATCTCATTGAGGGACTTGCGACCGAAATTCTGAGTCTTCAGCATCTCCGCCTCGGATTTGGAAACCAGTTCGCCGATCAGCTTGATGCCGGCATTCTTGAGGCAGTTGGCCGACCGTACCGAGAGTTCCAGTTCATCAACCGTACGATACAGATTCTCGTTGATCTTGTCCTTCTCTTCCTGGGACTCTTCAACCAGACTCGGCTCAGACTCTTCGTCGAAGTTGATGAAGATGCTCAGTTGTTCCTTCATGATCTTGGCGGCATAGGCCACCGCGTCTTCAGGATTTGCACTCCCGTCTGTCCAGACCTCAAGGGTCAGTTTGTCGTAGTCCGTCATCTGCCCGACACGCGCATTGGATACGTTGAAATTGACCTTCTTGATAGGAGAATAGATGGCGTCAATCGGAATGGTACCCACGGGGGCTTTTTCATCACGATTGCGATCAGCAGGTACATACCCTTTACCCATCTTGACCGTCATCTCAATTTCGAGGTTGGCGTCTTTGCCGCAGGTCAGGATGTGGTGATCGGGATTCATGACCTCAACCGAGTGGCCGACGAGGATATCACCGGCGGTAATGATCCCCTCACCTTTGTGCACGACCCTGATAGTGGCCTGGTCGGCAGAGTGCAGCTTGAGGCGGACACCTTTGAGATTAAGGATGATATCGGTAACATCCTCGGTAACACCCTGGATGGTGGAAAACTCGTGTAGCACACCCTTGATGCGAACCGAGGTGATGGCAGCGCCCTGAAGGGTGGACAGGAGAATCCTGCGCAAGGAATTACCGAGCGTGGTACCAAAGCCTCGTTCGAATGGTTCAGCATAAAATTTGCCGTATGTATTTGAAAGTGATTCTTTCTCGACTTGAAGCTGTTTTGGCCTGATCAGATCTCGCCAATTTTTATACATTACAACCTCCTCCGGAGGATTATTGTCCGGTCATGGACATGAGGCGCAAAGGCCACGCAGGTCTCCCGGGAATTACTTCGAGTAAAGCTCGACGATCAACTGTTCCTGGATCGGGGTAGTAACATCCTCGCGAACCGGCAGACTCTTGATAACACCTTTGAAGGCATCACGCTCAAGTTCGAGCCACTGGGGGATACCACGCCGTACAACCGCTTCCAGAGAATCGTTGACAGCAGTAATCTTTCTGCTCTTTTCACGAAGTTCGATGACATCACCCAGCCTGAGCTGAATGGAAGGAATATTCACTTTACGGCCGTTAATGGTAAAGTGGCCGTGACGTACGAGTTGGCGCGATTCGGTGCGGGAAGAAGCAAACCCGAGACGGTAGATCACATTGTCGAGACGCCGTTCAAGTAGGGAGAGCAGGTTTTCACCGGTCACCCCTTTCATGCGGTCGGCTTCCTGAAAATAGCCACGGAACTGCTTTTCCAAAAGGCCATAGATACGGCGCACTTTCTGCTTCTCGCGAAGCTGAACGCCATAATCGGAGGTTTTTGAACGTCCTTGACCATGCTGCCCCGGAGGATAATTACGCCGTTTGATGGCGCATTTATCGGTGTAGCAGCGCTCCCCCTTCAGAAACAATTCCATGTTTTCTCTTCTGCACAGACGGCACGAAGGTCCTGTATAACGAGCCAATGAAAACCTCCTTGGTATGAATGACGCGAGTTAAACTCTTCTACGTTTGGGCGGACGACAACCGTTATGGGGAATTGGTGTCACATCCTTGATGAAGCTGATCGCAAAACCTGCGGCCTGAAGGGCGCGAAGTGCTGATTCACGACCTGAACCGGGGCCTTTAACATAAACCTCAACGCTACGCATCCCGTGCTCTTGCGCTTTTTTTGCGCAGTCCTCAGCAGCAATCTGGGCGGCAAACGGGGTGCTTTTACGGGAGCCCTTGAACCCCTTGGCGCCCGCGGTCGACCAAGCAACCACGTTACCGACGGGATCCGTAATCGTGATGATCGTATTGTTGAATGTTGCCTGAATGTGGGCAACACCGTTGGAAATATTCTTGCGTTCCTTTTTCTTGCGGACGACTTTCTTCGCAGGACTTGCCATTCGAATTCTCCAGAGCTAAATGGGATTATTTCTTTTTGCCGGCAACGGTGCGGGCAGGGCCTTTACGCGTACGGGCATTGGTCTTGGTGCGCTGGCCGCGGACCGGCAAACCTTTTCTGTGACGCAGGCCACGATAACAGCCAAGATCCATGAGCCGCTTGATATTCATCGAAATCTCACGGCGCAGGTCCCCTTCGACCTTGCAGTTGCGGTCAATTTCGTCGCGAAGACGAGAGACTTCAGCTTCAGTCAACTTGTCCGTGCGGGTGTTGGGGTCGATCTGTGCGGAGGCAAGGATACGTTCTGCCGTCGAATTACCGATACCGTAGATATAGGTGAGAGCAACAACGATCCGTTTGTTTTTTGGTAAGTCAATACCTGCAATACGTGCCAATTGAAAATCCTCCTTTAATTACTCATCCCTGACGCTGAGAATGCTTGGGGATGTCACAGATAACACGAACCACACCCTTGCGCTTGATAATCTTGCATTTGTCGCAAATCTTTTTAACCGATGCCCGTACTTTCATAATACTCCCCTTCACGTACTTGCTAAATGCGCGTCAGAATTTCAGGCCCTTTATCGGTGACGGCAACCGTATGTTCAAAATGAGCGGAGAGTCCGCCGTCACACGTTTTTACCGTCCAGCCGTCTTCCAGAACCTTAACCTCATAAGACTTTTCGTTAACCATGGGCTCAATCGCCAGAACCATACCCGGTTTGAGCCTTACGCCGGTTCCCGCAGTGCCGAAATTAGGCACCTGAGGCTCTTCATGGAGTTTCCTGCCGATGCCGTGTCCGACAAAATCGCGTACTACGGAAAAGCCTTTTACTTCGACATACGACTGAACGGCATGGGAAATATCACCCAACCTGCCGCCGGGTACCGCCTTATCTATACCAGCGTAAAGCGATTCTTCCGTTGCGGCAAGCAAAGCCTGTGCACCTGCCCTTACTGTACCCACCGGTATGGTTAGAGCGGCATCACCATAAAAGTCGTTGTACAGGACGCCAAAGTCAAGGCTGAGGATGTCCCCTTCTTTTAGAGGCGTCTTGGTCGGCATCCCGTGGACAACCAGATCGTTGGGTGAACAACACAAAGCGCTGGGGTAATTACAATATCCTTTAAAAGCGGCTTTTGCCTTACGCTTCAGGGTCTCGGCATTCGCCAACTCTTCCAGTTCCGCTGTTGAGACACCCGGTTTGACCTGTTCTCGAAGTAGAAGGAGTATCTCTGCTACAATCCTGCAGGCTGCTCTCATCCTCTCAATCTCACGGAGAGACTTAAGGACGATCACCGGTACTGCCTTCCAATATCGCACATATCTGGCGCTGAATATCCTGAATCGTGCCGTTGCCGTCAATGCAACGCATCAAACCACACTGCTCAAAATACGATTTAAGCGGCGAGGTCGGCTGCCAATAGACATCCAAGCGGTTCTTGACCGTTTCTTCACGGTCATCATCACGCTGAACCAAAGTGGCACCGCACACATTACATACGCCGGCAACAACTGGAGCGTCGTACACCACATGATATCCCTTGCCGCACGACGGGCAGGTCCGCCTGCCGGAAAGTCGCTGAACGATCTCGGCACCTTCCACTTCAAGCGAGATTACATGATCTATATGCTTCCCGAGACCACTCAGTAGAGCAATAAGCCCATCCGCCTGAGGGGTAGTGCGCGGAAAGCCGTCGAGAATAAAGCCTGCATCACAATCCGGTTTGGAAATCCTCTCCTTGACCAGACCAAGCACGATCTCGTCGGAAACCAAACCACCGGCATCCATGATCGACTTGGCAGCCACACCAAGCGGTGTTTGAGCTTTAACGGCAGCACGGAGCATATCGCCAGTCGAAATCTGTGGAATACCGAAGCGCTCAACGATAAATTGAGCCTGGGTTCCCTTGCCAGCCCCCGGAGGACCAAACAGGATGACGTTCATCCTATTTCCTCCCCTTGATCCTGACGCCCTTCAAAAACCCTTCATAATTGCGGGTAATAAGGTGTGATTCGATCTGGGCGACCGTATCCATGCCGACGCCAACCGCAATCAACAAGGCCGTCCCTCCAAAATAAAAGGGAAGATTGAACTTGCCAATCAGTATGGAAGGCAGAACACACACTATGGAAATATAGATAGCACCGGCAAATGTCAACCGCGTCAGGACGCTGTCGATAAAGTCCGAAGTCTCTTTCCCTGGCCTGATGCCGGGAATATAGCCACCATGTTTTTTTACGTTTTCCGCAACATCTACCGGGTTAAAAGTTACAGCCGTGTAGAAATAACAGAAAAAGACGATGAAAGCAACAAAAAAGATATCATACACCAAGTGACCAGGCGCCAAGCTTTTGGCTGCATTCTGAACCCACGGAATATTGATGAAGTTAGCCACCGTTGCCGGGAACATGATGATGGACGAGGCGAAGATCGGCGGTATAACGCCAGCCATATTAACCTTCAGGGGCAGATGGGAGGTTTGGGCGTTGAAAGTCTTCAACCCGACCACACGTTTTGCATAATGAATCGGGAGGCGACGCTGGCCTCGCTCGACAAAAACGATGCCGGCAATAACGGCAAACATTACGGCAAGGATGAATACAAGCACGAACAAGGAAAGCTGTCCGGCGTTCAGCAGTCTGACCGTATTGCTCAGAGCAGTTGGTATCCTGGCGATAATCCCGGCAAAGATAATGAGAGAGATACCGTTGCCGATTCCCTTTTCCGACATCTGTTCACCAAGCCACATGATGAACGCAGTTCCCGCGGTAAGTGTAATAACCGTCATGAGCCGGAAGCCCCAGCCAGGATTGGGAACTACCAATTCACCGGCAGGGCCGCGCATGCTCTCCAGGCCTATGGCGATACCGAGGCCCTGCACGAAGCTGAGCACGATTGTGCCATAGCGGGTGTACTGGATGATCTTCTTACGGCCCGACTCACCTTCCTTGGAAAGTTTTTCAATGGCCGGAACAACGACGGTCAGCAGTTGAAATATGATCGAAGAAGAGATATACGGCATGATGCCCAAGGCAAAAACCGTCAATCGTTCGAGGGCACCACCGGAGAACATATCAAACATGCCGAGAAGGGTTCCCTGGGCCTGCTTGAAAAAGTGCGACAGAGCAATCCTATCGATACCAGGGGTAGGAATATGACATCCGACGCGATAGACTGCCAGCATCCCCAAGGAATAAAGCACGCGTTTCTTCAACTCGGGGATCTTGAAGATGTTCTGGAGTGCTTCGAACACTAGGCCTTCTCCTCGACAGATCCGCCTGCGGCTACAATCTTCTCTTTGGCGGATTGGCTGAATTTAGTGGCAGCGACCTTGAGAGCTTTGGTGATATCGCCGTTCCCGAGGATTTTCACCAAACAATTGGTACCCTTTACCAATCCCTTTGCAGCCAGAGCAGCGGCATCGACCTCCGTGCCAGCCTCAAAAACGTCCAGCTGGCTAAGGTTCACCACGGCATACTCGACACGCTCAAGCGGCGTAAAACCACGCTTGGGCAGCCGGCGCTGCAAAGGCATCTGACCACCTTCGAAGCCGGCCTTGATGCTGCCTCCGGAACGGGCCTTCTGTCCTTTGTGTCCTTTTGTGGCGGTCTTGCCGTGGCCGGAGCCGGTACCGCGGCCGATGCGCTTTCTATCCTTCGTCGAACCCAGTGCGGGTTTAAGTGTGTTTAAATCCATGTGTTCCACCCCTTTTACTTCGTCACTTTCAGCATGTGGCCAACCTTATTGATCATCCCCTGTACTTCGGGGGAGTCAGGCCGGGTAACGGTCTGGTTGAGACGGGAAAGGCCGAGCCCTGCAACGGTGTCGCGGTGCTTCTTGGTTTTCCCGATAGTGCTCTTGATGAGTGTGATCTGTAGCATGCTACTCATGGTATCCTCACTTCGATCGATTATTCGGTTATGCCACGGCGTGCAGCAATTTCTTCCGGAGTTTTCAGCCTCATGAGGCCTGCAAATGCGGCCTTCACCACGTTGTGGGGATTGTTGGAGCCAAGGCATTTGGAAAGGATATTATTAATACCGGCTGCTTCGAAGATGGCGCGGGCAGCACCACCGGCAATAACACCCGTACCAGCGGATGCCGGTTTCATCAACAGGCGTCCGGCTCCAAATTTACCCTCTATCTCAAAAGGGATGCTCTGATGCTGGTTGACGGGCACCTTGATGAGGTTTTTCTTGGCCTGTTCAACGCCTTTTCTGATTGCCTCAGGCACCTCGTTCGCCTTGCCAAGACCATAACCGACATAACCATTGCCGTCACCAACTACGATCAGGGCAGAAAAGCTGAAGCGACGACCACCTTTAACGACCTTGGCAACGCGGCTGATGTGAACAACACGGTCCGTGAGATTCAGTTCCGCTGGATTGATTCTGCTCAATGAAAGCCTCCTCGTATGCTTTAGAAACGAAGCCCGGCTTCGCGGGCTGCGTCAGCAAGTGCCTTGATTCTGCCGTGGTACAGAAAACCGTTACGGTCATATACCACTGATGAAATACCCTTTTCCATGGCCAGGCGGGCGATCTCTTTACCCACATGGGTTGCTGCGGCGACATTACCTGTGTATGCAAGTTCAGCGGCATCAGAGGTAATAGTCGAGCAGGCAACCAGGGTGACGCCCTTTGTATCGTCAATGATCTGGGCGTAGATATGACGTGCGCTTTTGAAGACGTTCAAACGAGGACGCTCACTCGTGCCACGAACTTTTTTGCGGACACGAACCTGACGTTTGAGACGGATAATGGTTTTAAGTGCGGTCTTTGCCACAACAATCTCCTTATAAAGACTATTTCTTACCGGTCTTGCCGGCTTTTCTCAGGATAGTCTCGTCAGCGTACTTGATACCCTTGCCTTTGTAGGGCTCGGGGCCACGGAAAGATCTGATCTTGGCGGCTGTCTGACCCACCAGTTCCTTATCGGCGCCCTTCACGGAGACTTTGGTCATCTTGTCCACATCGATGACAATGCCTTCCGGGATTGGGAAATTGATCGGATGGGAGTAGCCAAGGCTCAAAACGAGCTCTTTTCCTTTAACCTCGGCGCGATAACCGACGCCGTTGATCTCAAGGTCGGTCTGAAATCCTTTGGTCACACCGACGACCATATTGTTGATCAGGGTGCGGGTCAGGCCATGAGCTGCACGTGCAGCGGCACTCTCGTCGTTTCTGACGACCGCAAGCGATGTTTCGCCGACATTGATCGTGACGTTGGACATAACCTGGCGGGCCAACTTGCCATTAGGTCCCTGTACGGAAACCAACGTTTCATCCAGGACGATCTTTAC
This sequence comes from Geobacter sp. AOG2, assembly GCF_019972295.1. Taxonomy (NCBI): domain Bacteria; kingdom Pseudomonadati; phylum Thermodesulfobacteriota; class Desulfuromonadia; order Geobacterales; family Geobacteraceae; genus Geobacter; species Geobacter sp. AOG2. The sequence goes on from NZ_BLJA01000001.1 coordinate 2,408,485, forward strand.
CCCTTTGGGTATCTCTATGGGGAGTTTCCCTATTCTCGACATCTCAGCTTACTCCTTGATCGCAATGTTTACCAAATGGTGCAGATAAGCTCGCCGCCGATGCCAGCCTGACGGGCGGCGTTATCGGTGATGATCCCCTTGGAGGTGGACAGAATAGCCACACCAAGACCGTTTTTTACGACAGGGATATCCTCGGATTTCGTATAGACCCTGCCACCGGGCTTGCTGACTCGCTTGATCTCATTGATCACGCTGTCCTTCTCGTCGATGTACTTCAGATAAATCCGCAGAACTCCCTGAAGATTATCGGAAATAACCTTGTAATTTTTAATGAAACCTTCCTGCTTCAATACATTGGCTATATTGACCTTCAGGTTAGAGGAAGGGATATCGACCTTCTGCAGCTTGACCATGTTGGCATTGCGTATTCTGGTCAGCATATCTGCGACTGGATCTGTCATGGACATCGTGCGTGCTCCTATCTAATGTACTTCAAGTTCGATTGTCTACCAGCTGGACTTGATCACACCGGGAATCTGCCCGGACGACGCGTACTTGCGAAGACAAATCCTGCACATCTCAAACTTGCGATAAAATGCTTTGGGTCTCCCGCAGACCGGGCAGCGGTTATGCTGACGGACCTTGAACTTGGGTTTGCGCTGAGACTTGATGATCATTGAGGTTTTTGCCACGGAATCCTCCAGTTTATCTTAGTTCCTGAACGGCATGCCCAGGTACTTGAGAAGCGCTTTGCCTTCCTCGTCGGTTTTGGCGCTTGTTACGATCGTTATATTCAGTCCCTTGATCTTGTCAATGGCATCATAGCTGATTTCAGGGAAGATAAGTTGTTCCTTGATACCAAGCGTATAGTTGCCCTTGCCGTCAAACGCCTTGCCGGAAACACCCTTGAAGTCGCGGACTCGAGGGAGAGCCACGTTCATCAGACGGTCCAGGAACTCGAACATGCGATCCCGGCGCAGGGTCACCATACAGCCGATCGGCATACCCTGGCGCAATTTGAAGGTTGCGATGGACTTCTTTGCCTTGGTGATAACCGATTTCTGACCGGTAATGGCGTTCAATTCGGCGGTTGCGGAATCGAGGATCTTGACGTTCTGGATAGCCTCGCCAAGACCCATATTGACGACGACCTTCTCGATGCGCGGAACTTCCATTATGTTCTTATAGTCGAAATCCTTGCGCAGCTTGGCAACGATCTCGTTCTGGTATACATCCTTCAAACGTGCCATGGTAATGGTATCTCCTTCGAACTATTTCTCAAGCGAAGCGCCGCATTTAACGCAGCTCCGCTGTTTGTCGCCATTTTCCAGGACGGTAGTCTTGGTCCTGACCGGCTTGGCACACTTGGGGCAATAGGGCATAACGTTGGAGATATGGATCACAGCTTCCTTCTCCTTGATGGCACCCGGCTCATTGCCACGTGCCTTCACATGGCGCTTGACAAGGTTGAGTCCCTCAACGATGACACCATTCTTCTTGGGGACCAGCTTCAGGACCTTGCCGGTCTTGCTCTTTTCCTTGCCGGCAATAACCATTACCGTATCGCCCTTGCTGACATGAGATTTCATGGCTTGCATCTACGTTCTCCGATTCAGATTAAAGTACTTCAGGTGCGAGGGAAATGATCTTCATGAACTTCTTGGCACGCAACTCTCTGGCCACCGGGCCAAAAATACGCGTTCCCACCGGCTCTTTTTGGTTATTGACCACGACGCCGGAGTTATCATCGAAACGAATGTACGAACCGTCGGGCCGGCCAAGCGCTTTAGCGGTTCTAACGATAACCGCCTTGACGACATCACCTTTTTTGACCTTCGAGTTAGGCAGAGCCTCGCGGACAGAGGCGACAATAATATCACCTACCCCGGCGTATTTACGTTTCGAACCGCCAAGCACCTTGATACAAAAAAGTTTCTTGGCACCTGAATTATCGGCTACATCCAGTATTGACTGCATCTGTATCATTACTCGGTACCCCTGTCCTAAGAGATGCTTTCGATGATCTGCTTCAGGCTCCAGCGCTTATCCTTGCTCAGCGGGCGGCATTCGATAATCTGAACGCGGTCACCGACCTTGCAGACGTTTTGTTCGTCGTGGACTTTGTATTTCACGCTACGCTTGATATATTTGTTATAAAGTTGGTGCTTTACAAGACGGTCAACCTTGACGACAACCGTTTTGTCCATCTTGTCGCTCACCACGACACCTAACTGTGATTTTCTGTGGCCACGTTCACTCATCTGTTGCTCCCTATGCCTTGCTCTCAGTGAGAATGGTGCTGATCCTGGCAATATCTTTACGGATAACCTTCAGCTTGGCGGTATTTTCGAGCCTGCCGGTATGTAACTGGAACGTCAGGTTAAACAGTTCCTGGGTCAGCTCGCCTTGTTTCTTGGTCAGCTCGTCGGCCGACAGCTTGCGCAGCTCGTTAGGCTTCATGGTCGCCTCCCCTGAGGATGAACTTGGTGGAAACGGGCAGTTTATGTGCGGCCAGTCGAAGCGCTTCGCGGGCGATCTCCTCGGAGACACCTTCCATCTCATACAGAACGGTTCCCGGCTTGACAACGCATACCCAAGAATCGGGGGACCCCTTGCCCTTGCCCATCCTGGTCTCAGCCGGTTTCGCGGTCAACGGTTTGTCCGGAAACACGCGGATCCAGATCTTGCCACCCCTCTTGACATAACGGGTCATGGCAATACGGGCGGCCTCAATCTGGCGGGAATCCAGCCAACCGCATTCGGTGGCCTGCAGACCGAACTCACCGAAGGAGAGCTCAATGCCGCGACACGGCTTGCCGGTCATACGGCCCTTCATTTGTTTTCTATGTTTTACCCTTTTAGGCATTAACATTGATGCATACTCCTGTAGCGCAAAATAAGGATGTTACTGACCGGGGAGAATTTCACCCTTAAAGATCAGAACTTTGATTCCGATGATGCCGTAGGTGGTCTTGGCTTCCGCAAAACCGTAATCGATGTCCGCACGCAGGGTATGCAGAGGAACGCGCCCCTCGCGATACCACTCGGTCCGGGACATTTCCGCGCCGCCGAGACGGCCGGAACAGGTAATTCTGATACCCTTAGCGCCAAATTTGAGTGCCGAGGTGACGCTCTTTTTCATGGCGCGGCGGAAGGCAATCCTGCGTTCAAGCTGGAGAGCTACGTTCTCTGCAACCAGCTGGGCATCCAGTTCGGGCTTGCGAACCTCGTGGATGTTGATGAACACTTCCTTGGAAGTCAGCTTGGCCAGATCCTTCTTTATAGTCTCTACCTCGGAACCCTTCTTGCCGATGATCAGGCCCGGACGAGCGGTATGAATATTGATCTTGGTTTTGTTAGCCGCACGCTCGATCTCAATCTTGGAAACACCTGAATTATAGAGCCGCTTCTTCAGAAATTTCCGAATTGCCAGGTCTTCATGCAGAAGCTTGGCATAATCTGCCTCCGCATACCACTTGGAGTCCCATGTTTTTACGACACCAAGCCTGAAGCCTATCGGATTAACTTTTTGTCCCAAACTACACCTCCAGGTAAAAACTATTTCGTATCGGAAAGAGTAACCGCTATATGACTGGTCGGTTTACGGATCTTGCTGGCGCGTCCCATGGCTCGTGGCACAAAGCGTTTCAACACTGCACCGCCATCCACGTATATGGTCTTCACAAACAGCTTATCAACATCGGAGACACCCTTCTGCTCTGCATTGGCCACCGCAGACGTCAAAAGCTTGGAGATAAGCTTTGCCGAAGGTTGCGGAAGAAAACGCAGGGTATTGAGTGCGTCCTGTATTGCCTTGCCCCTGACAAGATCCACCACAAGGCGGGTCTTACGAGGTGAAAGTCGTGCAAATGTCAATTTTGCGCTGGATTCCATTTCAAACTCCCCTGATTACTTCTTGACTTTACTCTTCTTGTCGGCGGCATGGCCGTGAAAGGTTCTCGTAGGTGCAAACTCACCCAATTTGTGGCCGACCATGTTCTCAGTCACAAAGACTGGAATGAACTTGCGTCCGTTGTGGACGGCAAGACTGAGGCCGATAAAATCAGGTGTGATGGTTGAGCGACGCGACCACGTCTTGATGATCTTTTTCGAGTTGGGCCCTTCAGTTTGCACCTTTTTGATCAGATGCCCATCGACGAAAGGTCCTTTTTTTATTGAACGTGCCATGATGTATCAGCCTCTCAACGTATTATTTGGTACGCTTCTTCACAATGAAGCGATCAGAAGACTTGTTGGTCCTGGTCTTGTAGCCCTTGGTGGGGATACCCCACGGGGTTACCGGATGACGGCCACCGGATGTACGCCCTTCGCCACCGCCATGGGGATGGTCAACCGGGTTCATGGCGACACCGCGAACCTTGGGACGTTTGCCGAGCCAACGCGAACGACCGGCTTTGCCCACATTTACGTTCTCGTGGTCGATATTGCCAACCTGCCCGATGGTGGCATAACAATCTTGAAGGATCATGCGCACTTCGCCCGACGGCAGCTTGATCTGGGAATACTTGCCTTCCTTGGACATGAGCTGGGCAAACGTGCCGGCGCTCCTGGCCAACTGTGCTCCTTTACCGATCTTCAGCTCGATGTTGTGAATAATCGTACCGAGCGGGATCGAGCGGAGCGGCAATGCATTACCGGGCTTGATGTCGGCCTCGGGACCGCTGATGACCGTATCTCCTACCTTAAGATGAAGCGGCGCCAGGATATAGCGTTTTTCACCATCAACGTAGTTCAACAGTGCGATGCGGGCGCTACGGTTGGGGTCGTATTCGATGCTGGCAACCGTTGCGGGTATGTTGCGTTTATCACGACGGAAGTCGATGATGCGATATTTTTGCTTGTGACCACCACCGATGTGGCGTGCGGTAACACGACCCAACGCATTCCTGCCACCCGACTTGGTAAGAGAAACAAGAAGGGACTTCTCGGCTGTCGTTGTCGTAATCTCTTCAAAAGTCGAACAGGTCTGGTGTCTGCGTCCTGCCGATGTTGGTTTATAACTCTTGATTCCCATTGTGAACCCCGAATACTAGTAATTAAACCTCAAAGAAATCTATGGATTGCCCCTCCTGGAGGGTCACATAGGCCTTTTTCCAGTTAGAACGCTTACCGAAATTCTTGCCGACACGCTTAACCTTGCCGGCTACGTTGACGGTGCGGACATCGTCTACCTTGACCTTGAAGAGCGATTCAACGGCCTGCTTGATCTCGATCTTGTTGGCATCCCTGTCAACGACGATGGCAACCGTATTGGAGGTATCGCTGCCGAGAGAGGTCTTCTCCGTGACATGGGGCTTTTTGATAATGGAGTAAATGTTCATTTCTGCAACGCTCCTTCAACGGTCTGAACCGCCTCCTGCGTGAAAATGATGTTCTTGTACTTCAACATGTCGTGAACATTCAGACCACCGACCTTGAGCACCTTGACATGCGGAACGTTTCGCGCAGAGAGATAGAGATTATTGCTGGGGTTATCCGTGATGATCAGCGACTTCTCGAGCTCAAAACGCTTCATGAAGCCTGCAAAATCCTTCGTGGATATCTTGTCGAAATCGAGCTTGTCCAGCACTGTTATGCTTTCATTCTTGTACTGAAAGGACAGAAGTGAACAGAGCGCAGCGGCACGGGCTTTCTTGTTCATGCTCAGATTATAGGTTTTGGGCTGCGGACCGAAAGCAACACCACCACCAGGATACTGAGGAGCCCGGCTGCATCCCTGACGGGCATTGCCGGTGCCTTTCTGCTTGAAAGGCTTCTTGCCGCCGCCGGATACGGCTGCGCGGTTCTTTACGGCGACGGTCCCTGCTCTCCGGTTGGCAAGCTGGATACGAAGCGCCTGGTGAATGAGATACTCTTTCACCTCGGTGCCGAACACAGCATCCGGCAACTGGACTTCGCCAACCTGCTGCTTATTCATATTAAAGACTGCTATCGAAGGCATACACGTTACTCCCGATTAATTACTAAGCTTTGACACTCTGTTTGATAAGGACGATATTATTCTTATGTCCCGGAATCGCCCCTTTGATCAACAGCAGGTTCTCAGCCGAATCCACACGCACGATCTGAAGTCTCTGCACGGTGACGCGCTCATTACCCAACTGCCCCGGCATCTTCTTGTTCTTGAAGACATGGGATGGAGTTGCCGAAGCGCCGATGGAACCGGGAGCACGGTGGAAGCGTGAACCGTGGGACGAACGTCCACCCTTGAAGTTCCAACGTTTGATGACCCCCTGGAACCCTTTACCGAGACTGGTCCCGGTAACATCAACATAGTCGCCTGCCTGGAACTGATCCAGGGTCAGGGTATCGCCAATATTCAGTTCGGCACTGTTTGCCAACTTGAACTCGCGCAGGTACCTGAAAACCCCCTGCCCCGCCTTCGTGCAATGCCCCAAAAGCGGTTTGTTAGCGCTGGCGGCATTGACCGGCTCGAAACCAACCTGCACAGCGGCGTAACCGTCGTTGTCGGCAGTTTTTTTCTGGATAACGACGCAGGGGCCGGCCTGAACAACCGAAACCGGAACCTTGGTGCCGTCTTCCAGGAATATCTGGGTCATACCCAGTTTTTTTGCGATGATACCTTTATTCATGGCCATTCCTATTCAGTCGTAGTATCCGTTACAGTTTGATCTCAACATCCACGCCGGCAGACAGATCCAGTTTCATAAGGGCATCAACGGTCTGCTGAGTAGGATCGAGAATATCGATCAGACGTTTGTGGGTTCTAATCTCAAACTGATCCCGGGACTTTTTATCAACGTGAGGTCCACGGAGGACGCAGTACTTATTGATGACCGTCGGCAGTGGAATCGGTCCGGCCACGCGTGCGCCGGTTCTCTTTGCCGTCTCTACGATTTCTCCTACCGAAACGTCCAGCAGCTTGTGGTCATACGCCTTAAGGCGGATTCTGATCTTCTGGCTCTGCATTGATATCCTCGTAACTTATTTATTCAATAATCGAGCTGACGACGCCGGCGCCAACGGTACGGCCACCTTCACGGATAGCGAAACGAAGACCTTCGTCCATGGCGATCGGGGTGATCAGTTTCACGGTCATGGCTACGTTGTCACCGGGCATGACCATCTCAATGCCTGCAGGAAGTTCGGCAACGCCGGTCACGTCCGTGGTACGGAAGTAGAATTGCGGACGGTATCCGTTGAAGAACGGGGTATGACGACCACCCTCTTCCTTGGTGAGGACGTAAGCCTCGGCCTTGAATTTGGTGTGCGGGGTGATGCTGCCCGGCTTGGCCAACACCTGGCCGCGTTCGATGTCTTCACGCTTGACACCGCGAAGCAGGGCGCCGATGTTGTCGCCGGCACGACCTTCGTCCAGCAGCTTGCGGAACATTTCAACGCCGGTTACCGTGGTCTTGGCAGTCGCCTTGATACCGACGATCTCGACTTCTTCACCTACCTTGACGATCCCGCGCTCCACACGACCGGTGGCAACGGTACCGCGACCGGAGATGGAGAAGACGTCTTCGACAGGCATCAAAAACGGTTTGTCGATGGCGCGCTCCGGGTTGGGGATGTAGCTGTCGACCGCGTCCATCAAAGCAAAGATGGCCGGCTCGGCCAGTTCACCCTTCTCGCCGTTTAACGCCTGGAGGGCCGAACCTTTGATGATGGGAATGTCGTCACCGGGGAAGTCGTAGCTGGACAGAAGTTCGCGAATCTCAAGCTCGACCAATTCCAGAAGCTCGGCGTCGTCAACCATGTCGGCCTTGTTGAGAAAAACAACAATGTAGGGTACGCCTACCTGACGGGCAAGCAGGATGTGCTCGCGAGTCTGCGGCATGGGACCGTCGGCGGCGGACACGACCAGAATCGCACCGTCCATCTGCGCGGCTCCCGTGATCATGTTCTTGACGTAGTCGGCATGGCCCGGGCAGTCAACGTGCGCATAGTGACGCTTGTCCGTTTCGTATTCAACGTGCGCAGTCGCAATCGTGATACCGCGCTCACGCTCTTCAGGGGCATTGTCGATCTGGTCGAATGCCTTGAATTCGGCCTGGCCCTTGCCTGCCAATACCTTCGTGATAGCAGCGGTCAACGTGGTTTTGCCGTGGTCAACGTGACCTATCGTGCCAATGTTTACATGCGGTTTGTTACGCTCGAATTTAGCCTTCGCCATGATAACAGGCCCTCCTCAAAAGTGTTGTTAGCTTGATTAACCTTTTACTTTTGCAACTATATCGTCTGCAACCGACTTAGGAACCGGTTCGTAATGATCAAATGTCATGGTGTAGGTAGCACGGCCCTGAGTGGCGGAACGAAGGTCCGTGGAGTAGCCAAACATGGATGCCAGCGGCACCATGGCGGTCACCACCTGGGCGCCGGCACGTGAATCCATCCCCATGATGCGTCCGCGCTTCGAGTTCAGGTCGCCGATGACATCGCCCATGTACTCTTCGGGAACAACCACTTCGACCGACATGATCGGTTCGAGAATAATGGGGCCGGCTTTTGCACAGCCTTCCTTGAAGCCCATGGAACCGGCGATCTTAAAGGCCATTTCGGAAGAGTCAACCTCGTGGTAAGAACCGTCGATCAGGGTGATCTTCACATCCACAACCGGGAAGCCGGCCAGAACGCCGTTATCGGTGGCCTCCAGAACGCCCTTGCCGACAGCGGGAATGTATTCGCGGGGCACGACGCCGCCCTTGATGGCATCGACAAACTCAAAGCCTTTGCCTGCTTCCTGCGGTTCGATCTCAAGCCAGACATGACCGTACTGTCCGCGACCACCGGACTGGCGGACGAATTTGCCTTCCACCTTGACCTTCTTGGTGATGGTTTCGCGGTAGGCAACCTGAGGCTTACCAACGTTGGCCTCGACCTTGAATTCACGCATCAGGCGGTCAACGATGATCTCCAGATGCAACTCACCCATACCGGAGATGATGGTCTGACCGGTTTCCTCGTCGGTCTTGACACGGAAAGAAGGATCTTCGCTGGCCAGCTTGGCAAGGCTGATGCCCAGTTTTTCCTGGTCGGCCTTGGTCTTGGGCTCAATGGCGATAGAGATAACCGGTTCAGGAAATTCGATAGACTCAAGAATAACCTGTTTATCCTCATTACAGAGGGTGTCGCCGGTGGTCGTATATTTCAGGCCTACAGCGGCGGCGATATCGCCGGCATAGACTTCCTTGATCTCTTCGCGTTTGTTGGCATGCATTTTCAGGATGCGGCCGATACGCTCTTTCTTACCCTTAGTCGAATTATAGATGTAGGACCCGGCAGTAACCACACCGGAGTAGACGCGGAAGAAGGTCAACTGGCCAACAAACGGGTCGGTCATGATTTTGAAACCGAGAGCTGAGAACGGCTCGGAGTCCGATGCCTTGCGCTCAATCTCTTCACCGTTGTCCACATCGATACCCTTGATAGCAGGGATATCCAGAGGAGAAGGCATATAGTCTACAACGGCGTCGAGCAAATTCTGCACACCCTTGTTTTTGAAAGAAGACCCACAAATGACCGGGCAAATTTGGATGTTGATGGTGCAGGAACGAATAGCGGCCTTGATCTCCGCCTCAGTCAGCTCCTCGCCGCCAAGGTATTTCTCCATGAGAGCGTCGTCATGACTGGAAATCTCCTCAATCATCTTCTCACGGTATTCCTTAGCTTCTTCGAGCAGGTCGGACGGGATTTCTTCCTCATGAAACTTGGCACCGAGGGCTTCTTCTTCCCAAATGATGGCCTTCATGGTGACCAGATCGATGACGCCCTTAAAATTTTCTTCCTTACCGATAGGAAGCTGAATCGGGAGAGGGTTGGCCTTAAGCCTGTCTTTAATCATCTGCACACCGCGGAAAAAGTCCGCGCCGATACGGTCCATCTTATTAATGAAAGCAATACGGGGTACGTGATACTTGTCAGCCTGACGCCAGACTGTTTCGGACTGGGGCTCAACGCCACCTACCGAGCAAAATACCGCTACAGCACCATCCAAAACACGCAGAGAACGCTCAACCTCAATAGTGAAGTCCACGTGACCAGGCGTGTCGATAATGTTTATGCGACAGTCTTTCCAGTTACAAGTGGTTGCAGCAGAGGTGATCGTGATACCACGCTCCTGCTCCTGCTCCATCCAGTCCATGGTGGCAGTACCTTCGTGCACTTCGCCAATCTTGTGAGAAACACCGGTATAGTAAAGGATGCGCTCGGTCGTCGTCGTCTTGCCGGCGTCGATATGAGCCATAATCCCAATATTTCTGTATTGTTCAAGCGGTGATAAGCGGGGCACAAAATCCTCCAGAAAAGTAATACTGTCCGTTAGTTACCAGCGATAATGAGCGAAAGCACGATTGGCCTCGGCCATCTTGTGAACATCTTCACGCTTCTTGACGGCGGCGCCCCTATTATTGTAGGCGTCCATAATCTCGCCAGCCAACTTATCTTTCATGGTCTTCTCACTGCGAGCGGTCGAGTACTTGATCAACCAACGCATAGCCAGAGACATACGGCGATCGGGACGAACCTCGATTGGCACCTGATAGGTGGAGCCGCCAACACGGCGTGACTTGACTTCCAGCATCGGCTTAATGTTATCAAGGCTCTTTTTGAGCACCTTGATGGCCTCCTCATTGCTGCGCTGAGCAACCAAATCAAGCGCACCATACAGAATCGACTCGGCAACACTCTTCTTGCCAGCCAGCATCAACGTATTGATAAGCTTGGCAACAACCTTGTCGCTGTATTTTGGGTCCGGCAGAATGATTCTTTTGGGCACTTCTCTTCTTCTTGGCATATCTATCCCCTCAACAAATCAGGTCAAATATTTATTTCGGACGCTTGGCCCCATACTTGGAGCGACTCTTCTTGCGATCCTTTACGCCGACCGAGTCAAGCGTGCCACGGACGATGTGATAACGAACACCAGGAAGGTCCTTGACCCTGCCGCCACGAATCAGGACAACCGAGTGTTCCTGAAGATTGTGGCCAACACCCGGAATATAAGAGGTCACCTCAATTCCGTTAGTCAGGCGCACCCTGGCGACCTTGCGAAGAGCCGAGTTCGGCTTTTTCGGGGTAGTCGTATAAACCCTTGTGCAAACACCGCGTTTCTGAGGACAACACTTCAGCGCAGGCGCCGTCGATTTGTCCTTCTTCTTTTCCCTGCCCTCACGAATCAACTGATTAATCGTTGGCATAGTCGCATTATTCTCCCAGCACAAAATTATCCAAAACTCTTTCGCCTCCCAAGAGAAGCGAATTGCGAAATTAACAAATTTCAAAAGAGGCTGTCAAGCCTTTTCTGCCTGCTTTTTCCGAAAACAGGATTTATAAACATAACTACACAAGCTCGACAGAGTCGACAAACAAAAACATTTGGCGTGGTTTCGAGTCGCCGATCCAGCGCGCGTGACAATAAGCGAAAGGGAATGGAATAGGTGTAGGGTCGGAATAATACCGACAGCTCCATTCATGGCTATTGCGCTGAACCCGTATTAATCGGGCGATCTCAAATGGTCCGTATATTTACAACATTCGAAATCATCTGTCAATAAAAAAATTGTTTATGTTATTTTTTTAGAGATAAGGGAGGTGAGGCGAAACCTCATTCCGCCTAACCTCCCTATAAATTACAATTATTACGAAATGTTATGCAGCATCCAACTCATCTTCAACCGCATCGGCAACCGGCTCCTCCGGCTGGATAGTCTCCTGAGCCTGCGCCTCTGCCTGCAAACGCAAGTGACGATACCGAGCAAGGCCTGTCCCTGCGGGAATAAGCCGCCCCATGATGACGTTCTCCTTCAGGCCACGCAGGTAGTCCACCTTGCCTTCGATGGCGGCCTGGGTCAGAACCTTGGTGGTTTCCTGGAAGGAAGCCGCCGAGATAAACGACTCAGTGGAGAGTGACGCCTTGGTGATGCCCAGAAGCAGAGGCTCAGCAATTGCCGGACGCTTGCCCTCCGCCAGCACCTTCTCATTCTCTTCCTCAAACACCCACCGTTCCACCTGGTCGTCAACCAGCAGATTGGCGTCACCAACCTCTTTGATACGCACACGCCGCAACATTTGGCGTACGATGGTCTCAATGTGCTTATCGTTGATCTTGACGCCTTGGAGGCGATAGACCTCCTGGACCTCGTCAACCAGATACTTGGCCAACTCCTTGACACCGAGCACACGCAGGATGTCGTGAGGATTCGAGGAGCCGTCCATGAGCGCCTCGCCGGCGCGTACATGATCTCCCTCATGGACACTGATATGCTTACCTTTTGGTATCAGGTATTCCTTCGGTTCGCCCAGTTCCGGCGTAACAACAACCTTGCGCTTGCCTTTGGCATCCTTGCCGAAGGTAACCCGGCCATCGATCTCGGAAATAACTGCGAAATCCTTGGGTTTGCGCGCCTCGAACAACTCGGCGACACGCGGCAGACCACCGGTGATGTCCTTGGTCTTGGTCGTTTCACGAGGGATCTTGGCAATAATATCACCGGCGCTTACCAGTGCATCCTCCTGGACGTAGATATTGGCACCCACCGGCAGGAAATATCGGCCAATGGTTCCGCCGCCATCGCCGCTGGTGTCCTTGATGGCAATGCGTGGACGCTTGTCCGTATCCTTGGTCTCGATGATGACCTTGCGGGAGAGACCAGTCACTTCGTCCAGTTGTTCCTCAATGGTAACGCCCTCAGCAATGTCGCCGAACTTGACCTTACCGGCCACTTCGGTGAGGATCGGCATGGTGTAGGGGTCCCACTCGGCCAGAGTGGCGCCTTGCTTCACTTTGCCGTCCGGGGCGACCCGGATCTTGGCGCCGTAGACGACCGTGTATTTCTCGCGTTCGCGACCGGTTTCGTCGATAACGGCGATCTCGCCGTTGCGGTTCATGACGATATGGTGTCCCTCGTTGTTTACGACCGTATTCACGTTGATGTACTTGAGGGTACCATCGGTACGGGCCTCCAGAGAGGTCTGCTCGGCATGGCGGGAAGCGGTACCACCGATGTGGAAGGTACGCATGGTCAGCTGGGTTCCCGGCTCACCAATGGACTGGGCGGCAATGACGCCGACCGCCTCGCCCATGTTGACGATATGGCCACGGGCCAGATCGCGGCCGTAGCACTTGGCGCAGATGCCGCGCCGGCTCTGGCAGGTGAGCACTGAACGAATCTTGACCTTCTCCAGACCCGCGTCCTCGATCCGCTTTACCAGGTTTTCGTCGATCTCCTGGTTGGCGTCCACCAGCACCTCACCCGTAACCGGGTCAAGGATGTCGTCCAGGGCCACGCGGCCCAGGATGCGGTCGCCGATATGCTCGATAATCTCGCCCCCCTCCGTCAGGGAAGACACCGTCAGGCCATCCAGGGTACCGCAGTCGTCCTCGGTGATGATGGCATCCTGGGCCACGTCCACCAGGCGGCGGGTAAGGTAACCGGAGTTGGCGGTCTTGAGCGCCGTATCGGCCAAGCCTTTGCGGGCGCCGTGGGTGGATATGAAATACTGGAGAACCGTCAACCCTTCGCGGAAATTTGCGGTAATGGGGGTTTCGATGATCTCGCCGGAAGGCTTGGCCATCAAACCGCGCATACCGGCCAACTGGCGGATCTGCTGTGCCGAACCACGGGCTCCCGAATCCGCCATCATGTGTATGGCGTTGAAGGATGCCTCATGGACCTCTTCACCATCGACCAGGAAGCTCTCCTTGGACAGGTTGTCGAGCATCTCCTTGGCAATGTCCTCGGTAGCTTTTGCCCAGATGTCGATGACCTTGTTGTAACGCTCGCCGTCGGTAATGAGACCCTCGGTGTACTGGTTCTGGATCTCCTTGACCTCGTCCTCAGCCTTGGTGATGATGGCTGCCTTCCCTTCCGGGATGACCATATCGTCCAGGCAGATGGAGATGCCGGCCAGGTTGGCGTAGCGGAAACCGATCTCCTTGAGGCGGTCGGCCAGGATAACGGTCTCCTTGCTGTCGGCCAGGCGATAGCAGGTATCCACAAGGTTGGACAGTTCCTTTTTGTTGAGCACCTTGTTGATGGCACTAAACGGTACCTGGGGCGGCAGAATTTCCCGCATGATGATGCGGCCGACAGTAGTATCGATCAACTGCGGCTTTTCGTCGATTACCAGGTTTTTCATCCGCACACGGACCTTGGCCTGCATGTCAACCTCACCGGCATCGAAAGCGATACGCACCTCATCGGTGGACGAGAAGATCTTGCCGGTACCCTTGACCTTGCGGTACATCAGCTTGCCGGTGGCGGGGTCGATCTTGGCGCGGCCGGTCTTGTCGTCGGGATCCGGCTCGTACAGGCGATCACGGGTCATGTAGTAGGCACCGAGCACCATGTCCTGAGACGGGACGATAATCGGCTTGCCGTGGGCCGGCGACAGGATGTTGTTGGTGGACATCATCAGGACGCGAGCCTCTACCTGGCTCTCGATGGAGAGGGGGAGATGCACGGCCATTTGGTCACCGTCGAAGTCGGCGTTGAAAGCGGTACAGACCAGCGGATGCAACTGAATGGCCTTGCCTTCGATCAGTACCGGCTCAAAGGCCTGAATGCCGAGACGATGCAGAGTCGGAGCACGGTTGAGCATCACTGGATGTTCCTTGATGACCTCCTCCAGCACGTCCCACACTTCGGGGCGTTCCTTCTCCACCATCTTCTTGGCGCTTTTGATGGTGGTTACGTAGCCACGCTCTTCAAGCTTGTTGTAGATAAACGGCTTGAACAGTTCCAGGGCCATCTTCTTCGGCAGGCCGCACTGGTGCAACCGCAGTTCCGGGCCGACAACGATGACCGAACGGCCGGAATAGTCAACACGCTTACCAAGAAGGTTCTGGCGGAAGCGGCCCGACTTGCCCTTGAGCATGTCGGACAGGGATTTCAAGGGACGCTTATTGGGCCCGGCTATGGCGCGACCGCGACGGCCGTTGTCGAACAACGCGTCAACAGCTTCCTGAAGCATCCTCTTCTCGTTGCGGATGATCACCTCCGGCGCCTGGAGTTCGCAGAGGCGCTTGAGACGGTTATTACGGTTGATGACCCTGCGGTACAGGTCGTTCAGGTCGGAGGTGGCGAAGCGGCCGCCATCCAGCGGCACCAGGGGGCGCAATTCCGGCGGCAGGACCGGGATGCATTCCAGGATCATCCATTCCGGCTTGTTGCCCGAGGACTTGAATGCTTCCACAACCTTAAGGCGTTTGGCGGTCTTTTTGCGTTTCGCCTCACTGGTGGACTCCATCATCTCGGAACGAAGAGATACCGCAAGTTCATCCAGGTCGAGGGAACGGAGGCAGTTGCGGATGGCCTCGGCCCCCATGCCGCCCTCGAAGGCATCACTGCCGTATTCCTGCTGGGCCTTGAGGAATTTTTCCTCAGACATTACCTCGCAGAACTGCATAGGCGTGTTCTTGGGGTCGCTGATGACGAACGCCTCGAAGTAGAGAACCTTTTCCAGGTCCTTGAGGGTTATGTCCAACAGATTGCCGATACGCGACGGCAATGACTTGAGGAACCAGATATGGGCAACCGGCGTGGCAAGGTCGATGTGTCCCAGCCGTTCCCGGCGCACCTTGGAGGGAATAACCTCAACCCCGCACTTTTCGCAGATGATGCCGCGGTGTTTCATGCGTTTGTACTTGCCGCAGTTGCACTCGTAGTCCTTGGTGGGACCGAAAATCTTGGCGCAGAACAGACCGTCACGCTCCGGTTTGAAGGTACGGTAATTGATCGTTTCCGGTTTCTTTACCTCGCCGTGGGAACGCTCCCTAATCTTCTCCGGCGACGAAACCGATATGCGTATGGCTGAAAAGTGGAGTGGATCTTTTGGTTTATCGAAAAAACTGAAATAATCTTCCACGTTGCTCTCCTCCGTTATTCTGAAGCTTCGAGGGCGATGCCGGACCGGCTGTCCACGAAGGTATCTGTAATTATTCCTCGTCCCCTTCCAACAGTTCCACATCAAGGCAGAGGGATTGGAGTTCCTTGATGAGGACATTGAAGGATTCCGGCAGGCCCGGTTCAAGCGTATGCTTGCCCTTGACTATGGCCTCGTACATCCGCGTGCGGCCGGAAACGTCGTCCGATTTGACCGTGAGGAATTCCTGGAGCGCATAGGAGGCGCCGTAGGCCTCCATGGCCCAGACCTCCATCTCGCCCAGCCTCTGGCCGCCGAACTGGGCCTTGCCACCCAGCGGCTGCTGGGTAACCAGGCTGTAGGGTCCGATGGAACGAGCGTGGATCTTGTCGTCAACAAGGTGATGCAGCTTGAGGACATACATCACGCCGACCGTGACCTTGTGCTTGAACGGGTCACCGGTGCGGCCGTCGAAGAGGGTTACCTGGCCGGACGAATGGAAGCCGGCTTTTTCCAGCATACCCTTGATCTTATCCTCCGAAGCACCCTCGAAGACCGGCGACGCCATGGGCACGCCGCGCTGGAGGCGACGGCAAACCTTCAGTAACTCCTCCTGGTCAAGCGTATCGATGAACTTGGCAAGCTCCTTGTCGTCATACACATCTTTGAGGTATTTTCTAAGGTTATCTTCCGAGAGATGTTTTTGCAGCATCTCCTCGATCTTCCAGCCGATACCCTTGGCCGCCCATCCCAGGTGGGTTTCAAGAATCTGGCCGACGTTCATACGTGAAGGAACACCCAGCGGGTTGAGCACGATCTCCACCGGACGGCCGTCATCCATGTAGGGCATGTCCTCTTCAGGCATGATCCGGGAGACGACACCCTTGTTACCGTGACGGCCAGCCATTTTGTCGCCGACCTGCAGCTTGCGCTTGATGGCGATGTAGACCTTGACCATCTTGATCACGCCCGGAGGCAGATCATCGCCACGCTTGAGTTTCTGTATCTTATCGTCAAAGACGTTGTGGATCAGGTCGATCTGCCGGTTCAAGGTGTCGAGTATCTGGACGACCTTGTCATCAGTCTCGCCTCCGTCGCTGACGGAGATGCTCGCCCATCGTTCCATGGACAGGCCGTCGAGGGTATCCTCGGCAATTTTCTTGCCCTTGGCCAGGATCAGGGCCCCCTCCCCGTCTTCCAGCTTGACCGCCAAGGTCTTGCCCACCAGCAGGCGCTTGAGCTTGCCGACCGCCGAGTCGCGGATGATACGGATCTCGTCCTGCTCATCCTTGCGGAGCTTGTTCTCTTCCGCCTTTTCGATCAGTTCGGTGCGGGCATCCTTGTCGTTACCCTTGCGAGAGAAGATCTTGGCGCCGATGACTGTCCCTTCCACACCCGGAGGTACGGTCAGTGAGGTGTCGCGGACATCGCCGGCCTTTTCACCAAAGATGGCGCGCAACAGCTTTTCCTCGGGGGAGAGCTGGGTTTCGCCCTTGGGAGTGATCTTGCCCACCAGGATGTCCCCCGGCTTGACTTCGGCACCGATGCGGATGATGCCGGATTCGTCCAGGTCTTTGAGGGTTTCCTCCCCCAGGTTGGGGATATCGGCGGTGATCTCTTCCTTGCCCAGCTTGGTGTCCCGGGCAACGCACTCGAACTCCTCGATATGAATCGAAGTGTAACGATCCTCTTTCACCATCTTCTCGGAAACCAGGATGGAGTCCTCGAAGTTATAGCCGCCCCAAGGCATGAAAGCGACAACCACGTTCTGGCCCAGGGCCAGCTCGCCCATTTCCGTCGAGGGGCCGTCGGCAATGACGTCACCCCGCTTGACCTTGTCCCCAACCTTCACCACCGGCCGGTTGTTGATGCAGGTGTTCTGGTTGGAACGGGCAAACTTGATCATATTGTAGATATCGACGCCGGTGCCGGTCTCATCGTGTTCGTCCTCGTCGATCTTGATGACGATGCGGGAGGCATCAACCGATTCCACCTCGCCGTTGTGACGGGCAATCACGGAAACACCCGAGTCCTTGGCCACAATCCGCTCCATGCCGGTGCCAACCAGCGGGGAGTCGGCCCGCAAGAGGGGCACGGCCTGGCGCTGCATGTTGGAACCCATCAGAGCGCGGTTGGCGTCGTCATTCTCCAAAAACGGGATCAGGGCTGCGGCAACCGACACCAACTGTTTGGGGGCCACATCCATCAGCGCGATCTCGTCGCGATGTACCAGGATAAATTCGCCGCTCTTCCGGGCCGAGACATAATCGTTAACAAAACGGCCGTTCTTATCCACCTCGGCGTTGGCCTGGGCGATGGCGTGTCCCTCTTCCTCCAGTGCGGAGAAGAACCGTACCTCGCTGGTCAGCTTACCGTCCTGAACAATACGATACGGGGTCTCCACGAAACCGTGTTCATTGATACGGGCGTAGGTGGAGAGTGATGCGATCAGGCCGATGTTCGGACCTTCAGGCGTTTCGATCGGGCAAACGCGACCGTAGTGGGTCGGGTGGACGTCGCGGACTTCAAAACCGGCGCGCTCACGGGTCAGACCGCCCGGTCCGAGGGCCGAAAGGCGACGCTTGTGGGTAACCTCGGACAAGGGGTTCGTCTGGTCCATGAACTGGGAAAGCTGTGACGAACCGAAGAACTCCTTGACCACGGCCGAGACCGGCTTGGAATTAATCAGATCGTGGGGCATGAGGTTCTCGACCTCCTGCAGGCTCATGCGCTCCTTGATGGCTCGCTCCATGCGCACCAAGCCGATACGATACTGGTTCTCAAGCAGTTCACCTACGGCGCGTACACGACGGTTGCCCAGATGGTCGATATCGTCGATGGTGCCGCGCCCGTTCTTCAGATCGATCAGGTAGCGGACGATCTCCAGAATGTCGTTCTTGGAAGAAGCTGCGACGATGTCGGCGTACAGGTCTTCGAAAAGCATCCGGTTACGGCGCAGGATCTCGATGGCGCGCCGATTCTCGTCATAGACTCCCTGGTCGATCAATTCGGACAGCTTGACAGTCGCGGCGCTGAGGGCGAGGGGTGCAAACACATCCTTCTGGAAAAAGTCGTGGTCCTTAATGAGATTGTTGAACTCCTGGACCAGTTGCTCCACCAGTTTCTCCGGTACCGGCTGGGCGAGATCGCTCTTTTTGAGCACCTTGACCAGTTCAGCAGGGAGCTTCATCATCAGGTACTGGGAGAACGGGTCTTCGGCTTTGACGAGGCGGGCCACCAATTCCTGCCCGGAGGCCATATCCTCGACGGCAAGCATGCTCGGAGCGTTGAGGACCGTACAATCCGGCCACACCTTCAGACCGAGCTTGTAGTTCAGCTTGAGGCGACCAACCGCGGACAGATCGTACCGCTCCGGATTGAAGAACAGGTTATCGAACAGTGCCAGGGAACTCTTCAGCGTCGGGGGATCGCCTGGGCGCAGGCGACGGTAGATCTCAATCAAAGCCTCGTCAGTGCTGCTGATCTTGTCGATCAACAGAGTATCGCGAAACGATGAGGTGATATGCAGGTTATCAATAAAGAGTACCTGAAAACTCTGCACACCACGCGCTTTGATATCGTCAAATTTGGCTGCGGTAACTTCTTCGTTGCATTCCACGAGAATCTCGCCAGTCGCAGGATCGATGATATCCGCCGAGGCATAGCGGCCGATGACGCCCTCGGCGCCAACCGGCACGGTTTTGATGTCGTGGTCGAGCATTTTCTTGATGGAAGCCTTGGTATACTTGCGGTTGGCCTTGACGATGACTTCGCCGTTCTTGGGATCAACCACATCCACTGTGGACTTCTGCAACGTGAGCAGTTCCGGGTCGATGCCCTTGGTGAGGGACTCGCCGTTGAGGAAGATTTCCTCGCTCTTGTAATAATAGTTGAGCAGTTGCTCAACCGAATAACCGAGTGCTTTGAGCAGCACCGTAGCCGGCATCTTGCGCCGACGGTCTATGCGCACATAGAGGACGTCTTTATGGTCAAACTCGAAGTCAAGCCATGATCCGCGGTACGGGATCACCCTGGCCGAGTAGAGAACTTTGCCGCTGGAGTGGGTCTTGCCCTTGTCGTGGTCGTAAAAAACGCCGGGAGAGCGGTGCAACTGGCTGACAATGACACGCTCCGTGCCATTGATGATGAACGTCCCGTTATCGGTCATCAGCGGGATCTCGCCGAAGTAGACCTCCTGCTCCTTAATATCCTTGATCGCCCTGACACCGGTTTCCTTGCCGGATTCCCAGATGACCAGGCGCACCTTGACCTTCATGGGTGCGGCAAAGGTCATCCCTCGTTGATGACATTCCTCCACATCATATTTCGGTTTGTTAAGGGTATAGGAAACGTACTCCAGCGACGCACTCTCGCTAAAGTCCTTGATGGGGAACACGCTTCTGAAAACGGCCTCCAGGCCGATGTTATTCCGGGATTCGGGTGAAACCTCCTGTTGCAGGAAACGGTGGTAGGAGTTCTTTTGTATATCAATCAGATTGGGAATATCAATGATGTTCTTAATCTTGGCAAAGTTTTTACGCAACAAGTGGTTATTGGCGATCGAATAAGCCATAGCTTCTCCTTTGGCGAGTATCATCAAGACATCCGGCAAACCATGCAACCAGCCGGATTTACAGACTACCAGAACGGGAGGGGATTTGCTGAAACAGCACAAGCCAAGGCCGCTCAAGGCGACCTTGGCTTACATTTCTATGAAAGTACGGCCTACTATTTGATCTCTACTTCGGCGCCGGCTTCAACCAGCTGTTTTTTGGCGTCTTCGGCTTCCTGCTTGGAAACGCCGGTTTTGACGGTGCCCGGAGCGCCATCGACCAGGTCTTTGGCTTCTTTCAGGCCGAGGCTGGTCAGTGCGCGAACAACCTTGATGACATTAATTTTGTTGGCGCCGGCAGCCTTGAGGACGACGTCGAATTCAGTCTTCTCTTCAGCAGGCTCAGCAGCGGCGGCGGGACCGGCAGCAGCGGCAACGGCAACCGGAGCGGCGGCGGACACGCCGAATTTGTCTTCAAGTTCCTTAACGAGCTCGGAAAGCTCAAGAACGGTCATATTTTCGATAAAGCTGATAACTTCTTCCTTGGTGATAGCCATGTAAATAGTCCTCCGATAGGTTTAATGTAGCTTATTGGTTAATTTGGTAGCTAGTTTCCGGCTTTCTGTGCGCGAATGGCGTCCAGGGCGCGAACCAGCGAACTCGGCAGTGCCGCGAGCACACCGACAAAGTTGGTGGCGGGCGCCTGCATGGAGCCCAGCATCTTGGCGATGAGAACCTCGCGCGGGGGCAGGTCTGCCAGCGCCTGGATCTGCTTCACATCCAGCAGTTTGCCGGAAAGAACGCCGGCCTTCAGGACAAACTTGCCTTGGGGATCCTTGGCGAATTTGCTGAGCACCTTGGCTGCACTGACCGGGTCATCATACGTGATGGCGACAGCGGTCGGCCCTGCCAGATAGGGACTAAGCGGTTCGGCTTCCGTACCCTTGGCGGCCAGATCGAGTAAAGTATTCTTGAATACTTTGTACTCTACGGATGCGCCACGCAGTTCGTTACGAAGGCTGGTGGCCTGGCCCACACTCATACCGCGAAAATCGGCCAAAAAGACCGCCTTCGCACGCGTGAGCCGCTCATGCATCTCAGTTACCAGTTCCTGCTTGCTATTCTTGTTCAAGCGACTTCCTCCTTTCTTTTGGTATTGGGGCTTAGCCCCGGCCAAAGTCAGGAAGCGCAAGGAAAAAACCTTACGTTACCCAAGTCTCGGCAGGTCCGGCCACATCACCGGATTAAGCGTTACTGGCGCCTGCTGTCTTTGACTTTGGCTGCATAAACGTTACAACGGGACAGCTTATATTTGCGCAGTCACTTCGCTGATATCGAGGTTGATCCCGGCTCCCATGGTCGAGGAGACGGATATCTTCTTGATATAGGTGCCCTTGGCGGCCGAAGGCTTGGCCTTGACCAGCGCCTCCACGAGCGCCAGCACGTTGCCCTTGAGCTTCTCGGCGTCAAAGGAAACCTTGCCGACCGGGGCATGGACGATGCCAGCCTTCTCGACACGGAATTCGACCTTACCGGCCTTGCATTCCTTAACCGCCCGACTGATCTCGAAGGTGACGGTACCGACCTTGGGGTTCGGCATGAGGCCACGAGGTCCGAGCAGCTTGCCGATCTTTCCGACAACACCCATCATATCGGGCGTTGCGATGGCGGTATCGAAATCAAACCACCCGTCCTGAATCTTCGCCACCAGGTCATCGGACCCGACATAGTCGGCCCCCGCATCCAGGGCTTCTTTTTCTTTCTCCCCTTTGGCGAACACCAGAACGCGCACGTTCTTTCCCAGACCATTTGGCAGGACAACCGCCCCGCGGACCATCTGATCGGCATGACGCGGGTCAACACCCAGCTTCACGGCGACATCAACGGTTTCGTCAAATTTGGCATAGGCGGTCTGCTTGACAACATCAAGGGCGGCCCCAAGGGGATACACCTTGGTCCTGTCAATTTGAGACATGGCCGCAGTATGCTTTTTCGCGCTCTTCGACATGATACAACCTCTCTCTGGTTCTTTTTAAATATAAGCCCGTGACTAGACGATATCGACGCCCATGGAGCGGGCGGTTCCCTCAACGGTTCTCATGGCGGCTTCGACGGAAGCTGCGTTGAGGTCCGGCATCTTCTTCTTGGCAATCTCTTCTACCTGGGCCTTGGTGAGCTTGCCGACCTTGGTTTTGTTGGGGACAGCAGAGCCGCTCGCAATACCCAAGGCTTTCTTGATCAGGACCGGGACCGGAGGCGTCTTGGTGATGAACGTGAAAGAACGGTCGGCATAAACTGTGATGACAACCGGGGTAATGGTGCCTTCATCCGCCTGGGTCTTGGCATTGAACGCCTTGCAGAATTCCATGATGTTGACGCCGTGCTGGCCAAGCGCCGGCCCGATGGGAGGTGAGGGATTAGCCTTGCCAGCGGGTACTTGCAGCTTGATATAGCCTGTAATCTTCTTTGCCATTATGGTGCTCCTTTGTGTGACAAATGCCGTTTATCTGATTCTATTGACTGATGCTCTCAGCGGGCTAATTCTTTTCTACCTGCATAAACTCAAGCTCAACCGGCGTCGCCCGGCCAAAGATAGTAACCGTGACGCGCAACTTTCCCTTGTCCGGCTTGACGTCTTCAACAATCCCGGAAAAGTTGAGAAAGGGACCGTCAATAACCCGTACGGTCTCACCGACCTCGAACTGAACCTTCGGCCGCGGCTTTTCAGCCCCCTCTTCCATCCGGCGGGAAATCTTATTCACTTCTTCATCGCTAATAGGAAACGGCGTATTGCCGCCTACAAAACCGGTAACCTTGGCTGTTTCCTTGACAATATGCCACGTCTCGTCGGTCAGCTCCATCTTGACGAGGATATAACCCGGAAAGAATTTGCGGGAAGAGGTCTTCTTTTCACCTTTTTTCAATTCAACAACAGTTTCGGAAGGAATCAGGATCTCCTCGAAGAAATCCTCCACACCTTCGTTCTTTATGCGCTCTAACAGATTCAAGCGGACTTTGTTTTCAAATCCAGAATAGGTGTGAACCCCGTACCACTTTTTGGACATAATAAATCCTTTTATCCCAGTATAAGCCGCATCAGCTTGGCCAGGACGATATCGCAAGCCCCCAGGTAGATCGAGATAAGGAGGATGATGACAACCACGACACCGGTCGTCGCCATTGTTTCCTTGCGGCTTGGCCAAGTGACCTTGTCAAGCTCGATCTTAACTGATTCAAGAAAAGTTTTTACGTTTCGCACGTGAACTCCTGTAGTGACCGACAAACCGTTTTGGTTTCGCGCCAAATCGTGGCGACATCCCTCTTGCTGAACGCTGATGGGAAAAATGGCAGGCCAGGAGGGATTCGAACCCCCAACATCCGGTTTTGGAGACCGGCGCTCTAGCCGTTAGAGCTACTGGCCTGCACGCCCGAAAAACAACGATTATTTGGATTCCTTGTGAGGAGTATGCTTACGGCAAAAGCGGCAATACTTACTGAACTCAAGCTTTTCGGGCTTGGTCTTCTTGTTCTTGGTGGTTGTGTAATTTTTCTGCTTACACTCGGTGCATGACAGGGTAATAATGTCTCTCATTTGACTATTCCTTTAACAATGACGCCGCTGCGGACGGAGAAGTCCACAGCGGCGTACGGAAAATTATTCAATAATCGAGCTGACGACGCCGGCGCCAACGGTACGGCCACCTTCACGGATAGCGAAACGAAGACCTTCGTCCATGGCGATCGGGGTGATCAGTTTCACGGTCATGGCTACGTTGTCACCGGGCATGACCATCTCAATGCCTGCAGGAAGTTCGGCAACGCCGGTCACGTCCGTGGTACGGAAGTAGAATTGCGGACGGTATCCGTTGAAGAACGGGGTATGACGACCACCCTCTTCCTTGGTGAGGACGTAAGCCTCGGCCTTGAATTTGGTGTGCGGGGTGATGCTGCCCGGCTTGGCCAACACCTGGCCGCGTTCGATGTCTTCACGCTTGACACCGCGAAGCAGGGCGCCGATGTTGTCGCCGGCACGACCTTCGTCCAGCAGCTTGCGGAACATTTCAACGCCGGTTACCGTGGTCTTGGCAGTCGCCTTGATACCGACGATCTCGACTTCTTCACCTACCTTGACGATCCCGCGCTCCACACGACCGGTGGCAACGGTACCGCGACCGGAGATGGAGAAGACGTCTTCGACAGGCATCAAAAACGGTTTGTCGATGGCGCGCTCCGGGTTGGGGATGTAGCTGTCGACCGCGTCCATCAAAGCAAAGATGGCCGGCTCGGCCAGTTCACCCTTCTCGCCGTTTAACGCCTGGAGGGCCGAACCTTTGATGATGGGAATGTCGTCACCGGGGAAGTCGTAGCTGGACAGAAGTTCGCGAATCTCAAGCTCGACCAACTCCAGAAGCTCGGCGTCGTCAACCATGTCAGCCTTGTTGAGAAAAACAACAATGTAGGGTACGCCTACCTGACGGGCAAGCAGGATGTGCTCGCGAGTCTGCGGCATGGGACCGTCGGCGGCGGACACGACCAGAATCGCACCGTCCATCTGCGCGGCTCCCGTGATCATGTTCTTGACGTAGTCGGCATGGCCCGGGCAGTCAACGTGCGCATAGTGACGCTTGTCCGTTTCGTATTCAACGTGCGCAGTCGCAATCGTGATACCGCGCTCACGCTCTTCAGGGGCATTGTCGATCTGGTCGAATGCCTTGAATTCGGCCTGGCCCTTGCCTGCCAATACCTTCGTGATAGCAGCAGTCAACGTGGTCTTGCCGTGGTCAACGTGACCTATCGTGCCAATGTTTACATGCGGTTTGTTACGCTCGAATTTAGCCTTCGCCATGATAACAGGCCCTCCTCAATATTGCCTTTTGTTTTGTCTACCTGCACACAATTAGTTAGGTGTTGCCGAAAAGAAATGGAGCCCACATCCGGACTCGAACCGGAGACCTCTTCCTTACCAAGGAAGTGCTCTACCTCCTGAGCTATGTGGGCGATAACTGGAGCGGGAAACGGGACTCGAACCCGCGACCCTCAGCTTGGAAGGCTGATGCTCTAGCCAACTGAGCTACTCCCGCGCTACCAGATGAAGATATTTGGAAACCATCCAACTCGATCCTGACCAGTTCAAACGACCTTCGTCTCCTGGATTCACATCCTGCTGCCGGCTTCCGATGATTGTATGGTGGAGGGAGGAGGATTCGAACCTCCGAAGTCGTACGACGACAGATTTACAGTCTGTTCCCTTTGGCCGCTCGGGAATCCCTCCAGGGAGAACGGTGCTAATTCTTAAATTAAATGAATTCGCTGGAGCTGGCGATGGGACTCGAACCCGCAACCTGCTGATTACAAGTCAGCTGCTCTACCAATTGAGCTACGCCAGCACTTGTTTCTTTTATCGCGAAAACAGAATTTGTTTATTTATAGAAACATGCCGGCAAAGTCAAGAGCTTTTTTAATTTACAAAAAAATTATTCACAGGCCATCCCGATATCAGGATGAGGTCCCAGCCCGGCCAGCCTCCATCAGGCAGCGCAAAGTACAGGAGCAAGGGCGGTTTTCATCTTTTTCAACGCAGCCTCCTCTATCTGGCGCACCCGTTCCCGGGAGATGGAGAAATGGGTGGCAATCTCCTGAAGGGTCATGGGGTCGTCGGCACTGATCCGTTTCTCCACAATGTAGCGTTCTTTCTCGTTCAGCCCGGCAACCGCATGCGCCACTTGCTGACGAAGCTGCTGCCCCTCCTGGAACTCGGACAAGGCCTCTTCCTGATTTTTCCGATCATCCGCCAGATTCTCCAGCAGTGTAAAGCCGTCACCCCCGGAAATTTCGGCATCTAATGAAGCCTCGCCATGGAGGCGCTGCTCCATTTCCACAACTTCCTGATCGGTCACATTCAGCGATAGCGCCGTGGCATGGACATCGTCCTCACCATCGCCCAATCTGCGGATAGCGTCCCTCGCCTCCCTGAGCTTGAAGAACAGCTTGCGTTGCGCCTGGGTAGTACCTATTTTAAGAAGACTCCAAGCGGAGACGATATGATTCTGAATATAGGCCCGTATCCACCAAACCGCATAGGAAATCAAGCGAATACCCTTATAGGGGTTATACTTGCGCACTGCCATCATCAGGCCGATATTCCCTTCCTGAATCAGATCGAGCATTTTTAGTCCGTAATGGCGGTATTCCGCTGCCACCTTGACTACGAAACGCAGGTTCGCCGTGATCAGCGAGTGTGCCGCTTCCAGGTCCTTTTCCTCGAAGAACTTTACCGCAAAGCGGTGCTCTTCTTCCTCCGAGAGAAGGGGAAACCTCCTGATCTCGGAAAGATACAAGGTCAAACTGTCGGCTACAACCGGAAGACGTGTAACCATATCCGCTCTCCTACCCAATAATTTCTGAAGCGGCCTACCGAGTGCTGGCACTCTCGACCCCAGACTGCTAAATAGTAACATCCGTGTGATAAAATTGCAAGACCTTCGCCTACAACACATCATTACATAGGTACCGCCCGCGAGGAACCACCCGGCCGGATCGTTTTCAGGAATTCCCCAACCCTGTTCATCCTACCCATCCTTACATATTGACCTCACTAATATATTGGAGTATTTTATTTCATTAAACCTATTTGAGTAAAAAGAGACTGCATCTATGCCCCGCCCATCATGGGACCAGTACTTCATGGACATCACCCGCCTGGTCGCAACACGTTCCACGTGCCTGCGCCGACAGGTCGGGGCGATTCTTGTCAAAGACCGCAATATCCTTGCCACAGGCTATAACGGCGTCCCTTCCGGTATCAGCCATTGTGGTGCCACCGGGTGCCTGAGAGAGCGGCTCCGCGTCCCTTCGGGCGAACGCCATGAACTGTGCCGCGGCCTGCACGCAGAACAAAACGCCATCATCCAGGCCGCGCGTCACGGCACCAATATCGACGGCGCCACCCTCTACTGCACGACCATGCCCTGTATCATCTGTACCAAGATGATCATCAATGCGGGTATCCGCGCCATCGTCTACGGAGAAGGATACGCCGACGACCTTGCCCGGGAAATGATCACCGAGAGCGGCATCAGCACAGTGCACTTTACCGAGACTAATAGTGGAGGTGACGGCACGTGAAATGTCCTTTTTGCAGCCATCCCGACAGCAAGGTTGTGGACTCGCGGCCCGACAAGGGGGGAGCGACCATTAGGCGACGTCGCGAATGCGAGGCTTGCGCCAAGCGTTTTACCACCCACGAGCGTATCGAGGAGATGCTTCCCTTGGTATGCAAAAAAGATGGCCGCCGAGAGCCTTTCGACCGAATGAAGATCATCGCCGGCATCAAAAAGGCCTGCGAGAAACGCCCCATATCCGTAGACGAGATCGAACGCCTCGTGGACCGCCTGGAAGGCAAGCTCCAGGAGTCTTCCGAGCGCGAAATATCCACCACCACCATCGGAGAATGGATCATGAAGGAGTTGCACAGCATGGATGAGGTCGCCTACGTCCGTTTCGCCTCCGTCTACCGTTCGTTCCGTGACATTGGCGAATTCATGCAGGAACTACAGGAGCTGCTCAAAAAATGAGTGAACATGACAAGCGCCATATGAAACGGGCTCTCACCCTGGCCCGCAAGGGGATCGGCAAGACGTCGCCCAACCCTGCGGTGGGTTGTGTTATTGTCAAGGCAGGCCGCGTCGTTGGAGAAGGGTGGCATCAAAAGGCCGGCCAGCCCCACGCAGAAATAAACGCTTTGACCATGGCCGGCTCCGAGGCGCAAGACGCCGACGTTTATGTGACGCTGGAACCGTGCAGTCATACCGGCCGCACGCCACCCTGCGCCGCGTCCCTGATCGCCGCCGGCGTGAGGCGAGTGGTCGCCGGCATGGTAGACCCCAACCCGCAGGTGGCGGGAAAGGGCTTCGCCATGCTGCGCAAGGCCGGCATCATTGTGGAACACGGCCTCATGGAGCCGGAGTGCCGGGCTATCAACCGCCCCTTCATCAAACACATCACCACCGGCCTTCCCTATGTCACCTACAAATGCGCCATGACCCTGGACGGTAATATCGCCACCGTCACCGGCGAATCCCAATGGATCAGTTGCATGGATTCCCGGCGCTATACGCACCGGCTACGGGCAACGAACGATGCCATCATGGTCGGCGTCGATACGATCATAACCGATAACCCTCAATTGACGGTACGCCACGTCAAGGGACGCAATCCGCTCAGAGTCATCGTGGATACCCGCTTGCGGACGCCGGAGAGCGTGGACGTACTCAGCGAACGCATGGCCCACGATACCATCATCGCCACCACCGAGAGCAACCCTCGGGTACATCTTCGCTATCTCCAGCAAGGCGCCACGGTTATCGTCTGTGACGAATACGACGGCCGTGTTTCCATGATTGATCTTCTGCAAAAACTCGGCAAACGGGGGATTCAATCCATTCTCCTTGAGGGGGGAAGCAGGCTGGCGGGGGAAATGCTCCAAAACGGCGTCATTGACGAGTTCGTCTTTTTCCTGGCGCCCAAGATCATCGGCAGCGACGGGTTCGCCCCCTTTACCCTGCGCGGGATCACCAGTATGGATCAGGCGATCAGGCTACAATTCGGCCAAATTACCCGGAGCGGCCAGGACATCGTCATCCATGCCTGGCCGGGAGAAGCGCCATGTTCACCGGCCTGATCGAGGATGTGGGCACGGTCGCCTCCTTCAGGCATGGCGGCCCGGCGGCGGTACTCGGCGTTTCAACCTCCCTCCCCATGGGTGAGATCGCCTTGGGAGACTCGGTGGCGGTCAACGGCATTTGCCTTACGGTCACCAACATCGGTAGCACAGTTTTGACCTTCGACGTCTCGCCGGAGACCCTTTCCAAAAGCACTTTTGCATCCTTGAAGACCGGGAGCAAAGTCAACCTAGAGCGCGCCCTGCGCCTGGGAGACCGCCTGGGGGGGCACATGGTGACCGGACATGTGGACTGTTGTGGCATGCTTGCGAGGATCGAGCAGATTTCAGGTTATCATGTCCTTGCCTTCACCCTCCCGACCCAATTCTCCCGCTATCTGGTCAAAAAGGGA
Source organism: Geobacter sp. AOG2 (assembly GCF_019972295.1). Lineage (NCBI taxonomy): Bacteria > Pseudomonadati > Thermodesulfobacteriota > Desulfuromonadia > Geobacterales > Geobacteraceae > Geobacter > Geobacter sp. AOG2. The sequence goes on from NZ_BLJA01000001.1 coordinate 2,437,958, forward strand.
TCGGTGGCCATCGACGGGATCAGTCTGACCGTGAACGAGGTAAGTGGAGAAGGATTCACCGTCACCGTGATCCCCCACTCCTTTGCCAAAACCACCTTGGCTAAGCTGGCGCCGGGTGCCGCGGTCAATATTGAAACCGATATCCTGGGAAAATATATTGAGCGGTTGGCGCAACCCTGGAGAGAGGGAACCGGGTTGAGCATGCATACGCTGGCGGAAAATGGATTCATGTAAGCAAAAAGGAATGGAGATACTATGTCCATAGCAACCATAGAAGAAGCAATCGAGGATATCCGGCAGGGAAAGATAGTCATCTTGGCCGATGATGAAGACCGTGAGAATGAGGGCGATCTGACCATGGCGGCAGAGGCGGTTACTCCCGAGACTATCAATTTTATGGCCAAATACGGGCGAGGCCTGATCTGTCTGACCATGACGGCCGAAAAATGCGACGACCTCAATCTGCGGCCGATGGTACGGGATAACACCTCGCCGTTTGAAACCGCTTTCACCATTTCCATCGAGGCGAAACATGGGGTTACCACCGGCATCTCGGCCGCCGACCGGGCTCACACCATCCTGACCGCCGTCGCTGATAGCGCGACCCCGGACGACTTGGTCAGCCCCGGCCATATCTTTCCCCTGCGTGCCCGCAAGGGGGGAGTTCTGGTCCGGTCGGGACAAACCGAAGGGTCAGTGGATCTGGCGCGTTTGGCTGGGTTGCGGCCGGCCGGGGTCATCTGCGAGATCATGAATGACGATGGCACCATGGCGCGCATGCCCGAATTGAAGAAGTTCGCAAAAGAGCATGGAATCAAGATCTGTACCGTGGCCGACCTGGTCGCCTATCGGCTGCGGCACGAACGTCTCGTGCGCACCGTGGCCGAGGCCCACCTCCCGTCGGCTTACGGCGGCGAATGGCGGGCCATTGCCTTTGAAAACGATGTGGACAAGCTGGATCACCTTGCCTTGGTCAAGGGGGAGTTTGCAAAGGGTGAATCCGTATTGGTCCGGGTCCACTCGGAGTGTCTGACCGGCGATGTTTTGGGTAGCCAACGCTGCGACTGCGGGGAACAACTGCACCGAGCCATGGAAATGATCGCTCGGGAGGGGAAAGGGGTGATCCTCTACATGCGCCAGGAGGGGCGCGGCATCGGCCTAATCAACAAGCTCCGGGCCTATGAGTTGCAAGACCGGGGCCGCGACACGGTGGAAGCCAATCTGGAACTTGGTTTCAAGGCCGATCTGAGGGATTACGGCATTGGGGCGCAGATCCTGTTGGCCCTGGGGATCACAAAGATCCGTCTCCTGACCAACAACCCCAAGAAGCTCATCGGGTTGCAGGGCTATGGCATCGATATCGTGGAGCGGGTCGCCATTGAGGCGGTCGCCACGGAGAACAACCGCAAGTACCTCAAGACCAAACAAACCAAACTGGGGCACCTGCTGAAAAACATCTGACGTCCGTCAAAGTTTACGAGAAAGTTACCGGACCAACTGCGATACCGGAACCAGGGTTATCCCCTGGCCAGCCAGGGCCGGCAATGTTTCGACCAGAGTTGCAATCGTTGCCGGGTGGGGATGGCAAATAGCAATGGCAGTGCCGTTTTTCTTTGCCATCCGCACCGCTTGGGCCAACTGTCCGCGAATGTAGGCGCCGTTTTGCTCGTTGTCGAGAAACACGTTCCGCTTTGCCGTCTTTACCCCCATCTCACGGGCCAGACGCGCCCCAACCGTCCGGGGTGTCGTTACGCTGTCGATGAAGAACAGCCCCTTCCCTTTCAACTCCTCCAGCACCACCCTCATCTTGTCCTCATGCTCGGTGAATTCGGACCCCATGTGGTTATTGACGCCAATGGCCGTAGGAATCTCGCGCGTATATTCGCCGAGATGTTCACGGATAGCGGCATCATCCATTGATGTCAATAGTCCGTTGGCTTCCAACCTGCGCTGAGGCCACCCCTTGGACTGCATGGGGATATGGATCATCGTCTCGATACCGGAACGGGCGGCAAAGCCGGCCACATCCCGGTCGCTATGCAGCCCCGGAATGATGGAAAAGGTCAGGGGGAGCCCAATGCCCGCCAACGCGCGGGCTTCCTGCAGGGTGCTCCCCATGTCGTCGATGATGATCGCCAACTTTCCTTGAACACCGGCCGGGCTGATTGCCGGTTTATTGTCTTCTTCCTTGGAAGTGGTTTCGTGGGGATATTGCGCTTCACCTGTGACCGATACTCCGGGCTGCGGAGCGACAGGCGATGCGGGACGGCCCGCCTCCGGGATCGGAGTGGGCGAGAGATTCGCGGCGTTCCGGGAAGGTTGTGGGGGCGAGGGGGGATTACCCCGGGGGGACATTATGAAATAGAGGCCAACAGCAAGCAGGATCGTGGCCAGGAGGGCCACTGCTGCGATACGGCTGCCGCCGCCCGACCTCTGTTTATATCTCTTGTTACGGGGTTTGGTCACAGTGACTCGGCAAGCCGTTCGCCCGTGCGGGGGTACCCGTCTCCGGAATACCCCCGCACGAGGAACCTACTTTTCCGTCCCCATCGTTTTCAGGATGTCCCACCCCTTGAGTAGGTCAAGGGCGCGCATGGCCTGATAATCATTCTTCAAAGCGTCGTCCGACTTCAGAAGGGCATTCTTTTCCTTTTTATCGTCCTTTTTGGTGTTGCCCTGGCTGTTCTTATCTTCGTTTTCGAAGTGGTGGTCCAGATCCTTTTCACGGATGTGCATGAACTCCTTCTTCTCCCCGGTTTCTTTGGGTAGTTCCAGCCGCTCGACCACGATATCGGGGGTGATACCCTTGGCCTGGATGGAGCGCCCTTTGGGGGTATAGTAACGGGCCGTGGTGAGGCGCAGACCGGAATCGTCCGAGAGCGGGATAATGGTCTGGACAGAACCCTTGCCAAAACTCTGGGTCCCCATGATGATGGCACGTTTGTGGTCCTGCAGAGCTCCGGCAACGATCTCGGAAGCGCTGGCGCTGCCTCCGTTGATCAGCACGACAATCGCATAGTTCGGCTCCTTGCCGCCCTTTTTGGCCGTGAACTGCATCTTGGAATCCTTTTCACGTCCCTCGGTGTACACGACCATCTTCCCTTCCGGTATAAAATGTTCTACCACCCGGACCGCTTGGTCCAGAAGACCACCGGGATCGTTGCGCAAGTCAAGGACAAGCCCCTTGAGATCGCCCTTATTTTCATCTTTAAGGGATTTAAGAGCCTTGGAGAGGTCCTCATCCGTTTTTTCCTGGAACTGGGCGATGCGCACATAGCCGTAGCCATCGTCCAGCAGGCGGGAACGCACGCTCTTGACTTGAATAATATCGCGCACCAGCGTGAATTCCTGCGGTTTCTCAAAACCGTCACGCATTATGGTCAAAACGACTTTGGTCCCCTTGAGACCGCGCATCCGCTTGACCGCTTCATTGATATTCAGATCCTTGGTAAATTTGTCGTCGATCTTAAGGATTTGGTCGCCGGACTTGATGCCAGCCTTGAAAGCGGGCGTATCCTCAATAGGCGAAATAACGGTCAGGATGCCGTCCTTGATGGAGATCTCTATGCCCAAACCGCCAAAGGCCCCCTTGGTGTCGATCTTCATCTCCTTGTAGGTCTCGGGGGACATGAAGGAGCTATGAGGGTCCAGTGACGCCAGCATGCCGTTGATTGCGCCGTAGATGAGTTTCTTGGTATCGACCTCGTCAACATAACTCTTCTTGATGATAGCCATAACATCCGTAAAAAGCTCGATTGACTCGTAGTCGCTTCCCTTGGCCTCGGCCGCACAATGCCGTTGTGTGCTGATGCCGATGAACACCACGAGAATGGTTACGACCAGTACGAAGCCGAACGCCACCTTCTTCTTTTTGCTGCCGGTTGTGAACATCTTGTGCCTCCGCGTGTATGAATATCTTTTTAATATATCTTGTTACCGCACCCAAGCCGCCGGGTCCACCGGCTTGCCCTGATACCTGATCTCGAAGTAGAGCATGGGCCCTTTGGCGGAATCCACATCTCCGACCGTGGCCAGCGTCTCGTTTCTTGCCACCTCGGCGCCCACCTTCTTTGTTATCCGCGAGGCGTGGGCGTAGAGACTGAAATACCCCCCGCCATGATCGACAATTACCATATTGCCGTAACCTTTGAAATAGTCCGCAAAGATCACGCTGCCGTCGTAGATCGCTTTGATCTCCGTGCCGGCCCCGGCGGCGATGGAGAGCCCTTTGCTAAAGGTATAGGAGTTGAACTCAGGGTGTTTGTGTTTCCCATACGTCTCAATGATGTTACCCCTGACAGGCATCGCCATGCGCCCCTTCTGGGAAGCGAACCCGCGATCCGGCACCGGCGGCAGTTCCGGGAGAGGCTTGAGCTTGCTCCCCGGTCTCGTATGACGCGAGGAAAGCTTTCTCCGGCTCAGTGCCTCAAGACGTTCGATCATGGCCTGCAAACGGGAGGCATTGGCCTGGAGATCCTTGAGCGAGGTTTCATACCCCTTGCGGTCCTGACGCACCTTGACCAGGTAAGCAAACTTCCTGCGCTTTTCCTCTTCGATCTCGTGTTTTTTAAGGGCAATGCCGTTCTTTATCCGCTCCTTCCTGGCCATATCCTGCTCCAGGGAGGCTTTCAGCCTGCGTAATTCCTCAATTTTAGCATTATACTCCGCAAATATCTTTTTGTCATTCTCCAGAATGGAACGCATGTAGCGGATATTCTCCGCCATCTGGGGAAATGACTCAGCCGAGAAGAACATGCGGAGTGCGCCCAGTTCTCCTGCCTTGTAAAGCGAGATCAGGCGCCCCTCAATCTCTCGTTTCTTCCGGTTGGTTTCCTCGGTGACCTGCGCAATGGCACGCCCGCTGCGGTCCAGATTCGATTCCACATTCCTCAGATCGCGGTCAAGGCTCCCCAAGTCCGCAATCTTTCGTTCCAGAGAATGTTCTATCTCCTGCAACTCGGTGGAGACGACTGCTTCAACCTTACGCGTCTTGGTGATGAGTTGTCGCTTCGCCTTGATCTCCCGCTTGACCCCTTTCAACTCGTCCTTGGGACTTTCACTCCACCCCGGGGAAGCCGCGGAGAGGATCAGCAGTATGCATAGCATTCGGATCATTGCTCAGGCAGAAACGAAACGCTTGAGAGAGGTGAGGCTGCCGATCAAACCGAGCAGAATACCGGCCGCAGCAATACCGCCGACATATTCAGTTGGGAGAAAGGCCAGCCCCGAGGCAGCCGGATTGAATGTCAGAAAACTTCCCGCATTGTGAAGAAACCCCTCATATACCCCCCATAGCAAGCCGACGGCAAGCATTGCCCCGCCTGCCCCCTGTATGACCCCTTCGATCAAAAAGGGGGCTTTGATGAAGAAGCGCGTAGCTCCCACCAGCGCCATCACTTCCAGTTCATCGCGACGAGCATAAATGGTCAGTTTGATGGTGTTGGATACGATGAACACTACTGCAATCACCAGAAAGCCACCCAGCAATGCTCCAACCAGCCGCATGAAGTTAAGGAACGTATTGAAGCGCCGGACCCATTCTTCGCCGTATTGTACCTCGGTGATGCCAGGAATATTCTTCAAAGAGGCGACAAATGCCTCGACCCCGTGGGTTTCGCGATTTTCACGCTTGAGGGAGATTTCGAACGAGGTGGGGAGTATGTCGGGTCTGACCCCTTCCAGCAGAGTCTCTTGTCCCCGAAGCCTGGAGCTGAAACGTTTGAGCGCTTCGTCACGGGACACATACGTGATGCGGGCCGCACCAGGTAGAGACATGATTCGGCTGCGGAGCGCCGCCTGTTCCTGACCGCTCAATTCACGGTCGAAATAGACCGTAACCTGCACCCGCTCACTCCAATTTTCCGCCGCATTCTCAAGGTTGACGAACACCAAAAGAAACAGCGAAACAATCAGGAGCGCCAGGGTGATGGTGCCCACCGTAACCACATTGACAAAAATATTCTGCCGTATATTGGTCAGGGCGCGGCTGAAAAAATAGCCCAGCCGGCCGCCGAAACCTTCACCCGCAAGATTCGGGCGTTTGTTAGGCCGACTCGCCGGAGACGCCTTCTTTTTCCACCTGTTCAACGATTTCTCCCTTGCTGAGGGTTACCAGCCTTTTATGACAATTATCGATCAGCCGCCGGTCATGAGTCGCAACCACGACCGTCGTACCTCGAACATTGGCTTCCTTGAATATGGTAAGGATCTGATTTTTATTGGCATCGTCAAGATTTCCGGTCGGCTCATCCGCAACGAGGATTTTGGGGTCGTTCACCAGCGCCCGCGCCAGGGCCACTCGCTGTTGTTCCCCCCCGGAAAGGCGTTGGGGCGTCTGGTTTATCTTCCCTTCCATGCCCATCTGTTTCAGTACGTGCATGACCTTCTTACCAATATCCGCCCTCCCCCAGCCAAGGACCTCAAGGGTGATGGACACGTTTTCAAAAACCGTCCGGGTGGGGAGCAGCTTGAAGTCCTGAAACACAACGCCGATACTGCGGCGGAGGAAAGGGATCTGGGACGCGGTCATGCGGGAGACATTCTGGCCGTCGATCACCACCTGCCCGCGGGTAGGAGTGAGCGCGCCGTAGAGAAGCCGTAGCAATGTGGTCTTTCCTGCGCCCGAAGGGCCGGTCAGAAAGACGAACTCCCCTTTTTCGATCCTTAGATTGATATCGTTCAGGGCGGTGGCGTCCTTCTGGTAAGCCAGGGATACGTTATGCAGTTGGATCATTTTGTTCATACCCGTTGAGAATCTCTTTATCCAAACCAACGTACGCCGCCGTGCCATGGTCGGACGGCAGTTACGACGTCTCAATACTCTTTATACGGCTTGCCGTCGCTCCCCACAAGATCCGAGTTGCTATGAACATCATACACATTACCCAGGGACAGGGTTCCGCCGGAGGACGTGGCCCCCGCAGGAGCTGATGTCGTATCTGTCGGCGGCGGGACAGTTACCCAGTCCTCTGCTTTGGTAAAAGGGTCCTTGGGGATGCCACGCAGATAGTTTTTCGTTTTCAGATCTTCAAGCGAGTCGGGGTACTTGCCCTGATCGACGTAGTACTGGTCGATGGTCGAACGCAGGTTGTACAGATCCTCGCGCAATACTGACTCTTTGGTCTTGATGATGCCCCACTGGTAGTTGGGCACGGCAATGGCCGCCAGGATACCGATAATCGAAACCACGATCATCAGCTCGATCAGGGTGAAGCCGCCATTATCGCTCGACAGACCGGCCGGGGCCGACCGTATCGTGTGCTCACCAGTCTTTATATTTCGTCCCATCAATCGCCGTTCCTTCATTCAATGAGTACACATCGTAGACATCCTCACCGCCCCACATGCCAGAGTCCGGGTTGTCGGCATAGGATCGCATGCCCCACTTAGGCTCCTCGCCCGGCTTGGGCGGATTCATGGGATCGGCCGGAATCCTGCGCAGGAATTTCTGCTTGGTCGAGTAAAGACCGCCGAAATCATACCCGTCCACCAGTTGTTGCAACGTTTCCGGGTACCCCGATTTGTTCAAGGACGGCAGGATCTTTTTTTCGAGTACGGCTTTATCGTAACTCTTTTTGAACTCGTCTATTGCGGTGCGAATAACGCGCAGATTACGGTGCAATTCAAGCTCGCGGGACCGGATGGCGGTCATTTGCATCATCGGCATGACCACCGAAGCCAGTATCGCTAGGATGGTCATCGTCACAATCAACTCGATCAGACTGACCCCGCGGCATGTCTTTAATGAGCTCGGCATCACAGCTAAATGCCTAGTTTATGGTAACAGGTTTTACGAACGGCACCATGCTAAAGGGTGCGCCATCGGCAGAGATAAAATTGACATTACTGAACCCGAAATTGGCTTGTCCCTGTTTCTTTGCCTTGAAGGTAAAGGTTGCGAGCGTCCCGCCACCGGAGACCCCCCCGCTTCCTGTTACGCGGGCCAGGGTCACTGTGACTGTTCCATTTGCTGCATCCGGCGAAGCCGAGAAGGTCGTAGGCTTCCCGTCTTGTTTAAGAAACGCCCCTTCGACAGCCGACATAAACTCGACACTGTCCGGATCATAGGTCAGGGTAAACGGTGTGTTGGCCAGATTCTGTGTGAGGCTGACCTTAACATCAATGCTGAACTGCTGACCGACCTGTAGAGCGGCAGGCGCAGTAACCTGAATCATCCCCCGCGTGGGTGCGATCCCTTGTCCGGCTTCCACGCCGGGGCCACCCAGAGGAGCGACGCCGGCCGCGGGAGAGGGCGTTGCCGCCATCGAGGCCGGAGACACTTGCGTCTGCCGTTCCTGTTCGGCCTTTTCCGCAGCTATCCGCTCCTGATTGGCAGCGGCCTTTGCCTGACGTTCTTTTTCAACGGCCGCGGCTAACGGAGAAATGGAACGGGCCGAATGCGTGGCGTCTGGCTCTTTCGGTGCATGGTCGACCGAGGGGGACGAAGCCTTCGATTCCGGCGCAAAGACCGGCTCCTCTTCGAAGGCCGCCAATGGCCTGGCCAGTGAAGGTTCGTCTTCTTTGCCGGACATGAACGCGGAAAGGTCAAGCTGCGGCACCGTCACACCCCGCACCAGCCGGGGGGTAATCGCCAAGACCAGTTCCGTCTTGGCTTTGCTGCCGTTGGAACTGGAGAGAAGCGGCCCGATGAGCGGTAGATCACCCAACAGGAATACTTTACTCTTGCTGTCGCTGTTCGTACGCGAGATCAAACCGCCAATGACGCTGGTTTCACCGTCTTTCAGACTGAGCACGGTCTCAAGGTTTCTGGTGCCGATGGTGACGACCTTTGTTGCGCTGTCCGTACTGCCCACGGTTTCGGTGGAAAGGATCGAACTCACCTCAAGCGACAACTTTATGGTGACCTCGTTATTGAGTTGGATCGTCGGCTCGGCATTTACCTTAACCCCCACGTCCACATACTGGACGTTCACGCTTGTCGTAGAATTCGTGGTGGTCGTGGTGGTGATCGGAACCCTGGTTCCCACCGTGAACTTTGACTTTTCCTTGTTCTTGATCCTGACTTTGGGGTTTGATAACACCTCCCCCTTGACCAGTGTTTTACCAAAATTGTAGGTGGCGTTGGGCACCGTCAGGTAACCACCATATCCGTTGACCGAAAAGGCGCGGATCAAGCTGCTTATGGTTGATGACGACGATGTTGACGATGATGACGATGACGACGACGTCGCCGATGTGAGCGTCGAAGAAAGCGCCGTACCGTCCGGCGCAAAGGCCCCCATCTGCACATTATAGTTACTCAGCAGAAGTCCGACGTTCTCGGCATTCGAGTCATTCAGCTCTAAGACTTCGACATCGAGTACCACCTCGGGTTCAGGGACGTCATTGGCGTCGAGGATTTTTTCCACCACATCGACCACGTCCTTGGTATCGCGAACGAGAAGCGAGTTGGAATCGTCATTAATCTGGATCTTGCGCACCTGCATCATGCCACGGATCAGGTTGATCGCTTTTTTTGCCTCAAGATAGTTGAGATGGAAAGTGCGCACCTCCATTTCCTCATACTGTTTGATCTTGTCGGGCATTCTGGGATAGATGATTACTGTACTTTCATTTAGCACCTTTCGTCCCAGCTTGAACATGTTGGTCAGGAGTTCAAGCGCCTGCTGAAAGGTCCCGTTCTCCATGTAGATGGTGACGTTCTGATCCTTTACCCCATCGTCAAACACAAAATTGATACCCGAAAGCCTGGTAAGGATACTGAATACGTCCTTGATTTTGGCATCCTTAAACTTGAGCGTAATCGGCTTGGAGGATTTGAGGTTCAGTTCAAAACCTTCCACCCTGCTCTTGCGCATACCGGAAATACGCCGCAGGGCAGCCTGATACTCCTTATTGTCCGGATGCAGGGAAACTGCCTGGAGAAAAGCGCGATTGGCATCCTTGAGCTTATTGGCCTTTTCAAAGTCGACCCCTTCCTGATAGGCAAGTTGGGCATTCTTCAGGAGCCTGGTTGCTTCGACCTGCTGCTTGTATTTATTCTGGCTGGGATCAAGACCATAGGCGTTCTGAAACGCCTCCAACGCAGCTACATAATTTCCGTTATTGAAGTATTGGACACCGCTTCGGTAATAATTATCGGCAGCCTTTTCACGAGCGCTGAGGAAGCGTACCCGGTATTCTCCGATCTCGGGTTCTTTACGAAAGGCTTCGGCATAGCTGTACATGGCCTCTTCGTATCTGCCTTCGGCTTCGAATTTTTCTCCCGTGCTAAAAGCCTGACGCCCCCCCGTGCAACCGGGGAGCAGGATCATCGCACTAAGACTAAGCAGACAGGGTATGGTCAGATGAATCAGATAGCGCATCCGTGGCGTCTCCTCTGGTACTGTGTTCAAACGTTAAGGCACCGCTTTTAGTGAAAGATTCTCCACGAGCGGGATGACGATTTCTTCGGCAGAATCAACAACCTGAATGGTAAGAGCCTGGTCGGTAATTGAGGCGGCCTTATAGCGTTTTTCAAAAATATCACCTTTTTTTACCAGAAGAATGGCGCCATCTTTTGATAAAAAAATGGTTTTTTGATTATCCTTGCTGAGAAACCCCTTAAAAACGAATTTGGCCAATTCACGTCGGTTTCGTTGCGCCTGTTCCTGCGCCGCCGCTATGGCGGGTGCAATTGGGGGCGGCGGCGGGGGCGGAGGCGGCAGTGGCCGCGGTTTCACAATCTTAAGCGCCGCCGCCTTTTCTTGCATGAGTTTGAATTCATCAACAAAAATCGGTCTGAATATATCACGGCGATAGCCTTTAAAACCACCCCGTTCTCGATTAAGAAGATCCAGTTTCAGTATACGGTCATCACTCGGCAGGCTCGCTGTCGGCGTCGTGCGTCCCGAAGCCTCCTTGGTCCGCTGGTCAGAGGCAGACTTCTGGGGAGGAGCGACCTGAGGACGGGGCATGGCAAAAAAACTCCACGACACGGCGAGGGCCAGCGCGATCAGCAGGATGAACAGAATCAGCCTTTGCCGGTTCATGGGACCTCCTGCAGATAAACCGTCATGTGAAGGTCCATAACCACATTTTCCTCATATGGGTCGTTATTCGCCATGGTTAAACCGTCAATAACGATTAGTTCGCCATTCTTCTGCATGTCAGCCAGAAAATTCTTAACCGCGGCATAACTCCCGCTGACCGACAGAGAGAGACCATAGGACAGGAGTGCAGGATTGTCCTTGATAACCGAGGGCCGATAGTTGACCGCCCCCACGCTGACGCTGTCGGAAGATGCTGTATCGAAGATCCCGCCCAATAAACGGGGGAACTGGTTTTTAGGGGGGATGCGCGTCCTGAGTTGTTCCAGGTCAGCCTTGCCCCTGCGGTAGATCGTTGCGGCATCGTTCTGGCCGGCAACCGCTACGCGCCTCCGTAGGTCGCCCCATGATGTCTGGGTATCACTAATGGCAGAGGCCAGATAGCCCTTCAAAAAGACGAGCACCGCGATATTGAGCACCAGCAACACCAGAACCACCACGAGAATACGCTGCCTCTGGCGAACTATTTCCTGGATAACCTGATTCATTTCAACGCCGCCCTGCATGAAATGGTAAATTGAATCCCGCGAACCTTATCACTTATCGCCACATCGCGATTCGACAGGAGCAGAACTTTTGTGAAGGCCTTGGATTCATCAAGCTTTTCCATATAAGTCCGAAGGTTTGCAAAAGAGTGCGCTCGTCCTTCTATCTTCACGTCGCCGCTCTTCATGTCGGGCGCCAGCGAGGTCAATGCAATACCTTCGGGCGTGACATTTTCCATCTGCTCAAGCAGTCCCAGCCAGTTGAAGGCCTTACGTTCAATAATACCGTTGAAGAAGGCAATCTCCGCCAGCAGATGGGTGTACTCCCGTTCGGGGACATCCTTGGGCCGACTGTTCAGGCGGCCCTCGTAGGTTGTGATATCCGATTTCAAGCGGTGTAATTCTCCCAAATTGCTGAACGCAACAAAGGTATTCCACGACAATACAAGGACAAGCAAGACAATAGCAGCGTAACAGATCTGGCTTATAAGCCGCTGATCCACGTATGTCCTGGTGGCCAGATTGATGGTAAAACGCATCACAGACTCCTCAAGGCGGCGCCGATGGCGGCTGAAAAGAGGAAAAACGACTCCTGATCCCCCGGAGCCTCTCTACCGGGAGTCACCGCTGTTTTCGTTTCCAACAGGATTGCTTCCGACCCGGCCGCTTCCGAAACCATGCTGCAAAACGCAGAAGCCACGTCGGGCGGCGCAATGCAGAATACATTGGCCGTGTTCCGTTCGGGGAAGCGTTCGCGATGGACCAAGAGCGAGTTATTGATCTCCATGAAAACACGATTATCAACGGCACTCGTCCCTGGCAGCTCTTTTACCCGGATGAATTCGGGCACACCATTGTAATAGGCCATGATGCCGAGAGCGCCGTTATGAAAGTAGATGAGGAGACTATCGTCCAGCAACGCCAGACGACGATCAAAAATCCTGTAGAGATTGAAACTGTTGAAATCGATTCGCGCCGGTGTGAACCCAGCCGATGTGAGCGCATTCTCGTATTGTTCGATAACCGTGCGGGAGGCCAGCGCCACCAGCAGGGCCATGTCGCCGTTCTCGCGTATCTTCAGCAACTGGTAGTCCAGATGGGTATCGGAGACATCGAACGGGATGTTTTTTTTCAACTTCCAGCGGATCATGTCCAGGCCTTCCGTTCGATTCTTGAAACGCCCCTCCATGTCCAGGAGAATGATGCGGCCGACCGAATCGGGCAGGGTCAGAGAAAGACGCTTCGAACGATGTAACAGCAGGTTGTGGGCGTTCTGAAAACTCTCGACAAAGGCCTGAAGGTCGAGAATATTCGGCTCACGTAACGAACTGCGCACGGCGCCCGTAGGCAAAGGTGTGTGAACGGCCCTCTCCAGGCGCGGCGCCGCAGGCGTACCCCCTAAAAGGGCAAAGGCCACACCGGATTGGTTTATTTCAACTCCAAGAGAGGTTCTGGTAAACAACATAGCGTCAATTCATCTCCGTCATTCCACGAAAGTAACGCGGTTGATTTCCTTCAGCGTCGTTTCCCCTGCAAGCATCTTTTCAACAGCCGCTTCCCGGAGAAAGACCACCCCCGCTTCTCGGGCGGTTTGCTTAAGTTGGGTTGCCGGCACCCGAGCAATGATCAGATCCCGGAGTTCATCATTAAACTCGAGAAGCTCCACGATGGCGGAACGCCCACGGTATCCGGTCCCGTTGCACTCCTCGCAACCCACCGCCTCGTACAGGGTGGCATTGCGTGTGCTTTCCGGATCCACGCTTGCTTCCCGCAGAACGTCGTCGGTGTAACGGACCGGGCGGCGGCATTTCGGGCAGACCCTCCGCACCAGTCGCTGCGCCATGACACAGTTGAGGCAGGAAACGAAGTTGTAAGGGTCAATACCCATATGGATAAAGCGCCCAATCACGTCAAAGGCGTTGTTGGCATGCACCGTGGTAAAAACCAGGTGGCCGGTCAAGGCGGATTGAACGGCGATCTGGGCGGTCTCCGAATCGCGGATCTCGCCGACCATGATCTTGTCCGGGTCGTGACGCAGGATAGAGCGCAGCCCCTTGGCAAAGGTGAGGCCCTTTTTCTCGTTGACCGGGATCTGGAGCACACCGCGCAGCATGTATTCCACCGGGTCTTCGATGGTGATGATCTTGTCCTCGCCCGTATGGATCTCAGTCAGGGCCGCATAGAGCGTGGTGGTCTTACCCGAACCAGTGGGGCCGGTCACCAGCACCATGCCGTACGGTTCGCGGATTTTTCTGCGCAAGCGCTTTATCTCCCTCTCGCAGACCCCGAGATTTTCCAGCGATAATCCTTTCATATCGCTGGCAATGCTCTCCTTGTCAAGGATGCGTATGACCGCATCCTCACCCAAGGCGCTCGGCATGATAGATACGCGAAAGTCGATGGATTTTTCGCTGAAACGGATTTTGAAACGTCCGTCCTGGGGTATGCGCCGCTCCGAGATATCCAGCTCGCTCATAACCTTGAGACGCGAGATGATTGGTCCTTGAAAATGCAGGTCGATGGGCTCATTGGCCCGGTACAGGACACCATCGATGCGGTACTTGATCTCTACGCCCTCATGTCCGGTTTCGATATGGATGTCGCTGGCGCGGCGGTTAAGTGCATCCAGAATGGTGCTGTTGACCAACTTGATGATCGGACTTGTGTCATCGGAGATGCTCTCCACCGACAGGACTTCTTCGCCCCGTTCCGTCTCCTTGACCAATTGCAACATGAAGTCTTCCGAAACTTCACGAAGCACCCGGCGCGTCCCTTCTCCCGTCTTGACGAGCGCGGAAATAGCAGACTCCGCCGCAATGCGGAGTTGCAAGGGACGGTCGAACAAGAGTTCCAATTCATCCAGCTTGACCACATCGGTAGGGTCGGCAATAGCTACGACCATGGAACTTTCCGTCATCTCCAACGGTACAAAGCGGAAACGGTGGAGAGCGTCGGGAGGCAGCGCATTGAGCAGTGACTCATCCGGCTTAAAATTGGCCAGATCGATATATTCCAGGTTGAACTGCTCGGCCAGAGCACGGGCCAAGTCGTCATCGCTGATCAGGCCCTCCTGAATGCAGATCTCTCCGAAACGCAGTTTACCGATGCCCAATTTATCGAGAACAATCGGCAGTTGATCCGCCGAGAGCGTGCCTCGTTCCACCAGGATCGTGCCGATTTTTCTTCGCCGGTACGATTGCATTGCCGCTCCTAGCCCACCGTGCCGGCAATCTTGAATATCGGCAGGTACATGGCAATAATGATGACCCCGATCACAACACCCACAACAAGCATGATGGCAGGTTCTATGGCTGTCGTGAGGACGTGCATGCGCTCCTCCAACTCTTCCTCCAGATAATCGGAAATGTCAACCAGCATATCTTCCAACGAGCCGGTCGCCTCCCCCACCCCCAACATGCGGAGTGCGAGGGGCGGCATGATATTGATCCGTTCCAGGGCGGTGGAGAGCCGCCCACCCTCCTCGATGAATCTGACCGCTTCGAAGAAACGTTTTTCCATGTAACGGTTGTCGAGTGTTCCGATACACATCCGCAACGACTCGATAATCGGTATTCCGCTGCCGAGCACCGTTGCCAGGGTGCGGGTAAAACCAGCCACCGAATACTTTGTAAAAACATCGCCAGCCACCGGGATCGTCAGCTTGAAACGATCAACCTTGTAGCGGCCCGACTCCGTACCGACCCAGGAGCGATACGCGGCGACCAGACCGACAATCAACAGTACCCCCAGCAGGGCAAAATGCCGGAGAAACGAGGTAAAGCTGATCAGCATCCTGGTTGGCGCCGGCAGTTGGGAACCGGCATCGGCATAGACCTGACTGAAGGTAGGCACCACGTACAGCAACAGCAGCGTAATGGCCATGAATGCGAAAATGATGAGAATGGATGGGTAAAACAGCGCCGAGACGACCTTTTTACGGATACTGTCAACTCGCTTGAGATACTGGATATAGCGCCGGATCGTACGGGGCAGATCCCCCGTCCTTTCTCCGGCGCGGATGGAGGCCACGTACAACTGCGGGAACGCCCGGCCATGCTTGTCCAGAGCGGCCGAGAGCGCTACCCCACCCTTCACGTCCTCCCGGACTTGAAGCAACAACTCGGCGAGTTTGCCGGTCTCGTGCCGTTCCAGAATCGCGTCGAGAACCTGCATGATCGGCATGCCTGCCTTGATCAGAACGAGCATCTCCTGATTCAGGGTAAGAAGCGTGCGATTATCGATGCGACGGCGCTTCAACCCCTTTTCAAAAAGAAACTGCAAGGGTTTCCGTTTTACCTCGAAAACAAAAAAGCCCTGATCTTCCAGACTTTTGCGCAACATCAACGGCTCGTCCGCCTCGAGTTCGCGAAACATTACTTTGCCGTCCGATGCGCCGAGCTTACAGGTATAAATCGCCATAACTAAGCCAAAATATCACATCGCACCTTAAATTCAAACACAAAAACCACGGGCGATCTGCCAGTGGTTTTTGTGTTTGTGCTCTAAAAACGCCATGGGGGGGGCGGGCGAAAAACGCGACGCCGGGGCATTCTACGTAATTACACCCGAATACTCCCGTAACGCGAGGACGGTGTTCTATGGCACTGTTTTAGTCCCCAGGGGAGCTTCCCGCTCCGTGCCGCAATTACCTCAGGATATTTGGGCATCAACTACGGCTATTGCCGCCATGTTGACGATATCGTCTACATCGTCCCCGCGCTGCAGGACGTGGACCGGCTTCTTCATCCCCATCAGGATCGGCCCAATGGCTTCGGCTCCTCCCAGATGGTGGAGAAGTTTGTAGCAGATATTCCCTGAATTAAGGTCCGGGAAGATAAGGATGTTGGCAGCCTCCTTCAGGTTGGCGAAGGGGAAACTTTTTTGCAGGATTTCCGTGACCACGGCGGTATCGGACTGCATTTCGCCGTCGATGATCAGACCCGGCGCTTTTTCCTTAACGATCTCCGCCGCCTTTTTGACCTTCAGGGCCTGGGGGTGCTGGACCGACCCGAAGTTGGAGAAGGAAAGCATGGCGATCGTCGGATCGATGTCGAACATCCGGGCCTTTTCCGCGGCAAGGATGGCGGTTTCGGCCAATTCCTCGGCGGTGGGCTCGATACAAACCGTGGTGTCTGCCAAAAGAAAAATCCCCTTCTTGAACACCATCATGTAGAGGCCATGCACGCTGGAAAGCCCGGCCTGCTTGCCGATCACCTCCAGGGCCGGCCGGATGGTCTCGGGATAATGGGTATCGATGCCCGAGAGCAGCGTATCCGCATCCCCTTGACGCACCATCATGCAACCAAAGTGGGTACGTGACTTGCGCGTCAGAATTCGCCGGGCCTCAGAGAGGGTCAACCCTTTCCGCTGCCGCAGACTAAAAAGCTCTTGGGCGTACTCTTCGGATTGACTGAAGTTCGACGGGTCGATGATCGGCACGCTGCCATTGAAATCCAGGCCAAGCTCCTCCATCTTGGCGTTGATCTTGTCGCTACTGCCGATGAGGATCGGTTTTGCAATCCCCTCTTCGATCAGGATCTGGGCGGCGCGGAGGATCTTCTCGTTATCTCCCTCCGGGAAGACGATTCGCTTGGGGTCGCTTTTGGCCTTGTTGATGATCAGGCGCATGGTCTCCTTAGCCTTACCCTGCAACGATTCCAGATGTTCTACATATTTGTCCATATCGGCAATCGGCTGCCGGGCAACGCCTGAGTCCATAGCCGCCTTGGCGATTGCCGGCGCCACCCGCAGCAAGGCGCGAGGGTCGAACGGCTTGGGAATGATATAGTCCCGGCCGAAGGAGAATTTGACGTTGCCGTAGGCGCGGCAGACCGAATCGGGGCATTCCTCCCGGGCCAGTTCCGCCAGGGCAAACACCGCGGCCTTTTTCATCTCCTCGTTGATGGTCGTGGCGCGTACGTCCAGGGCGCCGCGGAAGATAAAGGGGAAACCGAGAACATTGTTGACCTGGTTGGGATAGTCGGAACGCCCGGTGGCGATCAGAACGTCGCCCCGCACCGCGCGGGCCTCTTCCGGCGTAATCTCGGGATCGGGATTTGCCATGGCAAAAATGATCGGATTAGCGGCCATCTTGCGCACCATCTCCGCGGTAAACGCCCCCTTGGACGAGAGCCCGAAGAGCACGTCGGCCCCATTAGCCGCCTCTTCCAAGGTGCGCAACGGTGTATCGACGGCAAAGCGCTCCTTGTATTTGTTCATCCCTTCGGCGCGCCCCTGGTAGATCACACCCTTGGTGTCACACATGATCAAGTTTTCCCGCTTTACCCCCAGGGAGATGGCCAGGTTGGCGCAGGCAATGGCCGATGCACCCGCACCGTTCACCACGATCTTGATCTGGTCGATCTTCTTGTCGATCAACTCCAGAGCGTTGATCAGGGCCGCAGAGGAGATGATAGCTGTGCCGTGCTGGTCGTCGTGGAAGACCGGGATGTTCATGGTTTTCTTCAGTTCTTCCTCGATGTAGAAGCACTCGGGAGCCTTGATATCCTCCAGGTTGATGCCGCCGAAGGTCGGCTCCAAGAGCTGGCAGGCACGGATTATCTCATCCGGATTTTCACTGTTCAACTCAATGTCGAACACGTCGATATCGGCAAAACGTTTGAAGAGAACTCCTTTCCCCTCCATGACCGGCTTGCCTGCCAGAGCTCCGATATTGCCCAGTCCCAACACCGCCGTGCCGTTGGAGACAACGGCCACCAAGTTCCCCTTGGCTGTGTACTGGTACGCGTCTTCGGGGTTCTTTTCGATCTCCAGACAGGGCTCCGCAACACCGGGCGAGTAAGCCAGGGAAAGGTCGCGGGACGTCAAACAGGGTTTCGAAGATATAACCTCAATCTTGCCTTTCCTGCCGCTCGAATGATATTCCAGTGCTCCGGTAATCTTGGCCATCACGTCCTCCGGTTTTATTTATAGTAAAAAACAGGGGTTTATTTCTACTTATATAAGCAAAATCTTTTACTTAAAATGAAAAAACCATAGCTTCCCTCAGTCATATTTGTCAAGAAGTTAATGCAGGGTTATAAAAAATTATTTTATTTATAACTAATGATTTGCCTCCGGCGTTTGTACTGCTACAATCCAGAAGCAGGCAAAGAAAGGAGGAACCGACATGGAACGTATGTGGGCACCCTGGAGGATGGCCTATATCAACAATATCAGCAACACACCCCCTCAGGAAGGATGCATCTTCTGCAGCGCCTGGAAGGAAAACGACGACCGGGAACGGCTGGTCCTGACCCGAAGCGGGCATTCCCTGATCATGCTGAATCGTTACCCCTACTCCGGCGGCCACCTGATGGTAGCCCCATCCCGGCATGTGTCCGACATGGACGACCTTTCCGACACGGAAATCCTGGATCTCATGCAGTGCGTACGACGGGCCCATAACCTGCTGAAGGCCGCCTGCAGCCCGCACGGCTTCAACATGGGCATCAACCTGGGAAAGGCGGGCGGAGCCGGTATCGAGGACCATATGCACGTCCACATCGTGCCGCGCTGGAATGGTGACACCAATTTCATGTCGGTGGTCGGCGACGTCCGCGTGATCCCCGAAGGGCTCCAGGAAACCTACGACCGACTGGCGGAAAAGATCAAAGCAGGAGCTTAGATGATGGAAACGGCCGTGATCGGCATCGACATAGGTGGAACCAACCTGCGCTGCGCCCTGGTCGCCGCCTCGGGCGCAATCCTTGAGCAGCGGCGCACCGCCAGCGGGATCGAAGAGGGGCGGGAGTTTTTTTGTTCACGCCTCCTAGGGGGCATCTGCGAGTTGCGGGAATGGGCGGCCGGCCGCGGCATAACGGTAACGGCCGTCGGCGCCGGGGTACCGGGGCTGATCGGCCGGGATGGTCTGATCCATTCCTCTGTCAACATGCGCCCTTTGGAGGGCCTGAAACTGGGGGACTTTCTGGAAGAGCACATCAGCCTTCCCGCCGCCTGCGGCAATGACGCCAACATCATTGCGCTCGGCGAACAGCGTTTCGGCGCCGGCAGGGGGCTGTCGTCCTTTCTTGTGGCAACCATCGGGACCGGCCTGGGGAGCGGGTTGATCCTGGACAACAGGCTCTGGACCGGCACGAACGGTTTTGCGGCGGAATTCGGGCATGTCACCGTACACCCCGATGGCCCCCCCTGCCCCTGCGGCAATCAGGGGTGCCTGGAACAATACTGCTCGGCCGGGGCCGTAGTGCGCTCGGCACGGGAGCTGATCCCGGCAGACCTCTTGGCCACTGTTACCGAGGACCTGAGCGCGGAGACCGTGGCCGCCCTGGCGCGCCAGGGGGTGGCCGGTGCAGGGATGGCCTTCGAGCGGCTCGGCAGGTGGTTGGGTATCGCCTTGGGGAGCCTGTCCAACACGCTCAACCTGCAAGCGATCATCATAGGTGGCGGGGTGGCCGCCAGTTTCGACTTCCTGCTCCCGGGTCTCAGGGCAGAGTTGTCCCGCCGCTGTTTTCCATCTATCTGCGACGGGTTGGCGATCCTCAAGACCGAACTGGGAGACGACGCCGGCCTGTTGGGCGGAGCGGCGCTGGCGGAAGAGCGGTTGAATCACCGGTACCCCCCCCTTGGGGGCCCCTTGTCTTCACAATCAGGCCATTTACATGCTTGAAAATTATGCGGCCAGGCATACAATGGTCCTTCATGCAGTACCGATCACAGCCCGGAGGAGCTATTCCCATGGACAGACGCTCATTTCTCAAGACAACCGCCGCGGCCTCGCTCCTGGCGCCCGCCCTGGTCAGAGAAGCTCTGGCGGCAAAGGATCAGCCGCTGGTTGCGGTGGCTGAAGGCAAGGATTATGACGCCATCACCCGTAAAGCGGTTAACGCCATCGGCGGCATGAGGCGCTTCGTCAAGACCGGCGACGTGGTGGTGGTCAAACCCAACATGGGGTGGGACCGATCAACCGAGTTTGCCGCCAACACCCATCCCCAGGTTGTGCGGGCGCTGGTTGAGGAGTGCTTGGCCGCTGGGGCGAAAAAGGTCAAGGTATTCGACTATACCTGCAATGACTCACGGCGCTGCTACGCCAACAGTGGTATCGAAGGGGCGCTCAGGGGTATGAAGCATGTGGAATGCAAACAGATTGAGCAGGAGCGTTTTAAAAAGGTATCGCTGAACGGCCGGTTTCTCAAGGAGTGGGACCTGTACGATGAGGCCCTTTCGGCCAACGTCTTCATCAACGTCCCGATCGCCAAACATCACGGTCTGTCCAAACTCACTCTGGGCCTCAAGAATATCATGGGGGTTATGGGGGGGAACCGGGGCTACATCCATCGCAACCTCGATGTGGCCCTGGCGGATGTGAACGCCCGCATGAAGAGTCATCTGACGGTGATCGACGCCACCCGCATCCTGACCGCCCACGGCCCCCAAGGAGGAAGTATGGCCGACGTCAAGGTGCTCAACAAGGTAATCACATCCTCCGACATCGTGGCTGCCGACGCCTTTGCCACCACCCTGTTCGGCCTCAGGCCGGCAGACATTCCGACCATCGTGGCCGCCCACAAGAGGGGCCTGGGCGAGATGGACCTGGGACGGATCAGGGTGGTGCGGGCCTGACGCCGTTATTGCGTGTTCACGCCTCGAAATCATGGGCTCGTAAGGTAACAGCATGAAACCGACCTCCTCCCGCATCAGCCAACTGGCCTTCCTGGCTCTGTTTCTGTTGTTGTTCGTACAGACCGAGTACCGAGGCCACGACGAGATCAACGCCGCTGTAAATACCTTCTTCCGTGTTGATCCCTTGGTGCTCTTCAGTTACCTGCTGTCCGCAAAATCCTGGACGTGGCTTTTACTACCGGCCTTGGTTACGGTTGCAACCACACTCCTTCTGGGACGCTTTTTCTGTGGCTGGATCTGCCCGTTGGGAACCGTCCTGGACCTCCTGACGCCCAAGAACCGCACACACCGTCCGCTCATCGCCCTCAAAGGCAATCTGAAGTACTGGCTCCTGCTGCCGATCCTTGCCGCAGCACTGCTCAACCTGAACGTGGCCGGCCTGCTGGACCCCATGGCCATCCTGCTCCGGGGGTTGACCTTCTTTTTCTATCCGCTTTTGGGGCTCACTGCGCGGGAAGGATGGGTCGGGATCTACCACATGATCGGTGAGCGCCGCGACACCATTGCTCCGGCGTATGACTTGCTGCACGCCTACCTGCTCCCTTTCCGCGAGACGCTCTACCCCATGGCCGGCTTTTCGGCCCTGGTTCTTCTGGCGATCATTGCCCTGGAATATTTCGAGGAGCGTAACTGGTGCCGCAACCTGTGCCCTCTGGGTACCCTGCTCGGGTGGCTGGGGCGCTTTTCCCTTTTCAGACGTATCCCTCCAAACCTTTGTAGTGATTGCGGAAAGTGCCGGGAGCTGTGCCCGACCACCTTTGACCAGGATCTGTTGGCTAAGGAGGAGTGCATCCTCTGTATGGAGTGCCAACTACACTGTCCTCACCAGCGTATCTCGTTTCGTCTTACCTCCGGACGCAAGGATGCCGGGCCGCTTCTCCCGGAACGACGGGTACTGCTGGGGAGCATGGCGGCCGGCCTGCTGCTGGCGATCCCGGCGCGCTTCCGCCCGCCAGAGAAGGCCTCACGACTGCTGCGGCCTCCCGGCGTGCGAGACGAAGACGAGTTTCTGAATAGATGTGTTCGCTGCGGCGAATGCATGAAGGTCTGCCTGAAGAACGCCCTCTATCCGGCTTCCTGGCAGGCCGGAATAGAAGGCATCTATACACCTTTGGTCGTCCCGCGCCTGGGATACTGCGAATACAACTGCACCCTTTGCGGCCAGGTCTGCCCCACCGGGGCCATCCCCAGACTGCCGGCAGATTTCAAACAACGTGAGGTGATCGGCAAGGCGGTACTCGACAAGAACCACTGCCTGCCGTTCGCCAAAAGGCTTGACTGCATCGTCTGCGAGGAGCACTGTCCGATCCCGTCCAAGGCCATCCGTTCGCGGGAGGTGGAGGTCGTCGGATTGGACGGCACCCGCAAAAAGATCAGGGAGCCTTACGTGATGGAGGAAATCTGCAACGGGTGCGGTATCTGCGAGAACGTCTGCCCCCTGGAGACGAAGGCTGGCATAGAGGTCTTCGCGGTGAAAAACCGGACACCGATTGCCGAGGGGGCCGGAGGCGAGGCGGGTAATGGATCGGAGTTGGGATACCAGTAATTCCGATTTCAAATCAAGGATGAAATCAAGGCGGCGAAGGCGTACGGAGTAATACGTTGAGAAGCTGAATACGAGCCACCCCAGATAGCGCCTCAATTTGGAATTGGCAAGGAGCGGACCATGAATCTGACGGACGATGAGTTGATCCAGGAATTGAGCAACCGTTTTGCCAAGAGCCGTAAAGCCTTTTCAGATCTGAGTGTGATCAACCTCAAGCTGGTAGATATGAACCGGCGGCTCGAACAATCCGAGGCGCTCAAAAGCAACTTTCTCTCCAACATCAGAAACGAGATCAACAACCCGCTCAACGCCATTCTCGGGATGGCAGGACAGATAACGGCCCTTATTCCGGATGGCAGCGAGGCCGCTGGGCTGGCTGCGATGATCTGCTCGGAGGCCAGCAACCTGGACTTCCAACTCCGCAACATCTTCATGGCTGCCGAACTGGAATCAGGTGAAATCGATCCGCACCTGAGCAGGGTAAATATCATGACGGTGGCGCGGGACGTGGCGGAATCATTCCGGCACAGCGCCACCCGCAAATCCGTGGAGATCCGCCTGGAACCGCCCAAAGAAGAGGCACCGCCGCTGTTCAGCACCGACGCCGAGAAGTTGCAGATCATCCTTTCCAACCTGATTGCCAATGCGGTAGAATACAGCCGAGAAGGGGAGGACATCAGGGTTTCTCTTGCTGTTTCCCCGGACAGCCTCATCATCGAGGTGCAGGACCACGGACTAGGCATCGCCGTAGAGGACCAGAAACGGATTTTCGACCGTTTCATCCAGCTCGAAACCGGCACGACCCGCCCCCATCTGGGACAGGGGCTGGGGTTAAGCATCACCAAGGCGCTGGTCGAACTGTTAGAGGGGACTATTATCCTTGAAAGTGCCCGCGGTCGGGGAGCGCTGTTCCGGGTCACGCTCCCGTCCCATGCCGGAGTGGGTGAACTCACCACGCTTGCGGAGGGCGGCAACCTGTTCCTGTTCGATGAGATCAGCGAAAAATAGAAACCATGAATAACGAAGACGCTCCCAACAAGCACTTCCTGTTCCCCGGGGCTCTCTTTGCCGATGTGCGCGATTACCAGATCAGTACCGTGCTCGGCTCGTGCGTTTCCGTCTGCCTGTGGGATACCGTCGCCCGTGTAGGGGGTATGAATCATTTCATGCTGCCGCTTTGGAATGGCGAAGGCCTTGCGACCCCCCGTTACGGTAATATTGCCGTGGAAAAACTCCTGAACAAGATGTTGTCCCTCGGGTGCCAGAAAAAACATCTCGTGGCTAAAGTTTTCGGGGGAGCAAATATCACCGGTAGCCACAATGGAAATGAAATATTCATGATCGGCGACCGTAACGTCATCCTGGCCAACCAAATGCTGGATAAATACGCCATACCGATCAAAGCCTGTGATGTGGGCGGCAACATGGGGCGCAAGATCGTCATGCACACCAGTACCGGTATCGTATGGGTGGGCAAAGGGAAGGTAATTGACTGAGTCACGGGAAAGAGAAAGCAGTCATAGTTAGATATGTTGTTTCTCGAACTCCATGCGTTTACCTGGTGTGATCAATCACAAAGAAACTATTCATCATCAGCAAACGAACTTGATTGACGTTACAGCCTTTTTTGGCTAGTATATTTTTTTATTTATCATTAATCATTAGCATATTTGAATCATTCGGGACGGGAATCCTTACCTAATCATGCAAAAAATACCTCTGATACGTGCCGCAGCAGGCATGACACTCGCCAGGGACGTTTTCCGCAGCGATCAAACCAGCGGCATCCCCATTTGCGGCAAGGGCACGGAATTGACGGAGTCGCTTATTGTCCGACTGTGCAACCTGGACATTCAATCCGTGTATGTGGAGGGACATCCCGTCTGGGAAGAGGGAGACCGTAGCCTTGACGACATCCTCAGAGAGCTCGACTGTCGTTTCGAAAAGGTTCGCGAGGACCCGTTAACGTTTAAACTCCATGACATCTATGCCAATTACCTGAAGCGTTCCATGGGAGAGTCTGGTGGACGAAAAACGGAATGAACTGAAAAAAATCATCATGGACACCAAAACGCTCCCCACGCTGCCGGGTGTCATCAATAAACTGAACGCCCTGTCCGATAACGACAAATCCTCGGTGCAGGAGATGGCCCGGATCGTGTCGTCCGACCAAGTGCTGTCGGCACGCATACTCAGGCTGGCCAACTCCCCTTCCTACGGATTCTACCGCGTTTCGACCATCTCCAACGCCATGATCCTTCTGGGGGTCAACGTGGTCAAGAGCCTTGCCCTTTCCTCATCCATTTTCGAGATCATGGAAAAAAACAGCGTCGGCCTCTGGGAGCACTCCCTGGGGGTTGGTGTGGCCTCCAACATGATTGCCGCCAAGCTCGGCCTGCCGGAGTGCGAGGAGATCGCCACCGCCGGGCTTCTGCATGACATCGGCAAGGTCATCATCAGCCTCAAATGCAGTGAAGCGGAGGAAGAGGTCCGGCGTGTCATCAATGAAAAACGGGTCTACATGCGGGAAGCCGAGCAGGAAGTCATTGACACCGATCACGCCGAGGTGGGAGGCTGGCTTGCCAAGAGCTGGTTTTTGCCGGACAAACTGAGCGAGCCGATCAACTGCCATCACAATGTGGAGACATCGGAGAACCACCGCATTAAAACCGCCGTGGTGCATATTGCCGACGTGCTAATCAAGGCCAGCGGCTTTGGCGATAGCGGCGACGACTATGTGCCACAGATCCAACAGGCCGCCTGGGACGCCCTGAAGCTCAATGAACAGACCGTTACCGAACTTGTCGAGGACCTGGAAGACAAGCTGGTAGAGGTCAAAAACTTCAGCCTTGAACTACAGCAGAACACCGATGCTGCCCCCAATTAGAATATCCCTCGTCTCCTCCGACGCGCAACTCACCTCGCAGTTGCAATTGCGCCTGCAAAGCAGAGGGCACCAGGCGACCGCCATGTCGTACATAGACGGCGTGCTGGGCGCATTCTATTCCGACCCACCCGATCTCCTGATTGTTGACCTCTTTGCGGACGGAAATGCCGGTATGACGATCGTCACGGCCCTGCGGAGCGACAGCTTTTTCAGTACCATTCCTATCATCGGCCTTGTCTCACCGGCGGATTACGACTTATTCCCCTGGGAGACCTATCCCTTGGACGACGTTTTGTTCCTGCCGATCAATTTCAGCGAACTCTTCTGTCGCATTGCGCTCTCCTTCTCGCGCATCAATCGTATCTTCGACAACAATCCCCTGACGCGCCTTCCCGGAAACACCTCCATCCAGCGGGCCATCGAGGACGCCATGGGCAAGCCGCTGGCGGTCTGCCATGTGGATATTAATCATTTCAAGCCATATAACGATGCCTTCGGCTTTTCCCATGGGGACGAGGTGCTCCGGATGCTGTCCCGTATCATGTTCAATGCCGTACGCGATGCCGGGGGCGGTTTCTGCGGACATATCGGCGGCGACGATTTTGTATTCATCGCCTCTCTGGCGCAGGTGGAACCGGTGTGTCAGACCATTATCGACCATTTCGACCAGATCGTCCTGGACCTGTTTGACGAGGCCACCAAAAGACAAGGGTATTACAACGGCACCAATCGCAAAGGCGAGGCTGAGAAGATCCCCCTGCTCTCCATCGCCATCGCCGCCGTGCCCATGAACTCGGACAAGATCCGACACGTGGCCAAGGTCGCCGAAATGGCCGCCGAGCTCAAGAAGCAGGCAAAGGAGACAGAGGGAAGCCACTTCGTGGTGGACCAGCGCAAGGGCTGATCAACGTCGCACTTCAGACAAATAAAAAGGGCCCTTCCCGCAGCAATCGGGAAGGGCCTTTTTTATTTATTAGTCTACAGCGTCTGCGGAAGGCAGGCTACATCTTGTGACACTTGTCGCAGAACTTGTCGTCCTTGACCGAGAAGGCGTCTTTGTCTTTGTTATGGCAGGTCCCGCAGGATGCGCCCTTTTCCATGTCGGCCATGGTTGTCTTGCCGGTTACAGCCTTGTAAGGGAAGACCTTGGTGTGGCAGTCCGCACATTTGTAGGCCTGGATATGGAAGTCGTGGCTGAAGGTGGCGACACCGGCATCGGTCTTGAATGTGATATTGCGCGGTTTGAACCCCTTGTGGCACTTGTCGCAGTCGCCGCTTGAGGCAAAGGCTTCCTTGCCATTGTGGCACGACCCGCAGGATTTGCCTTTTGCCATATCATCCATGGTCGAAGCGCCCATGACCGCCTTGTAAGGGAAAACCTTGGTATGGCAGTCAGCACATTTATAGACCTGGAGATGGAACTCGTGACTGAAGACGGCCTCGCCGGCAGAGGTCTTGAAAGCGATCTTGGCCGGTTTCATCCCCTTGTGGCATTTGTCGCAGTCGCCGCTTGAGGCGAAGGCCTCCTTGCCATTGTGGCACGCCCCGCATGATTTGCCTTTTACCATGTCAGCCATGGTTGACTTGCCCACAACCGCCTTGTAGGGGAAAACCTTAGTGTGGCACTCCTTGCAGGAAAATGCCTGGGTATGGAACGAGTGGCTGAAGGTTGCCGATGCGCCATTTTTGACGGTAAAGGTGATGTCCCTCGGCTTCAAGCCCTTGTGACAGCGGTCGCAGTTACCGGCAACGGTGAAGGCCTTGGTGCCGTTGTGGCAAACGCCACAGGTCTTACCCTTCTCCATCTCGGCCATGGTAACGCTTTTGCCTTTACCGCCGAAGACCTTGCCGTTATGGCAACTCTTGCAGGCACCGCCGGTCTTGGAGACGTGTGCCGCATGGCCGAAGACTGCGTCGGCCACGCCCCTGATCTTGAAGACTTTATCCTGAGTCTTGCCCTTATGGCATTTGACACAATCCTTCTCGGTTGCCACACTGAAAGCCTTGACACCACTGTGGCAGGCACCGCAGGACTTGGTCTTTTCCATTTCGGCCATGGTGAAATGGTGACGTGACCTCAAATCGTAGAGAGCGTTATGGCAGATCCTACAGTTGTTGTTATATTTGAGCAGGTGGAATTGGTGGCTGAATACTACCGGTGCCGCATTCTTGAAGGTGAACCTGATGTCCTTGGTTTCGACTGCAGCGGCGCAGACGGCTGTGAGTAGAATAACCGCGAGGACATACGCTGGGATGTTCTTCTGCATTCTAACCACTCCTCAATGTTGGATTAAATTGGATTTACAAGCCGATTACTATACAGGAGCCCGTATACTTCGTCAATTGCAAAGTAGATACGGAAACGGAGTCCCGAACGGTCCGGTTTTGCGGTTGATACGCCTTCCTACCTGTGATATAGAAATGGGCACATTTCCCCCATTCAGGTGAATTCACATTATGATGCTCTCACTCGACAATCTCATAGAACAAGCCCTACTTGAAGACATCCATACCGGTGATATCACGACCCAGGCACTGATCCCCACCGCCAGCCGGGCTTCGGCCCGCCTTATCGCCAAGGAAGAACTGACCCTGGCCGGGTTGTTCGTCGCCGAAAAGGTTTTCAAACGCCTCAATCCCGGCATCGAGTTCATTTCCAGACACTCGGAAGGGGCCAAGGTCGCCAAGGGAACCGTCATCGCCACGGTACACGGCACCACAGCCGAACTTCTGATGGGTGAACGGGTGGCCCTTAACCTGCTTCAACGACTGAGCGGCATCGCCACCCTCACCTCCCGCTACGTGGCGGCGGTGGCCGGAACCGGGGCACGCATCGTGGACACGCGTAAAACAACCCCCGGCCTGCGGGAATTGGAAAAGTACGCCGTGCGTGTCGGCGGCGGCATCAACCACCGAACCGGTCTCTACGACGGTATCCTGATAAAGGAAAACCACATTGCCGCCACCGGCGGCGTCGGAGAGGCGATCAAACGGGCTCGCGACTATATTCCCCACACCTTGAAGATCGAGGTCGAAACCGAAACCCTGGCCCAGGTTGACGAGGCGCTGGCGGGCGGCGCCGACATTATCATGCTGGACAACATGAGCCTGGCAGACATGCGTTCCGCTGTAACGGCCATTGACGGCCGCGCGCTGGTCGAGGCATCCGGCGGGGTCAACCTGGAGACGGTACGTGCCATTGCCGAGACCGGCGTGAATATCATCTCCGTCGGCGCCCTGACCCATTCGGCGCGGGCCATGGATATATCCATGCTGTTGGATTGATTCGCAGACAGAAGGCAGGAGTCGTTTCCATGCACCAGAAGGCAGCCACCATCCTGCGGCTTTTCCGTCACCAGGGCGGGCTCGTTTCCGGCGAACAGCTCAGTAGGGAGCTGGGCGTCTCGCGCACCGCGGTCTGGAAACATATCTCGACGCTCAGGGCAGCGGGGTACCAGGTGGAGGCACTCCCCTCCCGCGGATACAGGCTGGTTTCATCGCCAGACACCCTTGCGGCCGAGGAGATCAGCGTACAGATGAACACCGCGGTCATCGGCAGACAGCTCATCAATCTGGCTACAACAGCCTCCACCAATTCCGAGGCATTCCGCCTGGCTGAAGAGGGCGCCGCCGAGGGGACGGTGGTCACGGCCGATGAGCAGAGCAAAGGCAAGGGACGTCTGGGCCGTACCTGGTCCTCTCCGCCGGGAGCCAACCTCTATTGCTCTGTCATCCTGCGCCCCCGGATCAAGCCTTTTGAAGCCCCTCAGCTCACGTTCCTCTCCGCAGTTGCGGTCGCCCGGGCCATCGAGCAGACCACTGATCTGAAGCCGGAGATCAAATGGCCTAACGACGTACTGATCGGCGGCAAGAAGGTGGCCGGCTTGCTCAACGAGATGAGCGCTGAAACGGATGGCATCAATTTCGTCATCCTGGGCATCGGCGTCAACCTGAACATGACGGCCGACCAACTGCCGGGGAACCTGCGCCATCCTGCAACCTCGCTCTTTATCGAAGGGAAGGCCAAGGTCGGTCGGGCTCGTTTCACTGCCTTCCTGTTGAACGAGTTGGATCGTCTCTATGCCGGTTTTCTCGACCACGGTTTCACCCTTGTGCGTCGAGAATGGCAAGAACGCTGCAATGCCGACGGCCGCGGTGTGGTGGTCAGCAATCACGGCTGCGACGACATCAGGGGGCGGTTCGCCGGTATCGATACCGACGGTGCCCTGCTGGTGCAACTCCCGGACGGTATGGTCGAACGAATACTCAGTGGGGATGTGAGGGTGCTCTGAAATGCTTCTGGTGATCGACGTCGGTAACAGCAATATCGTTCTAGGGATCTACGAAGGGGCACAACTTGTTCGCAACTGGCGCCTCTCCACGGACAAATCGCGCACGTCCGACGAATATGCGGTCCTTTTGCATAGCCTCTTCGACCAGGCCGGTCTCGGGTTCCACGCCGTCACCGCCGCCATCATCTCCTCGGTGGTCCCCCCGCTCACCGGCGTGATGGAGGCCATTGCCCGGGATTTTTTCAACCTGACCCCCTTCGTGGTCGGCCCGGGGATCAAAAGCGGCATGCCGATCCAGTACGACAACCCGCGTGAGGTGGGTGCCGACCGTATCGTCAACGCCGTGGCGGGATACGAAAAACACAAAGGTCCCCTGGTCATTGTGGATTTCGGCACCGCCACCACCTTTGACTATGTCAACGCCAAGGGGGAGTACTGCGGGGGGGCCATTGCCCCCGGCTTGGCCATTTCCCTGGAAGCCCTCTTCCAGAGGGCCAGCAAACTCCCTCGCGTCGACATCGCCAAACCGCCAAATATTATTGCAAAAAACACTGTCAGCTCCATGCAGGCCGGCATCTTCTTCGGCTATGTGGGGCTGGTGGACGGGATCGTGGAACATATGCGCCAGGAATCGAAGGAGAGATTCCGGGTAATCGCCACCGGAGGGCTTGCCTCCCTGATCGCCCCCGAATCCAAGACCATTGACGAGGTGGACGAATTTCTTACCCTGGAGGGATTGAGAATACTGTACGAACGCAATCGCTGATTCCGGCGCCGTAATGGAGCGAGCCACGCCCGTGACGGGCAACCCGGAATGCCTTTTGAGATGACGGATACATCTTTCTTGCAGACACACACGTTGAACGAACAGCGTTGAAGTGGCAGCTACGCAGAGGATATCTCATTTTTAAGGAGGCTATGCAATGGGACAGTACGACACGAGCAAACTTCGCAATCTGGGTATCATCGCGCACGGAGGGGCGGGCAAGACCTCGCTGTCCGAGGCGATTCTGTTCAACGCCGGCATGATCGACCGCCTGGGGCGGGTTGACGACGGCACCTCCACCATGGATTTTGAGCCTGAGGAGATCAAGCGCAAGATATCCATCACCTCGTCCCTGGACCATTGCGAATGGAACGGCCACTCAATCCACATTGTGGACACCCCCGGCTACGGCAACTTCATCGCCGACACACGTGCCTGCATGCGCACCTTGGATTGTGCCGTCGTCATACTGTCCGCTATCTCCGGCGTCAAGGCCCAGACCGAGGAGATCTGGGGGTGGGCCAACGAGTTCGAGATTCCCCGCATCGCCTTTGTCAACAAGATGGACCGGGAACGGGCCAATTTCCTGCGGGCCATCGACGACATGGAGAAAGCACTAGGGGCGCGGGGCGTGCCGATCCAGATGCCCATCGGCGCCGAAGACAAGTTTGCGGGAATCATCGACCTGATCCACATGAAGGCCTGTTTCTACCCCAAGGATGGCTCAGGGACCTGCACCGAGGGAGAGATACCGTCCGAGCACATGGAGGAGGCCGCGCGTCTGCGCGAACACATGGTGGAGGTCGTGGCCGAGGCCTACGACGCCCTGACCGAGAAATATCTGGACAGCGGCGAACTGACCGTGGAGGAGATCATAGACGGCCTGCGGGTCGGAACTATGCGCAACACTTTTACGGCCGTCCTGTGCGGGTCAGCCGTGCAGAACATCGGCGTCAGACAACTCCTTGACGCCATCTGCAGCTACCTGCCCTCGCCCCTCGACCGGACCAAGGCGGTCGGAACCGATCCGAAAAGCGGCGAGATGATCGAGCGCGGCCCGGATGAGAAGGAACCGTTCTCGGCCCTGGTGTTCAAGACCACGTCCGATCCCTTCACGGGAAAGATAACCATATTCAGGATCTACTCGGGGGTGTTGAACTCCGACTCCACGGTTTTCAATTCCACCAAGGGTATTGAAGAGCGCATCGGTCAGATCTACGAGTTGGAGGGGAAGAAGCAGCACCCGATCAAACAGGCGGTCGCCGGTGATATCGTGGCCGTAGCCAAGCTCAAGGAGACTGTGACCGGGGACACCCTGTGCGATGCCGCCAAACCGATCGTGTATGAGCCGGCCCGGCAGCTCCAACCGGTGATATCCTACGCCATTGCACCCAAGACCAAGGCCGACGAGGACAAGATCCACAGCGCTCTGCATCGCATGATAGAGGAAGAGCCGACCCTTGAGTCGCACCGTGACCCGCAGACCAAGGAATTCATCATTTCCGGCATGGGCCAGGTTCACCTGGAGGTGATCGTCGAAAAGATGAAGCGCAAATTCGGCGTAGAGGTCCTGCTTAAGACCCCCAAGGTCCCGTACCTGGAGACGATCCGTGCCTCCACCAAGGTCCAGGGTAAATACAAGAAGCAGTCGGGCGGCCGGGGCCAGTACGGCGATTGCTGGATTGAGATGTCGCCCACCGGCCGGGGCGAGGGATATCAGTTCGAGGACAAGATTGTTGGTGGCGTCATCCCGCGACAGTATATTCCGGCCGTGGACAAGGGCATTCAGGAGGCCTCGGTGGAAGGTTTTCTGGCTGGTTACCCGGTGGTGGACTTCAAGGTCGCGCTCTACGACGGCTCCTTCCACACGGTTGACTCCTCGGAAATGGCCTTCAAAGTAGCCGGGTCCATGGCGTTCAAGAAGGCAATGGAACTGTGCAAGCCGGTGCTTCTGGAACCGATCGTGAACATGAAGGTGACCGTACCGGACGAAAGCATGGGCGATGTGATCGGCGACCTGAACTCCCGCCGCGGTAAGGTGGTAGGGGTCGAGCCGAAGGCCAACTCCCAGATTATTCGCGCCATCGTGCCCATGTCCGAGGTGCTGGCCTATTCCAACGACCTCAAGTCGATGACCAGCGATCGCGGCCTGTTCAGCATGGAATTCTCCCATTACGAGGAGCTGCCGACCCATCTGTCCCAAAAGGTGATTGCCGAATCACAGGCCGTCAAGAAGGAGTAACCCCTTTCACGGGTTAAAATTCAACGGAGGTTTTTCATGGATTTCAAATTCAGTAACGACGCCAAGGAACCCGCATCTGCAGCACCGGCGGAAAAGGGCAGACAGAATATGCTGCTGGTGATCCTGCTGATTCTGGTGGCGGCTTTTGCGTACCTCTATTTCTTCACCGGCCTGATCAAACCGCAGGAGGCACAAAAACCGGCCGAAGCTCCGGCGCCGCAGGTGGTGAAGAAGCCTCTGCCGCCGCGCGACGGACAAACCGCCAAGGACGAGACGGCGAATGCGCCGGGGAAAAACACCGCCGCCCCTGCCCCGCCCGCAGCAAATAAGGTAGTATCGGCCGACAAACCTGTCGCCGGGACGCCGGTGGTCAAGGAAGAGCCCCAAAAAGCCGCTCCCCAGAAAACCGAGCCCCCCAAGCCGGCACCTGCCGTAAAGAAAACGGCTGCATCCGAAAAGAAAGCGGCGGCACCCGAGGCAAAAGAACCCAAAACAGCAGCCGCTTCCAAACTGGATACGAAAAAACCTACGCTGGCCGCCAAACAGCAGCCAAGCGCGGCGGTGAAAAAAACCGCTTCGGGCCAGGAAAAGAACAAAAAAACAGGGGAAGCTCCCAAAGCCCCTGGCAAGAGCCCGGCTAACGCTGCGGCAGTACCGGCGAAGAAATTATCAGCCACAGCAGGTAAAAAAGAAGCCGTAAAATCGGCCTCGGCCAAAGCAAACGGGCCATGGACGGTCGTAGTGGGAAACTACGTCCTTGAAGACGCCATGGCGACAGACCTTGCACGCGCCAAAGGCGCCGGACTGGAAGTTGTCGTCAAACAGGGGGGCCGCAAGAAAACAGCCATGAACCGCCTTCATGCCGGTGACTATCCGACCCGTGCCGAGGCCGTGGCAGAACTGGACAAATTGAAGCACTACACCTCGGACGCCTTTATCCTGGAGCAGGGCGGCAAGTTTGCCGTGTACGCCGGTTCCTACCTGCTCACGACACGGGCGGGTTCGGAGAAGGAGCGCCTCGCCGCGGCCGGTGTTAAGCTGACCATACGGCAAGCCGAGGTATCCATACCGTCGAAAAGCCTTATCGCAGGTACGTTCAACGACAAGAAGGCCGCCGACGCGGCGCTGAAGAAGCTGAAGGGTCTTGGCATCAAGGCAACGCTGGCCCACCCGTAATCAGGGGTATTATGGCCGCCGAGACCATCAAGCTGAAAATATCCCCATCCGTGGCAGAATGCCTCCGTCCGGATGTGGACGCCCAAGAGCGGATCAGAATGCTTGGGAATCCAACCACCCTGGAGCCGTTCGACCGGCTCATGCTTCTCTTTTGCCTGATGAGGGACGGGAATCAGGCGGTCAAGGATGCGGCGCAGTCGGCGTTCTCCTCGCTGCCCGAGGAGACGCTGCTCGCTGTGGCCGGCTCTCAAGACGCCCATCCGGCGGTCCTCGATGCCATCGCCAAGGTCCATTATCAGAGAGAGGGTATCGCGGAAGCACTTTTGGTGAGCGAGTTGCTTTCCGCGCCGGCCCGTTCCTTTCTTGAAAAGATTCTCTTGCAGCGGGCTGGCGTTGAGCAATGCGCCGACAGCCTCCCCCATGAGCCAGAATCCGCCGCGGAAGCGGAAGCCGCCTTGCAAGAGCCCTATGCGACGGTGGACGAAGAGGGTGAAGAGTTTCTCAGCAAATACAAAATGGCCCAGATGATGGGTATTGCCGAGAAGATCAAGATGGCTCTGACCGGCGACAAGGAATGGCGCTCGATCCTGGTCAAGGATGCGAACAAGCTCGTTTCGAGCGGCGTCATCAAGAATCCGCGCATTACCGAGGCAGAGGTCGTGGCCCTGTTGAAATCCGGCATCCAGAACGACGAGATCATGCGCCTGATCTGCGCCAACAAGGAGTGGGTCAAAAACTACTCTATCCGCAGGGCCCTGGTCGACAACCCCCGTACACCGGTCCAGAACGCACTGCGCTTCCTGGCCACCCTGAATGAGAAAGAAATCGCCGGCTACGCCAAGAGCAAAAACGTTTCAACGATCATTTCCACCCAGGCGAAACGGATACTGCTCAATAAAAAACGCTAGTCCGTTGTTGCAAAATGGTGGGGAATGAAGCGCCTGAACATGCAATGAAGTCATTCAATCGAAGAAACGGGAGTTGGAATGGCCATTATCAACAACGCCAAACGTGAGATCAACGCCAAAATCGTTTACTACGGATGCGAAGGGGTCGGCAAAGGCACCTCGTTGCGCTACCTGTACGAAAGGATCAAACCGTCACTACGTGGTGAATTGAAAACACTGCAAGCCAGCGGCGGGTCGTTGCTCTTCTTTGATTTCTGCCCCTTCGAACAGCCGGTTTTCGGCGGCTACCGAATCCGTTTCCATATCTATACCTTGCCGGGCAAAGTCACCAACCCCGCTGCCTGGAAAATGACCCTCAAGGGGGCTGACGGGGTGGTGTTGATGGCGGACGCCGCGGACACTTCCCCGGCGGGGCGGCAAGGCATGGAAAACCTGCGCGATTATCTGGCCTCGTACGGTATGAGCATCCACGATATGCCGGCGGTTCTTCAGATCAACAAGACAGACCGGGCCGGATCGATGGATATGGCGACGGCTGCAGCCAAACTGGAACTGGGACACCTCCCTGTCTGCCTGTCCACCGCCCTGAGCGGCGAAGGGGTGCTGGAGACGTTCTCGACCCTCTCCCGCCGGGTCATGGAAAGGATAGGCGCGGAAAGCAGTCTACAGACCGAGTCTGCCCCCCTCCCTCCCTCCTCCGTGTCCGCCCCGGAGGGCATGATGCCGCCTGCATCGTTCGACGCCGGCCCCGGAGAAAGGCTTGATCAAGACGTACCCGTTGCTGCCTCCGTTGAAGAGAATGGACCCGAAGGTCCGGAGCTGGGGACGGAAGACAAAGACGACCTGAAGGTAACACTGGCGGTGGAGGCGGTGACCCTGACGGACGGAAGTGTCCGGGTGCCTCTGACAATCTCCCTGCACGGGCAGGCGCGACGATTTATGCTGAAAATCGCCCTGGAGCCCAATGCAGAGACACCGTGATATGGTGGCAGACTGGTACTGCATCTACGAATTTTGACTCGGACGGTTGAATGGGAACCGGCGATAGGCCCCTTGGAATGTAACGGCATCGGGCAGAGAGCGTCAGGAGGACTCTGGGCGCTTGGCGCTGGCCCAAACCGCCCCCCAACGGGGGATGATGAAGGGGACGCTCTGGCAATATCGGCGATACTGGTCGCCAAACTCTTCTAAGAGTCGGCGTTCCTCGATCAGACCGCCGATAACGAAATAGAGCGCAGAAAGAACGGTCAGAAGGAGCCACTGGGCGGTCATGACCGGGTTGAGCAGTAAGAAGACTATGGAGAAGAGGTACAACGGATGGCGCACCACGGCGTAATAGCCATCGGTGACCAAGTGGGGACGACTGACCGGGCCACGGTGAAGCTGCCTGATGCCCATAAAGTCCCCTGCCCCGGTCCGGCGCACGCAATCCACCAGGATTACCCCACAGACAAGTTGAGCCAGGTACATGACCAGGCTCCAAACGCCAGGGGCAAAATAGAGAACCGCTGATGAACCGAAGGCGGTCATGACCCAGACGAACAGCACCAGGGAGAGCAGGTTATAGGCAAGCCGGTAGCCGCGCGGTTCGCCGTGGCACAGCCTCCCAATGGCCTTCTTGACGCGGGTTGCGGCAAAAAGCGAATGGGCTAACGCAAAGAGCAGGAAACGCAGTATGAATACGCAATAGTCAGGCAGCGGAGCCTCCAAAAACGATTTTCAGGTTCAGGTTACCACTGCCCCCTTGTATACACAACCACAACGTGCTATATAGCGCTGGCAACGCTCATCCAGCTGGGAGGTAATTGATGGCGGTCATCACATTTTCGCGGGAAATGGGTACGGGAGCTTATCACATTGCGGAAGAGGTAGCCAAACGACTCAAGTATACGTTTGTGGATGGAGCCAGGATCAGCGATATTGCCCCTAAATACGGCCTTTCGGCGGACCTGCTCCAGATGGTTGACGAAAAGCCTCCCTCCTACATCACCGCCGAAGACCGCAAACGCGCGGCGGCCCTTAATACGGTAGAACTCATTCTGCTGGATTTCGCCCGCAAGGGGAACGTGATCCTGTATGGTCGCGGCGGCCAGGACCTGCTGAAAGAGTGCCGCAACGTCTTACGGCTCCGCTTCATAGCTGATTTCGAGGAGCGTGTCGAACGCTTTGCCGAACGGGAGTGGATCGACCCTGACATGGCCAGGTCCATGATCCGGCGCAGCGACCACCAGCGGGGCGGTTTCATCCATTTCTATTTCGACCGGGATTGGCATGATCCCCTGGGATACGATCTGGTGTTCAATACGTCGCGCATGTCTGAAGAGGCCATTGTGGAATGTATCGTGGCGGCGGCCCGGGATTCCCATCTCAAAGAGGCGGATAAGAGCGCCGTGGAACTGATCGACAACACCATGCTGATGAAGAAGATCGAGGCCGCCCTGTTGAACTCGAACGAACTCGACTATCGCCCCTTCAAGATCGACGTGGAAAAGGGCACAGTGCGTCTCAGCGGCTACCTGGCCTCGGACAAGGAAAAAAAGGAGGCCATCAGGATCGTGGAATCTGTCAAGGGGGTCAAATCGGTCCAGGAAGATATCCAGGTAGTCAACTACAAGGCATATAAGGACCGGAGCTAATCAAAGCTTACGCCGCTGTTCGATAAGTACCTTCAGGGGGACGAGGAGTGCACCGTCGAAACGGATGCCGCCGCGTCCCCTTCCCATTTCCTGCCCCTCTTCGATTCCGTGAAAATCCGAGCCGCCGGTAGCCACGAGCCCCAAATCTCCGGTGATCCGTTGCAGCGCCGCCATCTCCTCCGGCTGGGCCATGTTGTTGAACACCTCAACCCCATCCAGTCCCAGGCCCACCAACTCCGTGATGATGCTGCGCAATTCCGAACGCAGGATGCTCACGCTGGTGGGATGGGCCAGTACCGCTGCCCCACCCAGCCGCCTGATGGTGGCCAGGGCATCGTCCATGGGCCAGTACCGCTTGGGAACATTGCAGGGGACTAGATACCGTCGGAAGGCCTCCTCCACCGAATCCACATAACCCCGTCCGATCATGGCCCGGGCGATATGCGGTCGGCCGATGGTCTCCTTGGCATGGGTGCTCACCTCTTCGAATCCTATAATCTCTCTCCCCTCACTTGCCAAGCGGTTATTCACCGCGGCGAGGATGTCCCGGCTGCGGCCCTCCCGCCGTTCGCGAAGATCGTTCAGGCGCTCCAGGAACCCCCGGTCGCTCCAATCCAGGCCGTATCCCAGCAAATGCACATCCTTGTAGGACTTGAACTGCACCGAAAGCTCGATTGCCGGGACCACCTCGACGCCCCGTTCCTTCCCCGCGGTAACCCCCGCAGCCACACCGGCGACCGAATCATGGTCGGCAATGGCAATGGCGCTCAAGCCCTCCGCCTGCGCCCGCTCGACCAACTCCTCCGGGGTAAGGACGCCGTCGGAAAAGCTGGAGTGGACGTGCAGGTCTATATAGTTTCCATTAGATGCCTGTTGTATCATAATTTCCATATTAGCCTTGTCCTGCTGAAAAGTAAAAGCGCTATTGCATGCCCTCCTCTGTTCGGGTACTATTTCGCCATGAAACCCGCCGACATACACCGCGCCATGACCATCCTGCGCGAGGAGGCCCGCGCTTGGCGCACGCCCTCGGTCACCGTGGTTGCCGAAGCCAGCCGCAGTCCCTTCAAGGTACTGGTTTCCTGCATCATCTCCCTGCGCACCAAGGACGAGGTGACTACCCAGGCCTCCGGCCGACTCTTCGACCGTGCCCCTACCCCCGAGGCCATGGAAAAGCTGTCAGCCGAAGAAATCGCCGGACTCATCTACCCGGCCGGTTTCTACCGTAACAAAGCCGAGCAGATTCTTGAAATCTCCTGCCGTTTGGTGACGGAATATGGTGGCAGAGTGCCGGACAGCCTGGACGAACTGCTCGCCTTTCGGGGCGTGGGGCGCAAGACTGCCAATCTGGTGCTCACCTTGGGGTTCGGCAAGCCGGGCATTTGTGTCGACACCCATGTGCACCGCATTTGCAATCGATGGGGATATGTGACGACCCGGACCCCTGACGCCACCGAGATGGCGCTGCGAATCCAATTACCAACCGAATATTGGATAGAAATCAATGACTTGCTTGTGGCCTTCGGACAGAACCTGTGTCTGCCCGTATCACCGCGCTGTTCCATCTGCCGCCTGTCGGAACTCTGTTCGCGCGTCGGTGTTACCAAGTCGCGTTGAGACATACGCACTGTTGCCGTACCACATTGTTTTAAAATAGCGTTTGAAGAATGATTTGTGGGTTGCCAGCGGTACGATTATTATGTAAAATCCAATATCGTTTATGTAATAACAATATTTTAGGAGGCGTAATAATGTTGAGAAAAATCGGATTCATCGGACTTGGCACCGTTGGCCGGCACATGGCCACCAACCTGACCAAGGGAAGTTATGAGCTGACGGTTTTCGATACGAACGCCGACGTCATGAGTGAGTTGGTCGGGCTTGGCGCCCTTGCCGCGGAATCCGCCGCAGAAGCCGCCAGAGACCGCGATCTGGTTATCGCCATTGTCCCGGAAGGAGAAGAACTGGGACAGATTTTCTTTGGAGACAACGGCATCCTTGCCGGTATTGGCGGCGGCACGATTCTGGCGGATATGGGCTCCCACTCCCTGGAAACCACCTTGAAGATGGCCGACGAGTGCGCCAGGAAGCGGGTCCTATATCTGGATGCACCGGTATGGGGCAGCAAGGAGCATGCGGCCAACGGCCTCCTGACTATCATAACCGGCGGCGACCCGTCGCTGGTGGGGAGATGCCGCGAGCCCTTTTCCTGTTTCGGCCTCAACATCATCCACGTGGGACAGGTGGGCGATGCCACCAAGATGAAATTCATCGTCAACATGGTACAGGCCGAGCTGGTGCAGGTCCTGGCGGAAGGCCTGGTATTTGGCGACAAGATGGGCTTCACCGCCGACAAAATCCTGGAGGTGCTCGACACCCGCGGCGTGGCCTCCCCACTTTTCCACCTCAAGGGCCGCGCCATGGCCCGGGGAGATTTCACGCGCAGCCTGGCACTCAAATATGTCCACGAGCAACTCCACGTGGTCCTCAATGCGGCCCGCCTGTTGGGTCTCAACCTGCCGGGTGCCGAATCGGCCAGCAAGGTCTACGAAAAGGCAGTCGAGGGGGGTTGGGGCGAGGAAGACTTCTCGGCGGTCATCAAAGCGTTGCGTTAGCATCCCCTGTCCCCACGTTACGTATGCTACCGATTTAAAACTGGTACGAGGCGTCCGGCTTGCTGGACGCCTCTTCGTTTATCGACAAGGAGTACAACCATGAGCACCCAATTCCGTCCCCGCCCGGTTTATGTCGCCGCTTCCTGGATGGCCCCGGTGGGGCGCTACAACGGCAAGGACAAAGAGAATCTCTCCTTTTTGGAAATGGCCGAACGCTGCGAGGCGGTGTTCGGCGGCAGCCCGGTGCGGCGTCGCGACATCGAGGCGGTGGTGGTCGGGAGCCAGAACCCCTCAGCTTTTTCCGGGGTGGACAACACTGCGGCAAAAATCGCCGGGATACTCGGCATCTCCGGTGCCAGGTCCGTGCTGGTCGACACGGCCTCGTCCTCCGGCGCCTCTGCCTTTGAGAGCGCCTACCTGGAAGTAGCGTCGGGACGCTTCGACCATGTACTGGCCATCGGTATCCAGAAGATGAGCGACGCCTCCACCACAGAGTCGACCCGGATCATCGCCGGAGTAATCGACCGTGAAGAATCGGAATTTGGCCTGACCATGCCCGCCTGCGGAGCCTTGGTGGCCCGGGCGCTCAAGGAACGGCTCGGGCTGTCCGACGAGGAGTGGACCGCCTACTCGGCCCTCTTGACCCAGCGGAGCCAGCGCTTTGCCGCTCAAAACCCGGATGCCCATCTGAGGGTCACCATTGAGGTGGAGGACTACTACCGCCAGATCACCAGCAACAAAAATTACCTCTACTGGTATCCTCTGCGTTACCATGACTACTGTCCCATGTCCGATGGCATGGCGGCGGTCATCCTCTCCGCCAAACCCCAGGAGGTGCAGGTAAGCGGCGTGGGGAGCGCCACCGACATCCCGACCATCGCCGACCGCAACTACTTCCACTCCTTCCCGGCCACAGTCATTGCCGCCGGGTACGCCTACGGCATGGCCGGGATCAAGGACATCCGCGCTCTTGAGGGAAAGCTGCATGTAAACATGCACGACCCCTTCAACGGCTTTGGCCCCATCAACCTGGTGGACCTGGGTATCGTCAGCCGCAATCGTCTCATGGACGCCCTGCTGGACGACAACCTGACCGGTCCGGCCGGGGCCTTCCCCACCAACCTGACCGGAGGCCTGAAGGGACGCGGCCACCCCCTAGGGGCCACCGGCATGATCCAGATCGTTGAGAATCACCGCCTGATCCAAGAGCAGGGGTTCAGCGCCGGGTTGTCACATTCCATCGGCGGTCCTATCAACAATAACGTGGTGACCCTGCTGGAGCGGAGCGACCAGTACCATGCCCGCCGCCATGAGCCGTACAAACCGTGGGGTCTTCCCTCCTTGGGGAAATTGAAGCCCAAGAATGTGACCCTGGATACCCTTCTGACGGCAACGCCGCTGGTGGAAGGATCTTTCGTCACCTCCACCGCCCGTTTTGACTACAAGACCGGCAAGCCGGAGGTGGTCATCCTGATCGTTGCTTGCCGTTTCGAGGGGTCAAAGTACCGCTTCCTGTTCGGCATCGATGGGGAGCATTACGACCAGGTGGCGAGCATCGAGCATGGCGCCCCTGTTTCCGTTGAACGGCAGGACGACAGAGTCCTGGTGAACCGCATGCCGGTGCGCAAATTCTATACCCGTACCATCAACGGGCTGGTGGAGTTGGCCGGGAGTGGATGGAAAAAGCTGACCGGGCGGGGGTGATTGCCATCACCCGAATCCCAAGGACACGAAGATGTCGGGGCGGCCAGTTAAAACCGATCGTCTCGAAATGCGAAACCCCTCCTGTACCAGCGAGGGGTTTCCTGTTTCATGGCAGTAAAACAGTGCCGTTAGGCCGTATCGTATGCCGCCTTGCTGCTTTTTTACCTGTCGGGCGTCGGCGGCAGCACCTACCCAGTTTCAAACCCCTAATAGTTCACGCAAAACCTGGGTCTGTTCATACCCCGCAAACACCTTGGTCCCCAGCATGAATTCCTACCAGAATTCCTTCCACTGGGAGGGTTGCGGCCTTCACTTCAGTTCGGCTGGGAAGAGGGTCGTGGCCGCGCCAGCAACGCACAGTCCCGGGCACTTAGGCTTTTTGGGCAACGGCCTTCTTGGTCGGACCATTCCTGCGGATTGCGGTCGCAAACTCCATCCAGAACACCAGGTAGATGGACACCATCAGAGAGAGACCGATATTCTGGTTCTCCGCTCCGAGAGCCTTGGCCAGGATAGGCGACGCAAAACCGGCTCCCAGGTTTCCGGTGGCCCGTTCCAGCAAATAGAAGACCGGCAGCGTCAGCATGGTGCCGACCACCATGATGGCGATACCGGTGGGGCGCTTGACCCAGTATTTGGGGGAGAATCCGTACATGCGCATGAAGATGACCACCCAGATAATCCAGACCGAGTAATCCACAGCTGCGTCGGGCAGGGCCAGCTTGTTCTTCACCAAGGCGATCTCCAGGACCGTCACAATCCCCAGCATGGTGAACATCCAGTTGAACTTCTCGTTGGCTTGAGTCTGCCAGTTGCGACTATCCGGGGCCTGCACCTCGTTGGACGAGTGACCGTGGGTGCCTAGGGCCGAAAAGAGGATAGCGAACCATATGCCTGCATTGTGGAACAAGAGCGAAGCATGGTTGCCGGCCACATTGGCGATGCGGGACATGGGGTCGCGGGCAAAATCCGCAGCGATGCGCATCAGGAACAGGTTGGCAACCACGGAGCAGCCGAT
Source organism: Geobacter sp. AOG2 (assembly GCF_019972295.1). NCBI lineage: Bacteria > Pseudomonadati > Thermodesulfobacteriota > Desulfuromonadia > Geobacterales > Geobacteraceae > Geobacter > Geobacter sp. AOG2. Next base: position 2,480,923 of record NZ_BLJA01000001.1, read on the forward strand.
GATGACCGCTATGGTAAAGATTCTGCGGGGTAAAAGATAGGGATCAACCCGGTCAGGAAAACCTATGATGAAGGCGAACCAGATCAGGTACATAATCAACGGTATGCCGAAACATATGCCGTACACCGACTTGCCGGCAAAGTCGCCGCTCTGGGCGTAGATGATGTACTTTTCCTTCGTGTTGGGATCGGTGTTGGCCGCCTTGACCACATCCTTAGGCACTTTCTTGACATGGGGCAGAAGTCCCATGGCATACCAGCCATGATCGCCCTGAGTCGTATCGACGACCCAGTACTGGTCGCCCATCATATCGTCCAAGCCCGAGAATATCTGCATATTGAAGGCGGCGCACACAACGCAGACCACCAGCAGCAGAATAGCGTGAGAGATTTTCATCGGCATGACTCTATTCCTCCGTAGGTATTATTCTTTATGGGTTGTCCAGAACATCGACACGGCATTGGCCGCAAACAGGCCGTAGAGCCACATGGTGTTCCAGGCCGGACCGGACCAGTGGCTACCATGCCCACCACCCACAACCCCGGAGGCAATCACGAATCCGATCATGGTCGTAAAGGACACCATGGCGACCGCTCTCAAGATGGCACTGTTACGCCAAGTGTGACGTTCCAGCTCCTCGATCCGCGACAATAACTCAAGCTCTCTTTCGCTCATCTCTTTTCTCCTTTGCAATTGTTATGAATATAAACAATATGGCAACCGTCAGGGACAGGGCGATATGAAACCCGTTCAGATTGAGCGTAAGATGGTACAACATGACCGTTCTCCTTTTTTTCGGATGTTTATATATTGTAACTCAGCACTTGATCAGGTGAACCTGTTCGTCGGGAAAACGGTCGGCCAGTTCCAGGTACTTCATGCAGTCGGCATACCGGCCGCTACAGTAACGGATGATCATGTTCACGTCATGGGGCGAGATATAACCGCACCCCACGTCGCAGTAATCATCGTTTTTTCCGTAGAATGGACAGACTGTTGTTTTTCTCATTAATTTCCTCATTTATCGCATTCGATTATCTATAGGCATATGATATGCCAATTCGGATTAAAGAATTATTATCGCTATAATTACAGTAACTTAAACCACAAACAACGACTTCCGCTCCGTTGGTAGCGGTTCGTTCTTTGCACTAATGCAAAAACCAGCGGCCGACCGTCAGCGGCACGAAAGCCTGAGACGCGTCAATAAAGGCTTTTAAAAACTTTAAAATATTTTTAAACCATCATTGTTTCAATATGTTAGTTGTGGTATGGATGGAAACAGCGCCGTTTGCAAAAGTGCAAAATAGCGTTAGGGTATCTTTTGCAGAAATGCAAATTGCAAGGAGGTGACGTGGAGGCTGATCGAATTAAGTGGAACGAACGCTTCGGGGCGGAGGGGGCTTTTTTGGGAGAACGCCCCTCCCCTTTTCTGGCTCGAGAGATTGAGCGCATCCTGCGCCTTGCGCCGGGCAGGCGGGCGCTGGATGTGGCCTGCGGCGAGGGCCGCAACAGCATCTTCCTGGCCCGCCACGGGTTCCGGACGTCCGGCCTGGACATCTCGGACGTGGGGATCGCCAAGGCCGAACGCTTGGCGCATGCGGAGGCATTGGAAATCGACTTCCACCAGGTTGACCTGGAAAACTGCCGGATCGCGGGACAGTACGACCTGATCATCAACTTCAACTTTCTGCTGCGCAGCCTCATCCCTGAGGAGGTCGGCGCCCTGGCACCGGGAGGACTCCTGCTGTTCGACACCATACTGGAGTCGCCCCAGCTTTTGGTCACCCACAACCCGGATTTTTTCCTGCGTTATGGCGAGTTGGAGAGAATATTTGCGGTCTTCAATGGTGAGGTGCTCTTTAGTGAGGAGGACAGGGAGGGAGAGATGCCCACGGCGCGATTGCTGTACAGGAAGGCGGACTAAGCATCCCACGTGCATGACATAAAAAAAGGCGAAGCCGCTGGTGCGGGCTTCGCCTTTTTTTATCGTTCGAACTACCGGACAGCCGGTTTATTCAGCCGGCGTTTCCTCTGCCGGAGCAGCCGAACCATTCGGCGTTCCGTCAAGGTTGAGACCAAGCGCTTCCTTGCGGGAGAGCTTGATTTTGCCGTTCTTGTCGATACCGATGCATTTGACCAGAACCTTGTCGCCCTCGTTCAGCACTTCGGTAACCGTCTTGACCCGTTTGGTGTCCAGCTCGGAGATATGCACCAAGCCATCGGTGCCCGGCATGATCTCCACAAAGGCACCGAAGTCCATGATCTTCCTGACGGTGCCCATGTAGAGTTTGCCCTCTTCGGCCTCATCGGTCAGGCCGCGGATCATCTGGATGGCCAGGTCGCAGGCTTCCTTGTTGGTGCTTGCGATGTTGATGCGACCGGTATCCTCGATATCCACGGTAACGCCGGTAGTCTCGGTGATGTTGCGGATGTTCTTGCCGCCGGTGCCGATGACGTCGCGGATACGGTCGGTCTTGATCCAGATGGTGGTGATGCGAGGAGCAAATGGCGACATTTCGCCGCGTGCTGCCGACAGGGTTTCGGCCATTTTGCCCAAGATGTGCAGCCTGCCCTCACGGGCCTGTTTCAGCGCCTGCTGCATGATCTCCTTGGTTACGCCGCCGATCTTGATGTCCATCTGCAGGGCGGTGACACCCTCGGTCGTACCGGCCACCTTGAAGTCCATATCGCCCAAGTGGTCTTCATCACCCAGGATATCGGACAAAATAGCGACCTTGTCACCTTCCTTGATCAGACCCATGGCGATGCCTGCTACCGGGGCCGTGACCGGCACGCCGGCATCCATCAGCGACATGCTGCCGCCGCAGACCGAAGCCATGGAGGAGGAACCGTTGCTCTCCAGGATCTCGGAGACGATACGGATGGTGTAGGGGAAGTCTTCATGCTTAGGAATAACGGCAGACAGAGCCCGCTCAGCCAGCATGCCGTGACCGATCTCGCGACGGCCGGGAGCCAAGCGGAAGCTGGTCTCGCCCACGGAGAACGGCGGGAAGTTGTAATGAAGAAGAAAGCGCTTGCGGGATTCGCCATAAAGAGAATCGATGCGTTGTTCGTCGATGGAGGTACCCAGGGTTGCGGCGACCAAGGCCTGAGTCTCGCCGCGAGTGAACAGGGCGGAGCCGTGGGCGCGGGGCAGCAGGCCAGCCTCGGTGGTGATGGGACGGATGGTGGCCGTGTCGCGACCGTCGATGCGGATGCCGGTGTCCAGGATGTCGGCGCGGACACGCTCGTACTCGAAATCACCCAGAAACGCCTTGATCTGCTTGGTCTTGCCTTCGAATTCCTCCTTGAGGGCCTCGATAGTTTCAGCGGTGACCAGGCTGATCTGGTTGTGGCGCTCCTGCTTGGTCTTGATCTTCACCGCCTCGGCGATGCGGTCGTAGGCCAGTTCGCGAACGCGGGCCAGCAGGGCTTCGTCAACCACGGGCGGAGCGATCACGCGTTTGGCTACGCCGACCTTCTTCTGCAGTTCCTCCTGAGCTTCGATCAAAGGGAGCATTGCTTCTTTGGCGAAGAAGATGGCCTCCAGCATGTCGGCTTCGGAGACGAACTTGGCTTCCCCTTCCACCATGATGACCGCATCGCGACTGGCGGCAACCACGATCTCCAGGTCGCTCTGCTCCAGCTCTTCGGAGGTGGGGTTCACGATCAGTTTGCCGTCCACCCGACCGACCTTGGCGCCGGCGATGGGGCCCTGGAACGGGACGTCCGACACCATGAGGGCTGCAGAGGCGCCCAGCATGGACAGGATACCGGGATCATTATCCTTGTCGGCAGACACAACGGTGGCCATGATCTGGGTGTCGTTCAGAAAGTTCTCGGGAAAGAGCGGGCGGATCGGACGGTCGATCAACCGGCAAGTTAGGGTTTCGGCGTCTGACGGACGCGCTTCACGTTTGAAAAAACCGCCCGGTATCTTACCGCCGGCGTAGGCTTTTTCGGTATAGTTGACGGTAAGGGGGAAGAAATCTTGCCCCTCCTTGGCTTCTTTTGTCGCCACCGCGGTCACCAGCACCATGGTGTCGCCACAACTGACCACCACAGCACCGCTAGCCTGTTTAGCCATTTTGCCGGTGGTGATGGTTACGGTCCTGCCGCCGAACTCAACCTGTACTTTTTGTTCCATATGGTTTCTCCTGTTTGGTTGCGTTGGGGCCGTCGCTACAGCTTCCCAGATAGGCTATCATCTGCCACGGAGGCACGAAGGATACACAAATGTTTGGAATGGCGTCATAAGGTTTTACGACCTCATTTCAGCGATTCAATACATTTTCTGTATCTCTGTGGCAAACGTTCCAGGTGTTCTTTGGCCTTCTAGGAAACTCTACCCACGTCCCCAACAAAAAATAAAAGGGCCGTAAAGCCCTCTTGTGAAACGAGCATACCCAAAAATGGAGCAGGCAATATACCCGCAAAAAGCGGGCATACTGCCATCCATTACCTGCGTATGCCGAGACGTTCGATGACCTTCTTGTACCTGTCCAGCTCTTTGCCTTTGAGGTAGTCCAGAAGGCGCCTCCTCTGGCCGACGAGCTTCAGAAGCCCGCGACGGCTGTGGTGGTCCTTTTTGTGGATCTTGAAGTGCTCGGTCAGATAGGTGATCCGCTCGGTGAGAATGGCGATCTGCACCTCCGGGGAACCTGTGTCGCTTTCATGGGTTTTGAACGAGTTGATGATTTCCTGTTTCTTTTCGGTTGCCAACACTGTCAACACCTCCCTTCATTACGGTTTGTTATCTGTATGCTGCAGCATAGCCAGTTTATCCAGGGTTTTGTTAAATAACACATAAGTCGCTATTTGTAAAGCGGTAACTCAGCGGAAGACACGTTTCGGCGCAACGCGAAACCTGTCGGCGTCAAGGGGCAAAAGTTCGGCCACCGCGACAAGTTCTTCTCCAAAACAAAGACGCACCAGTCGGGGGGAGTCGCATCCAAGCCAGGCACCATCCAAGGTATCCTCCAAGTCGGGGGCCCTGCCATGCCTGACCTTGGCCACACCGGCATCGTTCAGGGAGATGGCATCCAAATGGCCGAGCGCGACGCAGGGGGTCCGGCAAAACGTATCGGCCCGCCCCTCCCGCACGGCATCCTCCAACACTTCAAGCGTGACGCTCGAAGCTAAGTCGAACGGTCCGCTGGCCGTCCTGCGCAATTCCTGGAGCGCAGCGCCGCATCCAAGGACAGCTCCCATATCGTCCGCCAGCGAGCGCACGTAAGTACCGCGGGAGCAGACCACCCGAATGGCGACCAGCGGCAGGTCAATGGAGACTATCTCTAAGGAGTATATCCGCACCAAGCGCGCCTTGCGCTCCACTTCTTCCCCCTTGCGCGCCAGCTTGTACAACGGTTGCCCATCCTGCTTTATGGCCGAAAACATGGGAGGAATTTGACGGATCTCGCCGGTGAAGTCGCTTACCACGGCTTCCAGGCGATCGCGGCTCACCTGCGTTCCGTCGGCCTCGTGCAGAATTTGGCCGGTCATGTCAAGGGTATCGGTCTTTACGCCAAGACGCAGGAGCGCGTCATAGGCCTTCCGTCCTTCGTCCAGGAACGGTATGGCCTTGGTCCCTTCGTTGACCGCAACCGGCAGGACACCGGTGGCAAAGGGGTCGAGGGTGCCGGTATGCCCAACACGCCTGGTGCCGAGAATCCTGCGTACACGGCTAACCACATCATGCGAGGTGAGGCCGACCGGTTTGTCGATGACTACGAAACCGTTCATAGGGGGCCGTATTCGCTGGTGCAAAGCCGCAAAAAGAAAGGGGGTGCAGAAGCGTGACAGGAAGTGTGCCGGACGGCGGCTGATGGGGCGGGGTTCCTCCTGAGGTGTGGTCGGATATGGGCAGACCTGTGGCGATTCAGCAAAGGGCGGATTCCACGATGGCGTAGACCTGCGCTTTCACCTCGTCCAGCGTCCCGTCCACGGTGCAGCCGGCCGCGTTGTGATGGCCGCCTCCGCCCATCCGGGCGGCAAAGCCGGCCACATTGACCTTGCCCTTGGAACGAAAACCGACCTTATACCGCTGCTCGGCCAGTTGGCGGAAAAAAATCGCTACCTCGACGCCGCGTATGGAACGGGGATAATTGATAAAGCCATCCGTCAACTCGGCGTCGGTGGCGGTTACGGCATACATGTCCAGGGTAATGGAGACGGAGGCCGCCCGGCCGTCGCTGATCACTTCCAGCGTGGGCAGGCATTTGGCCAGGAGTTCCAGACGCTTGCGGGGCTGGTTCTCATAGAGTTGCTCAGCCACGTCCCAGGCGTTGATGTCGCAACCGATCATCTCGCCGGCAATGGCGAAGGCCTCGGGATTGGCATTGGAATAACGAAAGGAACCGGTATCGGTGATGATGGAGACATACAGGCAGAGCGCCGTCTCACGGTCCATGGCATAGCCGAAAGCGTTGATGATGCGGTATACCAGCACGCCCGTCGCCGCGGCCTGGGGATCGATGAGGTTGTGGGCGCCGAAATTATCGCACCCCAGGTGGTGATCCAGATTGACCAGCGTACCGATGCGCTTGAAGGCGCAGAATTCGTCGCCCGCCCTGCGGAACTCGCCGATATCCTGTACAAAAGCCACATCGAAATCGCGGTCGGGGACGTGGGGGGAAACCGTATCCACGCCCGGTAGAAAGGCGTACAGATCCGGCACTTGGTCGCGCAGATGAACGCAGACTTCTTTGCCGATCTTCCGGAGAAACGAGGCCAGGGCCAGGGAAGAGCCTACCGCATCGCCATCCGGACTTTCGTGGCTGGTGAGCAGAAAAGACGTATTGGCGCGGATTACCGAAACAATATCCTGAATGGTCTCATTCATGCTCTGTTTCAATCTCCTTGAGGAGTGAGTCTATCCGGTTGCCATATTCCCCGGAATGATCGTACTTGAACAGCAGGTCGGGGGTGTAGCGCATGGTCAGGCTTTTGCCCAACTCACGGCGCAGGAAACCCTTGGCGCTGTTCAGGCCGGCCTCGCTGTCCTTCTTGGCTTGATCGTCGCCGATAACCGTGAAAAACACTCGCGCCAGATGGAGATCGTCGGTAACCTCCACGGCGGTGATGGTGACAAACCCGATGCGAGGGTCGTTGAGCCCTCGGGAGAGGATCGAGGAAATCAGTTCATGAATGGTCTCGGCGACCTTGTCGGAACGTTTGTGTTGCATAAAGGCAAAACTCTTTTCTTCATTCAGAACACAATGGGGCGGCCAATGCGGCTTCCCGCCGTATTCCTGCGGCTCTGGGCGAATGGTTGCTTTCACCTGAAACAGTGATGCCTGAACGGTAGCCAAGCGAGAGAAACTGGCCAGGCATCACGGATTCATATTATAATTTCGCGGCGATCTTTTCCATCTCGAACGCTTCGATGATATCACCGACCTTGAGGTCGTTGTAATTTTCAAGGCCGATGCCGCACTCGTAGCCGCTGGCCACTTCCTTGACATCGTCCTTGAAACGGCGCAGGGACGACATCTTGCCCTCGTAGACCACCACGTTGTCACGCAGCAGGCGCACCTGGGCGTTGCGCAGCATTTTGCCGTCCTGAACATGGCAGCCGGAAACGGTGCCGACCTTGGGCACGGAGAACAATTCGCGAACCTCGGCGCGACCCAGGTATTTCTCCTTGAAGGTCGGAGAGAGAAGTCCTTCCATGGCCTTCTTTACATCCTCAACCGCATCGTAGATGATGTTGTAGAGGCGGATATCGACTCCCTCCTTCTCGGCCAGGCCTTGGGCCTTGACCTCGGGCCGCACGTTGAAGCCGATGACGATGGCGTTGGAGGCGGCCGCCAGATTGACGTCCGTCTCGGTAACAGCGCCGACCGCAGAGTGGATGACGTTGAGACGCACTGCATCGGTGGAAAGCTTGCGCAACGATTCGCCCACCGCTTCCACCGATCCCTGCACGTCGCCCTTGACGATAACATTGAGGTCCTTGACTTCGCCGCTCTGGATCTTGCGGTACAGGTCTTCCAGGGAGAGCTTGCTGTGTTTGGCCAGTTCCAGCTCACGCAGCTTGATCTGGCGCAGGGTTGCGATCTCCTTGGCCTGTTTTTCGTCCTTCATGGCCACAAAAACATCGCCGGCATCGGGCACACCGGAGAGACCAACCAATTCCACCGGCTTGGAGGGGCCTGCTTCCAGCACCTTCTCGCCACGGTCATTCTGCATGGCACGCACACGGCCGGAATGGATGCCGACCACGCAGTAGTCGCCTGCCTTGAGGGTACCTTCCTGCACAAGCACGGTGGCAACCGGGCCTCGTCCCTTGTCCAGCTTGGCCTCCACGATGGTGCCCTTGGCCAGTTTGTCAGGATTGGCTTTGAGTTCCATCACGTCGGCCTGCAACAGGACCATTTCCAGCAACTCTTCGAGATTGAGACGTTTCTTGGCCGACACCTCCACCATGGTGGCGTCACCACCCCACTCGGAGGCAACAAGACCGAACTCCATCAACTCCTGCTTGACCCGTTCCGGCTTGGCGTCCGGCTTGTCAATCTTGTTGATGGCAACGATGATCGGAACCTCGGCGGCCTTGGAGTGGTTGATGGCCTCACGGGTCTGGGGCATGACCCCGTCGTCGGCCGCTACGACCAGGATGACGATGTCGGTCACCTTGGCGCCGCGGGCACGCATGGCGGTAAACGCCTCATGACCCGGCGTATCGAGGAAGGTAATCTTACGTCCATTCAACTCCACATCGTAAGCACCGATATGCTGGGTGATGCCCCCGGCTTCGCCGGCGATGACGTTAGCCTCACGGATCGCATCCAGAAGAGAGGTCTTGCCATGGTCGACGTGGCCCATGATGGTCACGACCGGCGGCCGTTTCACTAGGGTTTCGGGCGCATCGGGAGCCGACTCAAGGATTTCGTCCAGGTCGACCGCCACGTTTTCCACCTCATAGCCATACTCAGAGGCCAGAATGACCGCGGTATCGTAATCCAGGGGATGGTTGATGGTAACCATCATCCCCATCTTCATAAGGGACTTTATCAGATCGTTGGCCTTAATACCCATGCGCTTGGCCAACTCGCCGACACTGATGCTCTCGGTGATCCTGATGATACGCTTGATGGCCTTGGGAATGGTGATCTCGGTCTTGCGGGTTTCAACCACCCGCTCCCTGCCGCCCTTCTTCTTGGACCCACGGTAGACCGGATCAAAGGTACGCTCGCGTTTTTCCAGGATCTCATGTTTCTTGGGCTGTTCCTTCTTCTTGCCGGGAGCGCCGCCCCCTTTCTTGCCACCCTTTCCGGCGTCGGGACCATGGCCGGGGCCATCTTTTTTACCACCCGGGCGACGGCTGTCTCCGGCGGAAGGGGCTGCGGGCGTCAGTTGCACCTGCTTCATGCGGGAACGATCCTGCTCGCCTGCGGGCGCGGCAGTGGGGGCACTGTTCCGGGGCGCCCCCTCCGAAGCCGGACGGGACGGAGCAGTGCGCGGCGTGGGCGGCGCCTCCTTGGTCACCACGCGGGTGGGACGGGTTGTAACGCCCGGAATTTCCATTCTGCCCAGGATACGAGCCTGGTTTGGGCCAGCCTTCACCGGTTCGGGCGGAGTTTTGGGCTTTTCCGGAATAACCGGTTCCACCACAACCGCCTTGGCTGGAGCCGGCGGCTCCTGAGGAACGATCTCAGGTTCAGGCAGTTGAACAGCAGGGGCCTTGGGAGCAGGGGCGGGGGCGGGGGCCGGCTCCACCTTCTTTTCCGGCTCGACGGCGGCAGTCACCGGCGGTGCTTCCTCGACAGCAACAGCCGGAGCAGTCTTGGCACGACGTCTGATGATGTTGGTCGTGACCCGCACCTCTTCGGTGCTGGCACTGTTTTCCTTGGGCTGAGGCGTCATCAGCTTCTTGACGGCATCCTCTTCAACCAGGGAGGCCGACGATTTGGCATCAACCCCGATCTCTTTGAGCCTGGCAAGGGTCTCACGGGCATCAACACCCAATTTCTCCGCCAGATTGCTCACACGTATCTTGCTCATGCTTACTGCACCTCCCCCAGGAAGTTTCTATATCGTTCAATTGTTTTCAAAAGTTGCACCACAAAACCGCTCGATTTCACGGCAAGCGCACTACGTGGTGCCTTACCGAGCAGAGCGCCAAAATCGTCTTTTGTCAGTACCCGCAAACAGGGCACGCCGTTGCCGGCCGCCTGGGCCGCGATCTTCTCCCCGATGGCCTCGGAGACGTCCAAGGCCACCAGGACCAGTCCCGGCTTGTTCTTATTCTTCAGCGCCTCGCCAACCATGGAGCCGCCAGCAACAATCTTGCCTGCCTTGTTGGCCAAGGCGATGTACCCCATGACCCGTTCAAGCAACAGCTTCGCCACCTGCGCGGTCATCTCGTCGGGAGCGGGCACGGCCACCTCGTGCCTGAAGGCACGGCCAAACTGGCGCTGCTTGACTGCACCAGCCAGACAGCTAGCACTGACGCAGGTGTAGGCGCCCCTGCCGGGCAGCTTCGCATCCAGATCCGGCACCACCTCCCCCTGTGGGGAGAGCACAAAACGGATCAGTCGATCCCGGTCTCTGATTTCACGGCAGGCAAGACAACTGCGTTGCGGCTTTTCCGCACCATCGTGGCGGGGCATCCCGGTACGCTACTCCGCCTGCTTCTCTTCGGCATCCGAGGCAACTGCAGCATCGGCGGTCCCTGCCTCTACAGTTTCGTCAGTCTCAATAGTCCCGGTATCCTCGGTAGCCTCATCGGCCGCAGGCTCCTCTTCCGCCTGGGTGCCGTCAAAGGAGGCAAATTGGGCCAATTCAGCCTCAGCCGCCTTGGATTCGCTCTTTATATCAATGCGGCAGCCGGTCAGACGGGCCGCAAGACTGACGTTCTGTCCGCGTTTGCCGATGGCGAGGGAAAGCTGATCGTCCGCCACGACAATCTCAAGCACCCGATTGTCCTCATCCACGAACACCTTGGAAACCTGTGCCGGAGAAAGGGCATTGCAGGCGAAACGGGCAATATCCTCGGACCAGGGGATGATATCGATCTTCTCTCCGCGCAACTCAGAGACCACGTTCTGGACGCGGGCGCCCCGCATGCCGACACAGGCGCCGACCGGGTCCACATCCGAATCATTGGAGGAAACGGCAATCTTGGCGCGGCTGCCCGGATCGCGCACTACGGCGTTAATCTCAACGATGCCTTCGGCGATCTCCGGCACCTCAAGCTCGAACAGTTTGGCCAGCATACTGGGATGGGTACGGGAGAGGATGATCTGCGGCCCTTTGGTGGTCATACGGATTTCGGTAATGATGGCGCGGATGCGGTCGCCGGGACGATAGACCTCGCGCGGCATCTGTTCCTTGGCCGGGAGTGCCGCCTCGGCGCGCCCCAGGTCAACCAGCAGTTCACCCTTTTCGAAACGCCGCACCATGCCGGTGATGATCTCCCACTGGCGGTCGCTGTACTCGTTGAAGATGGTTTCCCGTTCCGCCTCACGCACCTTCTGGATGATGACTTGCTTGGCAGTCTGGGCGGCAATGCGGGTGAAGCCGGTGGCATCCAGCTTTTCTCCCAACGAATCGCCGACCTCCACATCAGGGTCAACCTCACGGGCCTCTTCGAGACTGATCTCCTTGTAGGAGTCCTGCACCTCCTCAACAACGGTCACGAACTCAAACAGCTCCACCTCGCCCGAGTCAGGATTGTAATGAGCCTCCAGATCCCGGGTATTGCGGTACTTCTTGTTGGCAGCAGTCAACACCGCCTGCTCCATGGCCTCCATGACCACCTGCCGGTCGATGCCCTTTTCCTTGACGATCTGCTCGATGGCATGTTTGAGATTGATGTTCGTTTCCACGATTGCTTCTCCTTACTGACGTATATGGGAAATCAGATCAAAATTCGAATTCAAGATTGGCCTTGGCGACCTTATCCAACGGGATCGAGGCAGACGGGCCTTCGGCAAGCTTCATGACGACGCTGCCGTCCACCAGCCCTTCCAACCGCCCGATAAAGGTCTTGCGCTTGTTGCCGGCATCATCGGGCAGCGCCTCAAAAGTGCGCACCTTCACCAAACGCCCGGCAAAGCGTTCGTAATCGGCCGGCGTTTTGAGGGGGCGGTCCAAACCGGGGGAGGACACCTCCAGCGAATAGTGGCCCGGGATGATGTCTTCTACGTCGAGGATGGCCGACAACTCGCGGCTGACGTCGGCGCAATCGTCCAGGGTAATGCCCCCATCCTTGTCGATGAAGAGCCGCAATACGCCATCGCGCCCTGCCCTGGCGAACTCGATATCGACGAGTTCCATACCGAGCGATTCCAGTATAGGCAACGCAATGCCGGACACCTGCCCGCAAACATCTCCCTTGATCATAGCCATACGCTGTCTCGCAAAAAAAAAGTGAGCCTTGCGAGCTCACTTTTGAGTGAACAACTTTTTTGTCTTTATACCATGACAACCCATGAAGAAGCAACTCTTTTTTTGGGAGACAGTCAGTAAAAACGCTACTTCGGCCGAACAATATCCGGTTTTATTTTGCGACACATCACAATCCTCCCCATGATGACACCTCTCCCAGAAATAAAGAGTACGGCGGGGCAAGGTCCGTTGGTCGGGAAAGTATTCGTAAAGCGCGCATATGAACCCCATAGAACAACAGACACATACCCTGTCGCGGGAGGTGCCTGCGTGTACTGGAGCCACCTGCCGGAATCGAACCGGCGACCTATTGATTACGAATCAATTGCTCTACCAACTGAGCTAAGGTGGCGACGACGTTTTTCATGGGGGCTTGGTCGGCGGGGATTTGCGGGTCAGTGCGGCAGGATAAATAGCACCCTTTCTGAACCAATTATCTCCAGCGGAGTTAAGTTACCTTAAAACAAAGGCCTCTGTCAATCCCTACTTGTCAGGTACTTTATCGAATGTCACCCGAGGCGCCGAAAAGCCGAGGCCTTAATGGCCGCAAAGAGCCGGTTCCCCTTTTTAACCCCCAGTTCGCGGGCAGCCTCATGTACTATCTCGGCTACGAGCCGGTCATCACCACTGGCAAGCTCCACCCCCACCTTGTTGCCGGACTGGAAGGTGTCCGCAACAGTGCAGTCGAGCAGGTTTCTGGCGCTGATGGCGTCGGGATGTTGCTTGATGAGGATAATATCTTTCGAAGAGAGTTCAAACAGCGCGTCCGGCCGATCGCTGGCGGTGGAGATCAAAAGCTCAGTCCCGCCCCAGGTGTAGGCGGACATACCGTCGACCCTACGCGGATTACCCAGCCGCAGGAGATTGATATAGCCGGCCGGGCTCTGCCCCATGCGGGATCGCGCCAGTTCTTCCGCTGTTGTCTGGGCCTCGATGCGCCCAGTATCGACCGCAAGCACCATGTCCGACATGATGCGCATCTCCAGAAGAGAATGAGTGATAAAGAGATAGGGAATGTGGAACGCTTCGCTGGTAGCCTTCAGATAATCGATAATTTGAAACCTGAGAGCATCGTCCAGAGCCGACAGCGGTTCATCCATCAGCAGCAGGCGGGGATTGGAGAGGACTGTCCTGCCGATTGCAACCCGCTGTTTTTCACCACCCGAGAGGTTATGTACGCCACGCGACAGGAGGTGGCTTATCTGCAGCACCTCCACCAGGGCGTCGAAATCGATCCGACGGTTAGCCGGAGCGCTCCGTTTGTAGCCGTACAGAAGGTTTGCCTTGACGCTCATGTGGGGAAACAGGTAGGGGCGCTGGAAAACTATGCCGATACGACGCTGATCCGGGGGGACATCGACTGTTCCCTGACTGTCGTAGAGCAGTTCGCCGTCCAGACGGATGGTACCGGCATCCGGCCGCTGCAAACCGGCGAGCAGGCTTACCAGCGTGGATTTTCCACTTCCCGACGGGCCGAAGACACCTATGCGCTCCCCCTGGACCGTAAAATCCACATCCAGGGAAAAGGCGCCGAAATTCTTTTGTAAGCTTACATGCAGTTCCATATCAGACGGCCTTGGCGATGCGACGATTGAGATATTCGTGGAGCAGGAGCACCAGCACCGAGAGGAGTACCGACACCAGGCACAGAGCCATGGCCATGCTGTCGCCGTCGGGGGAACTCGTATATTCGTAGATGGCCAAGGGGATGGTCTGGGTTATACCGGGGATATTGCCGGCCACCACGATGGTCGCGCCGAACTCACCTAGGCCGCGGGCAAACATGAGTGCCGACCCGGCGGCGATCCCGCGCAACGAAAGTGGGATGATTACGGTCAAGATGGTGTCGAACCATCCGGCCCCCAAGGTGCGGGCGGCCTGAATGAGACGCTCGTCAACGCTTTCCATGCTCAGCCGGATGGACCTGACCATGAGGGGAAAACCGACCACAGCGGTGGCAACGACCGCGGCCTTCCAGGTAAAGATCAGCTTGATGCCCAAGGGCTGTAACAGATGTTGGCCGATAAAACCCTTCTGCCCCAGAAGCAGGAGAAGGATATACCCGATCACCACGGGCGGCAGGGTCAGAGGAAGGTTGACCGCCACATCCAGCGCAACCTTCCCCCGAAACTGCCGGTAGGTCATGAGATAAGCAACCCCGAATCCGAAGGGCAGCGATACAAGTGTCGCCACGACCGACACCTTGAGCGACAGCAGGATAGCCATATATTCGGCAGAGGTAAAAACCGGCATCAATATACCCTACTTCACCAGAAAGCCGTGTTTGGCAAGGATCGTCTTAGCCTCGGCCGATTGCAAATACCGGAAAAAGGCGGCGGCCTCAACCTTCTTACTGCCTGATACCGTCAGGGCCATGGGGTAGGTTACCCGCGTGTAGAACTCCTGGGGCACCGTAAACAGAATCCTGGCGGTTTTGGCCACCTGGAGGGCATCGGTCTTATAGACAAATGCACCGTCAACTTCCCCCCTATCGGCGTACAGCAAGCATTCGCGCACATCCTTGGCCATGACCAGTTTCTTTTCGAGCTGTTTTTCGATACCCGCCTTTTTGAAGGCCTCAGCGGCGTACTCACCGGCTGGGACGCTTTTGGGGCTGCCGATGGCAATTTTCTCCAGCTTGAGCACGTCGTTCAGGTTTGCGGCCTTCACCCCCGGCCGACCGGCGAATACCAGAGAGTTGTAGGCAAAGGTAGCGATGTTCTTGTCATCGGCCAGATGTTTTTCCTTTGCATAGTCCATCCACTTCAGGTTGGCAGAGATGAATATGTCCGCCGGAGCACCGTTCTCGATCTGTTTGGCCAGGGCGCCGGAAGCACCATAGTTTTTCTTGAAGGTTACGCCACTGTTCTTTTTTGCAAAGCTGTCGGACAAATCATTGGCAACCTCTCTCATGCTGGCTGCCACAAACAGGTCGATCTCACCGGCCGACGCGGCGATGGGGAGCAAACAGACTGCAGCTACAATCAGATAGGATACTATTCGAGTCATTGATGGTCTCCGTTTAAGATGAAATGGTTGATAGTAATAAGACTTATGAAATTTTCATAATGGGCTTCTCTACGGTTGGCGGGGAACAATCCGGGCGCCAATGTCCGCAGGCTTGCCGAAATAGACCGAGGACAGAACGATGATGTCCACCCCACTGGCGGCATATTCCGCCACGTTTCCCTCGTTGATGCCGCCCGCCGCGGAGATTTTCACCGCCCGGTCCATGGCATGGATATCGTCAACCAATTGCCGCAGTTCCGCCGGCGGCAGCTTGTCTACCTGAACCACATCGACTCCGGCCCCGGCAATGCGAAGCGCCTCGCTTGCATCGTCCGCCTCGACGATGATTCGGTTTTCCGGCACCTTGGCGCGCAAGTCGGCGACCCCTGCTAGCAAGGCATCCAGCCCGCCCAAAAAGGCAGTGTGCTGTTTGAACACCAGCACGGTCTCCGACAATCCCAGACGATGGGGTAGTGCTCCCCCAGCCATAATGGCCTTGATGGCTATCTTCTTGGTTCCGGGAAAGGACTTGCGGGTAGTAACCACCGCGATGCACGGATTCGCCCCTTTGGCTGCCTTTACGACCCTGGCGGTCCGCGAGGCGATGCCGGAAGCATACTCTAGCAGGTTCAAGGCAACCTTCCAACCGGCATGCAGCGCCTGTGCCGTTCCCATGGCGGTCAGAAAAACCGTCCCAGGAGCACAACACGTTCCGCTCGGTTCAAGGGTCAAGATGCGGCAGCCGCATTTCTCCAGTACCCGGCCCGCCTCCTCGCAACAGCAGAGGGTCGTCTCCTCACGGGTAGTAAAAGTAATGATGCCCGGCTGTGTACCGATACCGAGCAGGTGGGTGGTCAGGTCGCCATAGGGAAGGTCTTCATCGATAAAACGTTCGATCTCGCCGTCAGGCAAACAGGCTAGCATTGCATCCTCCCCCGTTCATTCGCTATATTATTGTAAACATATCGTAATCCCTAGAAAAAGGGGCAGCTCCGTTGATGCCCCTCCAGGATATCCCTAGTTGCGCTTCTGCTCAGCTCACGCCGAGGATGACGCTGGATGCCTTGAAGATGGCGCAGGCATGCCCCCCCACAACCAACCCCAGGTTTTTGCTACTCTCATGGGTAATAACGGCGCTGATAGTGTTGCCGCCCCCCACCTCCACATCCACCTCGGCGCTGACCGGTCCTTCAATAATCTTGGCGACCGTGCCACACATGAGGTTCCGGGCGCTGAGCTTGGTATTGTGCAGTTCGGTTCCGATAATGACAGAACTAGCCTTAATGATGGCATAGGCTTCTTTTCCCACGGCCAACCCCAGGTTATCAATGGCACCATTGGTGACAACAGCCGCTATGGTGGCCCCACCCTTGAGAGTCAGATCAACTTCGGCATTAACGGCGCCCTTGACGATCCTGGCCACGGTTCCGGCAAATACGTTACGTGCGCTTACTTTCATGGCAATCCTCCTCAGTAGTTGGTAAAGGCTATCGGCATCGCCTAGTTTGTCGGCAATATTTGCCAGAAACTTGCGATGTTCTTCCTGAATAATCTGAAACTCCCTCAGAACTTTTTTTCCTTCCGCGGTGAGGGTGGTCCCGCCGCCGCCCCTACCCCCGGCCAAGCGGTCGACCAGTGGCTTGTCGGCCAGGTTATTGATCATGTTGACCAGATCCCAGGCGGTCTTATAGCTAAGCCCAACTGCCTTCGCGGCCTTGGTGATCGAACCGAGTTCGCCGATCTGCTCCAGCAGACTGATCCGGTCTCCCCCCAGGAACTTCCGGTCTTCCTTGTGCAGCCACACGGCCCCGGAGAGCCCCAGCTTGGCACTTTCCTGTAAAGATTTCATAACGCAACCACACCCCTCTGTGTGCACCACAACCGCGCCCGCAAAAGACACGGAATTCTGTGCAGTATGGCTGTAATTATACAGGGATTGCCGGCCATGTAAAGTGCATTAAACGGCATACAATCCAGCAAGCTGCCCACAGCGTGGCGCAGCCTGCCGATTTTTTACGCATGGGCCGGATCAGAATACCATCTGCACCTGAAAGCGGACCTGGTTGTCGTCGGTCGGCTGCGTACCAGCGGTAGTGGATATGAGTCCAGCCTGTTTGTGGATATTGGTATAGTCGGCCTGGACCTTAAGGTTGTGCGTGCTGTTGACGTACCAAGACGCACCGACGGCATTTTCGGTCCAGAGGTTCCTGGACGCGTCCCGATCCGGGTCAAGATAGGAGTAGCGGTAGGCCAGTTCGAGGGTTTTCGGAATCACGAAATAACCCGCCTGGGCGTAGAACCCCTGGGCACGCATCTTTTTGCCGGAGGTCTGCCCCTCGGCCTGGGCAAAGAAGTACTCTCCGGTGGCCGAGAAACCGAGCCATTTGAAGACCGCATCCGCGCCGCACGTGTTGAAGTCGATCTTTTCGCCGGTGGTGAATTTGCTCGTTCCCTTGCCGACCCCATACCAGCCGCCACTGGATTTCAGGAAAGAGAGTTGGTTGGTTTCCAGGGTACCGGTAGTGCCCGCGGTGTTGCTGAGGGTATCCCGGAAATAGTCGGCGCCGATGGACACCAGCGGTTTCTTGCTGTATTCCACGTCGGATTCGGAGTATTTTACCTCCCCCAGAGGGTTGGCCGTGAGCCGAGCGCTGAAGGCGTTGTCGGTCTTGCTTCGCCACGTGTTCTGGCCCACCCCGCCGTAGCCGGCGATGTTGTAGTTGAAGATCCCGCCAGCGATTTTGCCGTGGATCATGGCTCCGGTGTCATACCCCGGCACAAAGGCGGAGGTCACGATTGAGGCGTCCACAAACTGCTGTGCTGTGGAGGAGGTAATCCACTGGCGGCCGAACTGGACCTTGTCCTGCCCGAGACGGAACTGCACCTCGTTCATCAGGCGGTAGTTGAGCCAGACCTCTTCCATGGGGCCGTTGTTTGCAGTAGAGCCGCTGTTGAAGTTGGCAAAGTTGATGTTCATCTTGTAGGTCAGGTCCGGGGAATAGGCATGGCCATTGAACAGCAGCTTGATGCGGCGCAGCTCGAACTTGCTGTAGTCCGGGTCCGTGGCGGGTTTGTTGACGTCATCCCCGTCGAGGAAGGTGTAACGGACCTGATAGGAAGCTCCGATGGAAATGCCGAACTTACCGTCGGCCGTGGCGAAGTTGAGCCCCCCGCCTGGTTTGTACTTGATCTGGCTGCTTTTCTGAATTTCTTTGTAATCCTCTTCGGTAATGACTCCCTTTTCCTTCAGCACGTCCTCAAGGCTCTTCGCCGAGACACTACCGGCCTGAGCCACAAGCAGGGCCAGCCCCAGCAAAATTCCCAACTTCTTCATAACAACCCCCTTTTGATTTATACGCACCCTGGAGCGCGCTACTACTGTTGCAGCATACTGTTTACCGCCTCAACTTGAAAAAAGGGGGGATTACTCCCCCCACCACATGAAGGAGACTCACGAGTGAGTCCTTGTTGCAACGCTTGCGGCGGACATTGAATTGTAGAAGCGCTCCAAGCATATAATGACCATTGGTTATCGGCCCCCGACATTGCGGCTCGCAGGACGGGATCCGGCTCACCCGATGCATGGAGGTTTCCGCCGTTAATGACGTAGACAACGCAGGGAGCGGGTAATCCATGAGCGCTGTATATATAACTATATACATAACGCATGCCACATATTTACGCCGACATCCGTTTATCCCACCCTCCGCACAAAATCAAACGAATCCTCTCACGTCAAAAACCGATGCGGCAACCGGCATCAAACTGGAAAATTGTCACGAACCAAGGAGTTACTTCAAGTGCGCGCTCCCTGCCTGCGCATGAACTCCAATGGGGAATAATTCTTTATTTCAACACAACAAACATCTTCTCCGGGTCTTTTGCCGCAACTTATTATCATTTTGATTGCTATTGTTATCATAGTGATAACCGGTGATCATCATGAAAGCGACGGCTATCGACAGACAACGCAATCCCACTCATCATCACTGATGTCTGCAATCTGAGTTTTGCGCATCCAGGGTGCCGGGGTCCCTCTCAACACATTTTTCAGCCTGCCGATAACCTCTTCGACTGAAGACCCCATAGAAAACTTCATGGGATGAATGTGTTTTGCTACAAGCTTGGCCGCCGCCGGGCCGTTTATTTCACCGGCGCATACAATAGAACACCCCTTGAGTGCCGTGACACGGGCTGCGATCCTGTCATCCTCGTTTCCGCCGTCGTCGTCGATTCGTACCGTTGTCACGTAGTAAGCCTCGTCCGGACCGATATCCCAGACAGTGAAGCTGGTGGACTTACGGAAATTTTGGTCAATTTCGACACCGGTCGATGTCGTGAAAGCAACTTTCATGCGCCCCCCTTCCCAGTCTCCATGGCCGCCTTACCACCCCATGGCCGCATTTTTACTAACATCACTTTGTCTACCTTCCTCATCACGCCGCACTTCATCAGGAAACCCAAACTCGTCCATATCCAATGAGTTCGTGACGACCCACATCTTGTTGTCGATCATCTTTTAGGCCAAAGTATTGCTCTTATTGGCCTGGGGATGGTCCGAGGCTTGTTCGATAGACGCCATGCGTCGCTGTCCGGAGTCCTTCACCCGGCTCCCTCCCCTTTGCAGCACCGGAAGAATATCGAGGCGGAAGCACACATTTACGTCACTAATGTAGCCGTGTGATATATATCCAAATACATAACCCATGCCAAGTTGCCAAAACCGTACAATTGTTTAAGCACTGGCAGTTACATAAATACGACGCGATACGCTATATTACACAATGCATAACGAATGGTCAAATACCACGTATATGCTCCATTATGCGGCAGTCTTGCCCCCCGCCGGGTTCCAGGAGTCTCCAGCAGAGAATGATTGTATTCAAAACACACCTCGGCCGACATGTTGCATATGTCATAGAACCAGCAATGAACAACCGCCTGCAAGGAGTATGAAACATGGCACACGCACAGCAGGGCAACACCGTATCGGTCCACTACATCGGAACCCTCGACAACGGGCGCATCTTTCATAGCACGACCGACGAAGAACCACTCGTGTTCACCATCGGCCAAAACCAGGTCTTTCCGGCCCTGGAACGGGCCGTAACCGGCATGGCCGTGGGGGAAACGGTCAATATCGTCATCCCGGCCGACGAGGCCTACGGGCCGCGCTTGAAAGAGAACATCATTCGGGTGGAACGGACGTACTTTCCCGCTGAAAAAGAGATCACGATTGGTCAAAAACTCAGCATCAGTTTCACGGGCGGCGGGGAACGGGTCGTACAAATTGTCGGTTTCAGCGAGACCGAGGTGACCCTGGACGGCAATCATCCCCTGGCCGGCCTGGATCTGACCTTTGCTCTGCGACTGGACGGCATAGAATGAATCAAGTGGTTTCCCGATAAAAATAAATAATCCGAAAGGCAGGCTTCATGGAGGCAAAAACCGCAAAGCCGGACCGTTACGTATCGTTCGCCGGTATCAACGGCGATGAGAACTCACGGGTACTGATGGAAATGCTGCGCCGGCACATCGATGACCCGGAAAAGACCAACGCCTTCTGGGAGAAGTTCAAGGAGAAGCTGAACAGTGTGGGAGAACCGGACAAGACCTGCGGCCGCTGTCTTGACGAGCTGTTTCTGGTCCATTCCTACATCAACAACATCAGGGAGCTCTTCGAGACCTACGACGACCGGGATGCCCTGGAGTTACTGGAGCAGATCGAGGAGGAAAGCTGCTGAAACAAAAAGCCGCATTCCCGAAAGAATGCGGCTTTTCTGTCTTCCACTATCTGACGGCGCAAGAAATCAGGCCGCTTCCGCCTTGCCGACGTTGGTCTCATCATCGGCTTCCATGATGCCGAATTCCATCAAAAGTTCTTCCAGTTCTTCCATCTCCAGTGGTGTGGGGATGACCAGCATCTTGTTGTCCAGGATCTTTTTGGCCAAGGTTAGGTATTCATTGGCCTGGGGGTGTTCCGGCGAATATTCGATGACCGTCATGCGCCGCAGTTCGGCACGCTGCACCTGATTGTCTCTGGGCACGAAGTGGATCATCTGGGTACCTAGTTTTTTGGCCAGTGCATCAATCAGTTCATACTCCTTGTCCGTTTTCCGGGCGTTGCAGATCAACCCGGCCAATCGCACCTTCCCGGAGGTGGCGTACTTCAGAATGCCCTTGGCGATGTTGTTGGCGGCATACATGGCCATCATCTCGCCCGAGCAGACGATATAGATCTCTTCCGCCTTCCCCTCCCGGATCGGCATGGCGAACCCGCCACAGACCACGTCCCCCAGAACATCATAGAACACAAAATCCAGGTCGGGCTTGTAGGCGCCGTTTTCTTCAAGAAAGTTGATGGCGGTGATGACACCACGTCCGGCGCAACCGACACCCGGTTCCGGGCCGCCTGACTCCACGCAGGCGATGCCGTTGTAACCGACCTTCATGACATCATCCACCTCAAGGTCCTCCACGGTGCCGCGTTCCCGCACCAGATCCATGACCGTTGCCTGCGCCTTGGCGTGAAGAATAAGGCGGGTCGAATCCGCCTTGGGATCACACCCCACAATCATGACCTTTTTGCCGAGTTTGGCCAGACCGGCCACCGTATTCTGGGTTGTGGTCGATTTACCGATGCCGCCTTTACCGTAGATAGCCACCTGTCTCATCTGAAACTCCTTTCATCCACTATAGTGGATTTACCACTGTTTTGAGGTAGCACAATCAAGGCGCTACGGCTGCGCACGCATCACCGTATCCCCGGCCTCTTGAGCTGTATGCTCCGTTCAGTTCCCACAACTGGTTGTCGCCATTATTCTCCAGACTATGTTCATTCGTTCAAAAAACAAAACGCCCCGCCTCTCATCTGCGAGAGCGGGGCGTTGGCGCCGATTGCACGGGATTTGTGTAAATATCGGTGACATGGTCGAGCATGTCATGTTCAGCAGTGTTACATAATACGTGCCAACAAGACTAAAAACAGTTAAAGGCCCTCAAACAGCTTGTTTCCAACCATTCTTCGTCACTTGCCGTAACGCGGCGCCCAAAACAAATGATTAATTAATAGGCATACAGCAAACAATACAGGGCAACAAACATGGTAGTGACGATCAGACGTACTCGATCCGTTCTCCATTACGCAAGGCATTGCGGACAGCGGTCAATCGGGCGTCCATTTCCTCAAAGGCGGCCATGTTGGCCCGTTCGGCGGGACTAGTGGCTATAATGGCCCGCACTCCTCCGTTCTTGAACACCAGTCGCCGATCCCCCATAAGGGCCAGGATGGGGTCATGGGTGGCCATCAGCACAATCTTGTGCCCGTCAACGAGGGTCCGCACCGCTTTTTTCCGATCGATACCAGCGTTTTCGATCTCATCAATAAGCACAATGGGCGAGGTGCTGAGACAGGAGGTGTCGGCGATCATCAGCGCCCGTGACTGGCCGCCGGACAGGGCCGTAACCGGGGTTTGGGGCGAGAAGTTTTCCCCAGCCAGTTCATTGGCCTTTTCGATGATGGTTCGGGTGACTCCGGCCACGTCGTTTACCATGCGGCTCTCGGCGTGCATGGCGATAAACTCCTCCACGCTCAGGTCCATGACGAAGTTCATGTTCTGGGAGAGTTGGGCCACCAATTTATGCTCCAGGGAGAAACGACGCGTCGGGTCGGGCACGGCACCATTGATCAGCACCCGGCGGCGGGTGGGCGTATCCCCCTGGGCCATCCATTCGATATCGGCCAGGAAGCGGCTCTTGCCGGAACCGGTCGGGCCGACGATGGAAACCACCTCCCCCGGCGTTACGGTCAGCACGAACCCCTCGTCGGCACCGTTCTTGTCTACCCCCCCCTGGATGGTTATGGAGCCGATGGTCGGACCATTCTGTTTTTCCTGAAGCGAAATCAGGAGTGTCATAAAGGCGCTGAACTGTTCCCCCAACTCCCGGCGTTCGATCCCCAGATCTTCCAGTACCTCGGGTGGGATGCGCTCGATATAGGCGCCCACCGACTCGTCGGCCGACGGCAGCATCAGCCCCAGGGAGGTGAAGAAATCCTCCGCATAGGGATAGTTACGCAGCAGATCCCCGCTCGGCATGGCGCTGTAGGGTACGGTATCATGATCGGTTGTCATGTAAAATCCATCTTCCTGACATTACCCATCTGGTAATCACTGCCGATACGGCGCTGGCCGAGACAGTAGGAACAGAGCGCCGCAGGCATGGTAAAGCGCAATAACCTGCCGGTGAGGGAGACCGTCTCCTTGGCGGCGGACAAAAGCCGACCCAGTTCATACCCCCCCTGGCCGGTTAGACCGTTGACATTGATTATGACGGCTCCAGGATTGACCTGTTGCACCCGGTATGCGAACACCTCCCGTTCAGCCTGGGAGACGATGTCCCCCTTGGTGACCACCACGATGTCCGCCATCTTGAGCATCGGCCCGATCTTGCGCGGCGTATCCACCCCGCTCAGATTGTCGATCACGCAGACCGCGCACACATCCTTAATGTGGGGCGCGCAGCGGTTACACAAACCGGCGCTCTCTGAGATCAGCAGGTCGAAGCCGCGCTGTTCCCCCCATTGCAGGCACTCCTGGATATTGCTGACGAAGAAATGGTCGGGGCAGAGGTTGCCGGACAGGCCGGTTTTTGCCTCGATGCCTTTCCGTTCGTACAGGGCCTGGTCCCCGGTGGAGAGACAGTCGAACTTTATGACGCCTACCTTCACCCCCTCCCCTTGCAGCGCCTCGGCCGCCTTGATGATCACGGAGGTCTTGCCCGATGAGGGCGGCCCAGCCACGGTGATCAGCCTCATGTTCCGCTCCCCGCGAACGACCGGAGAAAGGTCGCATTGACCTCCACCAGCAGGGACTTGATGTCATTGTCCTTCACGTACTCCCAACCGATCCATTTGAAGGTCGCATCGTCCGGCAAGCCGTTGTCCACGTCGGGATGGACCGCCGGGAACGAGGCTCCGGCGCAGATCCCCGCCACTTGCGCCCCGGTCAGGAAATCGACCAGCGGTTGCAGCGCTTCGCGTTTTCCGGTCTTGACCAGCATGGTCACCGGACTGACCAGGGCGCCATCCTCCGGCCAGATGATGCTGATCCCCTGCCGGTCCCGCAGGTGCCGGGCAAAAAAGTACGGCATGACACTGACGGCAGGCGCATCCACACTGCCGGTGGCGGCGGCCTTGACCATCTGTGAGGGGTGCCAGCCGTACCGGACGTTTTCACCCAGACGGGATATGCCGTCCTCCCCGTGATCCTTGCGGATCGACAGCAACAGGGTCTCGCAGAAGGAACCGTCCCGGTTGCCGCGGATGGCGACACTCTTGCAATAGGCAGGCTTCAGGAGATCGTTCCAGGTCGAAGGGACTGGCCGGTCCCCGAGGCGCGCATGGTCGGCCACCATCACCAGCAGGTTCATGGCCAGCATGGTATACTGCCCTTGGGGATCGATCACCCCCAGCCGTGCCAGGTGCCGGTCTCCGCCAAAGGTGGAAACGCTGGTGAACAGACCCGGCTTGATGAAACGCTCCACGAAGGGGCGGTGGAAGAAGCTGTTGAAGCCGGGGGTTACGATAATATCCGGCATGTCGTCAATGGATTTAAAATGATCCACCAGGGCATAGTAATCGACGTCATGGTTGGCGTTACCCTCAAGGCAATGGGTGAAGGAGGCGCGCACTTCCGGGGGCAGAGTGTCCAGGTACGCCTCGAAGGCCTCCTCTATCGGCACCTTAAGCGGGCAGGGAAGCAGGGCGAACAGATTGAGGGGGCGGCCCGCCGCCTCGGGCACCGCCAGCTTCCGCGCCGTCCGGGCGGCCACGGCAATCGCCTCGTCCAACTGCCGGCAGAACAGATCGGCGTTGAGGTTCCGTGCCGCAAGGAGAGTACGGAGCGTCACCACCGTCCCGAATGACGTACGCAAACCTTCATCAGCAACCATCTCCAGGCCGGCATTGACGAATACCGGCAGGGTTTCCGGGTGGTTGGCGAGTATGTGGCCGAGGTTTGAATTGAGTAATGAGGACGGTGCGACGGTATCCATGTGGTTCCTCGGTATGGGTGCGGATTGTCTTCAATTCGATTGATCAAGCATAATGCTTGCCAGTGCATGGCAAGAAGCCGCCAATCCTTCAAAAGAAGGGGTTGGCAGCTCTTGATGCGCTCCGGTGAGCCAGCTTTCCGAGCAGGGATGACTAATTAATGGGCAGGCGTAACCGGCAGGGAGACACGCGGAATAGAATGAAGTGGACAAAAATCAAGTTCCCTCCTCCATCGGGGGAAGATCAAGGAGAGGAAGAAAACTCTGTTGCAAATTCAACTAACTCTCCCGCCGGGTGAGGAACTTTAGGCGATTATGGATTATGCCGTTATCCCGCTCATCCCCGTAACTTACAGAACATCATGTTCTGTGCGAGTGACAATTTCATCCTGCAACTCCTTGGAGAGGTCGCAGAAGTAATCGCTGTAGCCCGCCACACGCACGATCAGGTCCCGATGATTTTCAGGGTCAGCCTGGGCGGCCCGCAGGGTTTCTGCGCCCACCACGTTGAATTGGACATGGTGGCCATCCATACGGAAATAGCTCCTGACCAGGTTGGCCATCTTGTCGATCCCCTCCTCACCCTCCACCAACGCGGGCGTGAACTTCATATTGAGCAGGGTGCCGCCGGTGCGGATATGGTCCATCTTCCCGGCGGACTTAATGACACTGGTGGGGCCGTTTCGGTCCGCCCCCTGGACCGGCGAGATCCCCTCGGAAAGCGGCATGCCCGCCCGACGGCCATCCGGCGTAGCCCCCACGACCGAGCCGAAGTAGACGTGGCAGGTGGTGGGGAGCATCTCCACCCGGTAGTGCCCCCCCTTGCTGTTGGGCCTACCGTCCACGGCGGTGAAGAAACTCTCGAAAACCCGGCGCATCAGGTCGTCGGCATAGTCGTCGTCATTGCCGTACTTGTGGGTCCGGCTGAGCAGGCGCTGGCGGAGCAACTCCTGCCCCTCGAAATCCGAGTTGAGGGAATCCTGCAGCACCGCCAGAGGTAGGCGGCCGGAATCGAAAACCTGCTCCTTGAGAGCGGCCAGACAGTCGGTAATGCTCCCGATGCCCACCCCCTGGATGAAGGTGTTATTGTAGCGGGCTCCGCCAGCATTGTAGTCCAGTCCCTTCTTGATGCAGTCGTCGATCAGCACCGACAGGAACGGAGCCGGCATGAGTTCGGCGAACATCTGCTCGATCAACTGGTTTCCGGCCATCTTGATTTCGATGAAGTGGCGCAACTGCGCTTCGAAAGCGGCGTACAGGTCGTCGAACGTGAAAAAGGTGGCCGGGTCGCCGGTATGTGATCCCACCTGACGGCCGGTGCGCGGGTCCATGCCGCTATGCAGGGCCAGTTCCAGCAATTTCACCAAGTTGAAGTACCCGGTGAGGATGTAGGCCTCCTTGCCAAAGGCCCCCACCTCTACACAGCCACTACACCCGCCCGCCCGGGCGTCCGTCAAGCTTTTCCCCTGGCGCAGTTGTTCCTCCACCACGCTGTCGGCGTTGAAAATGGAAGGGAAGCCGTAGCCTTTCCTGATCACCCGCAGGGCATGCTTGAGGAAGGCATCAGGGGATTTGCGGGAAAGCTGGATGTTGCTGCTGGGTTGGAGCAGGTGCATCTCGTCGATGATATCCAGCAGGATGTGGGACACCTCGTTGGCGCCGTCGGAACCGTCCGGCAGGAGCCCCCCCAGATTAATATTGGCAAAGTCTGTGTAGGTGCCGCTCTCAGCCGCTGTTACCCCCACCTTGGGGGGCGACGGATGATTGTTGAATTTGACGAAAAAACACTCCAGGAGTTCCCGCGCGACCTCCCGGGTCAAAAGCCCCTCGGCCAGGCCCTTTTCGTAGAACGGCAAGAGGTGCTGATCCAGGTGTCCAGGACTCATGGAATCCCAGCCGTTCAACTCGGTGATGATGGCTAGGTGGCAGAACCAGTAGGCCTGGAGTGCTTCGTGGAAGTCACGGGGCGCGTGAGCCGGGACATGGCGGCAGACCTCGGCGATACGCAGCAGTTCCATTCTGCGCGGTATATCCTGTTCCTGGAGGGCCAGGCGTTCGGCAAGTTCGGCATGCCGACCGGCAAACAGGATCACTGCGTCACAGGAGATATCCATGGCGGTAAGCTCTTCCCGTTTACGCCAAGCCAAGGGATCGCCGCTAAAGTCGAGCCGGGCGAGTTCATCGGCGATCTCCGCCTTGAAGTCCACGAGTCCATGCTGGTAGAGCTTGCCATCCAGAACCGTGTGCCCCGGCGCCCGCTGTTCCATGAACTCGGTGAAGATACCGGCGGCATAGGCCTCGTGCCATTCGGGCTTCAGCTGTGAAAAAATCTTGTCCCGCAGAGAGCGGCCGCGCCAGTAGGGAATCACGATATCCTCGTAGTCCCGGCGGCATTCTGCCGACACGGCGTAACTCGTCAAGGGGCGGGAGTCCAAAATCTCCAGGTCCTCAAGGCTGTGACAGGTCAGCTCCGGGTAGGTAGGCACCGCCTTGGGTTCGGGACCCCGTTCGCCGACGATTAGCTCCCCCTCCCCCAGCCAGATGGTCTTGTGGCGACAGATATGGAGAAAAGAGAGGGCGCGGGTCACCGGGATCGAGTATTTCCCTTCGTTCTCCCGGTAAAACTCCGTGATCAGCACCGCCCGTTCCGCGGAAATGCTCGGCCGGGCCTCCAGGCTCCTGCGCCGCAACCCCTCTGTACGTCCGGTCATGCCCTACCCTCCTATTTTGGTGACCAACCCCACGCTCCGAAATATCTTTGCCAACTCTTCCATACGCTCTTGGGTCGGCGTTGTCGTATCATTATCCGGGATGGCACGCCCCAGGCGACCAAGTTTACCGTGCCAGGTTCTATGAAAGGGGAGCAGGTTTACTTGACGCACCCCTTGAATACCGGCTGTGAAACAGGCAGTTTCCGCCAAGTTTGCCTCATCGTCGTTCACGCCGGGGATGATGGGTACCCGTATCCAGATCGCACCGTGGACCAGTCCAAGGGCAGCTAGATTATCCAGAACCTGCCGGTTGCCCAGGCCCGTCGCCTCGCAATGCCGTCGGTCATCCATCAGCTTCAGGTCGTACAGGAACAGATCGGCCAGTTTTGATATCTCCAGCAGATGCTCCAAGGGAGCAAAACCGCCGGTGTCCACTGCGGTCCGTATCCCCTGTTCCCGGCAGGCAACAAGCAACGCCCGAAGGAACTCGAACTGCATGAGCGGCTCTCCGCCGGAAAAGGTGACACCCCCGGCCGATTCCTCATAAAAGATCCGGTCCTGCATGACGGCGGTCATCACCTGGGCCGTGGTCATCTCCCTACCGGCCAGGCTACGCGCGCCCGGAGGGCAGACCTCCACGCACGCCCCGCACAAAAGACAATCGGCCCCGCCCTGTTTACCATCCCCGATGATCGCTCGGGGGCAGGCAGCAATGCACTCCCCGCAGGCCAGGCAGCGGCTCTCCATGACGGTTGTCTCCGGCCGAGAGGCTTGGCTTTCGGGGTTATGACACCACCAGCAGCGCGCCGGGCACCCCTTCAGAAAAACCGTGGTGCGGATGCCGGGGCCATCTGAGATAGAATATTTCTGGATATTGAAGACCATACCGAACATCGGCGCAAAATAGCATGCATGTTCTTACTGTTACAAGATTTTTACCGCTATCTCGCGAATTCATTGACTCGGTGAACAAATTTTCAAATTGCAAGTTCCGATTCAATTATTCTTTCCGCTATCTCAACCACGGAGCAAAAATAAAAAAAGGGCTGCACCGTTATGACGCAACCCGCTGATTTGACCGGACCACTGTTCCGAGGAACGAGACGTTTCAAACGCACCGTTCTTCCAACTCAAGTATCGGTGACACCGTCACTCGGTAGGCACCTGCGAGGGAGGACGCCACAAAAGCGTTTTCCCATTCCTGGTACCGTTCCTGTTCACCCTCCAGAGGCACACGTTCCTTGCCGTCGTACCGGACCTCCCTAGCCACAAAATCGAAACATGCCTGTTCCCTCACGCCGGAAGAGACATCAGTATCTATAAAGCTGGTGATAAAGATGATGGTGCCGTCGGTATCTATGGCGATTTCGGCCGGGCTATGGCCGCCAGCCCCGGCAAAATGGCTCGAACTCTGACAAGTAAGGACGCAAGCCGTGAAGCGATCAGAAATGTGGGCATGAAGGATGGTTCGCAACTCCTTCGATATGAGCCACGGCAGATTATTGGTATTCAAAAACACGCTTTATCAGCCTTATAAGGGAGAGATGGAATTTCGCACCTTCAGATAATCGACCGCTTCAACGGCACCGGTCGCAACATTGATGAGCTGGCGTTCGGTTACATCTATCGCATGGGATCTATCATCATAGTTTCGTGAAAAATTAACCATCAGGATATGCGTCGCGGTAGTTTCAGTGGCAAATTTTTCCCGTAATTCCTGCGGCAGGAAAGCCAGATTATTCGGCTCGTACTCGTCGAGCACCATATTGACCTCTTGCCTGTCTACCAGACTGAAAGTATGGTGCTGAAAATACTTTGAAATAGTGATCAGGTGTTTTTCATACTCGGAGATCAATTCGGTTGAGGTTGAGTCGACAAACTCCTGATACCCGCCGTACCCCTCAAAATTACTATCAATTTTCACCTTGCCGGTTATTACGGCAATACAGACACTCTGATCATACGACATATAGTAAAGCTTGTTATCAATAGGAAATTCATTTTCCAAGGTTTTATTGTGCGTCAGGGTTGTCAGGCCGTATGACCTGTTAAGGTCGCTGCATGACGGCAGCATTACAAGAGATAACAGGATGCATAAATGTAATAACTTCATATCAGTACCTGTTAACAGGAATCACAAGGGTGAAAGTACCCGCAAAGTATGCCGGCAGAGTATCAAATTCCGCCCTGGCTTTCAAGCCTTGTATCTGCTGACTGGCAAGAACGTCCGCGATGTCAGGCGCGCAACCTCAGCCACCCACCCAAAATAAAAAAGCCCCGGATTTCCGGGGCCGTAAAAGCGAATCTCTGGCAAGGGGACTGCGTCACCTACTCAACAAAAACACTGCGATTAAATGTTTACAGGCTTGCCAAGCCCCGATATCTCTGTTTAGCCGTCTCCAATTCCTTGGACAGTTTTTCGGGAAGATTAGCTTTTAGCTCTTGCACCGTCTGCTTAAAAGCCTTATCGGCCTTGTCGGTGGAGTTGTTGAAACTATCCAGCGTCCCCCGTGGCGAGCTCTTGAGCGCATAAAGGTTCCCGTAAATACCGTTAAGCTCCGCAAGCTTCGCATTTGCCTGAGAATACTTGGCCGGAGCCGGCTGAAGCTTCTGCATAAGCTTGTCAACCTCAGCCTTGACCTTGTCCGCCTTGACATCATCATCCATATTTACACGGGGAACGAAATTCGCAGTTGACTCCGCAGTTGCCTTCCACTCTCGCGAAATTTTAGCGCAGGCATTGATACTGCCCTCAGTGCCCAGCTTTATCCCGTAAAGGGCCTTAACATAATTCGTCACGAACGCCTGCTCAGCCTTATACTGACGGTAATAAACAAAACCGCCGGCGATAACGGCGGCAATCACCACAAAACTGACCAGCGTAGCCCTCAACTTACCGGAAAAAATAGTCGTTTTTGCAGATGCGGTGACAACAGGCCTGCTCGGCGTATAAACATCTTTCGATACACGTGGCCGCAGAGAAGTCCCAAAATCGGCGAATGCCTGCCTGAATTTTGCGCTCTGCCTGCTTTTGGCTTGGCGACGGGCTTCTTCATGATTCACAACGACAAAATAATCCGGGAACAGGAAACCGCAAGAACGGCATACGGTGTGGTGGTCCAACTGATGCCCGCACTTGGCGCAAAACAACTCTTTCGACAACTGGCCGGCTCTTTTGGCACTGGAATCCCGGACAATTTCAATATTTGTCTTACAGGAGGTGCACTTCGTTGTGAGCCCCGTATCCGGAATTTGATAAAAACCGACCTCATTTTTCGCGGCACATTTCAGGCACGTAAAAGGCAAAACCTCCTGGCACTCCGGGACATCGGGCCGGCGCAATTCCTCGATACCCTGTTCCGGCTTTTCAAGAGGTTCTGGCTCTTCATCGAAAGAAAAAATGTCCGTATCGCCCTGACCAGTTTTTTCCACAGGCCACGACAGATCGCCGAAATCAAAATCGTCCGAAACTCCTGTATCAGGTTTTTCGGCAGACTCCGACTTGGAGAGTTCCTCAAAAAAGAAATCGTCGTTATTGTTATCAGCCGTCATATTCTACTCGGATCTCTCAAACCGACAAATGTGCCGTCGTTATGTCGTGCGATATCATCGGCACTCGTTGGATCGGCATAAGATTGTGCGCTTGCACCGTTACGCCCCATTGAATACAGGTCATAATCCGTGTTGAGTTGCTCGTCGAATTCATCTTTAAGTGCACCTGAGGCATCAATGGTAAAATTCTGATAGACATATGCCCTACCCCACGGATCAAGCTGATTGGCAGCGGCTCCGATATCGGACAGCTGGGCAGGCTGGCTGTTCTTTTCCAGGATATATGCGGTAACTGCCTTGTCGATGGTGCGAAGGTCCGCAACACATCGGCCATTTCTTACTGATACCAGGTAACTGTCATAAACAGGTATGGACATGGTTGCCAGCGCCGCCACAACCCCCATAACAGTTATCAACTCAACCAGCGAGAATCCGCGGCAGCCGAGACGAAAAGCCCCACGTTCCTGAGTGATCCCGCGACTTAAAACGCCGACATATTTGGTTTTAAAACGTTCAGGAGCGGCCATGTCGTCTTCTTCTGTAAACATTATGAATGTGCACCATGATTTACCGCAAAAGCACGCCAAATGTCCAGACAATAAAGCAAAAATATGTCACCTAAAGCTACCGGTGACATTTTACGTCACCTTAGAATACCGTTACTTTGGTAAAATTTTCAGAAAACATATACAAAAACGAACACCCTGCTCCCAAGCAGTCCAACCTGATTATCGGACAAGCACAAGACGGGCCAAAAAAGGAACTAATGTGCAAAATGAAAACAAAAAATATTCCATCCCCTAAAAACGCCAGAGCACTCCCCCGAAAATAACGCCACATCACGAATCCTAAGATACGAAAAAACAACGAAGCGGGGGACGCCGTGTGATAAAGTGACAACTCCTTCTTCACCATAAACTATGCGAGGCGATCATGATACCGTGGGAACTCATCGACAGCGCACAGGCGTCGGGCGGAGGCGAACTGCGCCTCTACCGGCGCGGCAGGGAGTATTCGATCCAGGTTAACGGCAGCGAGCTTATGAACAGCCGGATCCACGGCTCGGAGGAAGCCTTGGCCGACCTGGCCTGCGCCCATATCGCCGGGCTTCCCGCTCCCCGCATTCTCATCGGCGGGATGGGTATGGGGTACACCACCGCCGCGGCGCTGCGCCGGCTCGGCGCCGACGGCCGGGTGGTGGTGGCCGAATTGGTGCCAGCCGTAGTGGAATGGAACCGGGGGCCGCTCGCGGACTTGGCCGGATATCCGCTGGACGATGACCGGGTCACGGTCCGGGAGCAGGATGTGGCCCTCGTCCTGCGGTCGGAACAACAAGCCTACGACGCTATCCTGCTGGACGTGGACAACGGCCCAGAGGCCATGACCCGACGGGGCAACGCGTGGCTCTACGGCCGGACCGGCCTGGAGGCCGCCTCTGCCGCCCTGCGGCCGGCGGGGGTGCTGGCCGTGTGGTCGGCCGGCCCTGATCGTGCGTTTACCGAGAGGTTGCGTCTTACGGGTTTCAAGGTTGACGAGGTCCGGGTTCCGGCGCGCGGCAAGGGGCAAGGGGGACAGCAGCATACTATCTGGCTTGCCGTGCGGGAGGCATGAGCGCTTGCAGAGGAGTTATCAAAAGACCTCAGGAGGTTATGCCCGCTGAGGCCAGATGATATCCTTCATTGATTAGATTACCGATAAATGCCGTTGGCTTGCCTCGGGAACGATCTTACGCGTGATTCTGTCTGGCTACGACCTCCTCCGCTGTCGCCGGACGAGTCTCCGCCACAACACCGTTGAAGATCAGGGCCATGCCGGCAAGCGGATGGTTGCCGTCCAGCACCGCTTTGTCGTCCGCGATGTCCGTGACCGAGAGATACACGGGCTCGCCGCTACTCCCTTCATCCTCCGAAGCTCCCTCGATCAACATCCCTATGGTAAGCGGCTGGGGGAGTTCGTCAACCGGCACAATCTGCACGAGGTCCGGGTCGTATTCTCCGAAGGCTTCGCCCGGCTGTAACTTGACCTTCACCACATCTCCGATCGATTTACCTTCCAGCGCACTCTCAATCGGCGCAAAGATATCATTGTAGCCACCGTGCAGGTACACGAGCGGCTCCACGCCTTCATCAACCGGATTGCCATCCACGTCGGTGACGTTGTATTTCACCGTAACAATTGTGTTCTTGGTAATCATGGTAACTGTAACCTTTTCATTCGTGAAATATGCCCCACAGAGATCGGCGAGGCTAGCCGGGATCATTGTACTACGAAGTGCTCGCTTTACTCGAAAAACCAGACCGAACCGAAGGTGCCGCACGATATAAAAAAGGGCCAGCTTTTCAGCTAACCCTCTGCGTTTGTTGGAGGCGACGAGCGGATTTGAACCGCTGAATAAAGGTTTTGCAGACCTCTGCCTTACCACTTGGCTACGTCGCCACGAATGAATCTGGACGTTCCTTATATACAAATTATCCTCTACCTGTCAATCCCTATTTAAATTTGATCGCCATCCCGGTGGCGCGGAATTCGGTGGACGGTATCACGCCCGACGTGGTGTGGGCTCCAGTGATCTCTGGAAAAATGATGGCATCCGCCCCCATCTTGGCCGCCTCCCTGCGCAGGGCCGCAGTACCCCAATCGTAAACATCGGTGGAGATCAGGGCGTCAGTGGTGAACACCTCACGCGTGATCTGGATCCTGCCGAGTTTTATGTAGGAACGCACTACCTCGTCCTGGGCCAGGATCGGGGGAAGGCCGGAGGAGTCGTCGCGGGTATTGGAGTCCACACCGGCACAACCGGACAAAAGCACCGTTATAACAAATACCTGCAACCAGAGCCGTGTGAAGCCAGTCATGTTCGACGCCATACCTTTTGCCCCATTCATACAGTTTTTACCTCTGGACAGAGTGTGGCCGCTATGCTAGTGTTTGTCACTTTTTATGGCAACAAAAAAAAGCCACACCACACTTTTTCGAAGGAGCGGGAAGGATGTCAGGTCATAATAAATGGAGCACCATCAAGCACAAGAAAGGCGCCGCAGACGCCAAGAGGGGCAAGATATTCACCAAGCTGATCAAGGAGATATCCGTTGCCGCCAAGTTGGGAGGCGGCGACCCCAATGGTAACCCGCGCCTGCGGACCGCAGTCGATAAGGCCAAGGCCGAGAATATGCCCAAGGACAACATCGACCGGGCCATCAAAAAAGGTACCGGCGGGATGGAAGGGGTTACCTACGAAGAGATCGTCTACGAGGGCTACGGCCCCGGCGGGGCGGCGGTGCTGGTAGAGGTGCTGACCGACAACCGCAACCGTTCCGTCTCCGACATACGCAGTATCTTCACCAAAAACAACGGCAACATGGGCGAGGCGGGCTGCGTTGCCTGGATGTTCAGCAAGAAGGGCCTCATCGTCTACGACAAGTCGGTGGATTTCGAACAGCTGTTCGAGGCCGCCATCGAGGCGGGCGCCGACGACGTGGCCGAGCAGGATGAACAGATCGAGGTTACGACCGAGCCGGCCTCCTTCATCGAGGTACGGGAGGCGCTGGCGGCCAAGGGCTTCAAGCAGATTAACGCCGAGATCACCATGATCCCCCAAACCCAGGTGGTGCTGGAAGGGAAACATGCCGAGAGCATGCTGCGATTGATGGACAAGCTTGAAGACAATGACGATGTGCAGAACGTCTACGCCAACTTCGACATCTCGTCGGAAGAGATGGAAAAGATGATGTAATCAGGGGGGCTTCGGCCCCCTTTTATTTTTTGGAGGCCTACATGGAGAAAGCAACCTTTGCCGCCGGCTGTTTCTGGGGGGTGGAAGACGCCTTCATGGATGTGCCCGGCGTCGTGGCAACCAGGGTCGGCTATACGGGCGGCCGGACCGAACACCCTACCTATGAGGATGTGTGCAGCCATACCACCGGCCATGCCGAGGCGGTGGAGATCACCTTCGATCCCGGGCGCATCTCCTACGAACAACTCCTGGACCTCTTTTGGGAGTGCCACGACCCCACGCAACTCAATCGCCAAGGCCCGGATGTGGGCGACCAGTACCGCTCAGCCATTTTCTACCATTCGGAGGAGCAACGCGATGCCGCCGAGACGGCACTGGAGCGCCTCGACCTCTCGGGCAGACTACGCCGCAGGATCGTGACCGAGATCGTCCCCGCAGCAACATTCTGGGAAGCAGAGGCATACCACCAAAAGTACCACCACAAGCAGGGCGGTTGCGGATTCTGACGTTCCCTCTCGGCCTCCCCTCCGTCCGAGATGTTACACACCACCCGGAACTATGCATCTATGAAAAGGGGACGACCTGTTGGCCTCCCCTTTCATTTCGTCACCACCCGCTGTCCAAGTCACTATCAAGGGACCAGCACAATCTTACCCAGGGTGCTGGCCTCCATGACGGCATGATGGGCCGCTGCCGCCTCGGCCAAGGGCAGCACCCTGCTCACTACAGGTCGCAGGGTGCCGTTCTCCAAACCGGCCACGAACGCGGCGTGCATGGAGGCCAAGTCCTCGGGCGTGGCGTTGTACATGGTGACGCCCAGGATCGACGCCTCGCGCCCCATGGCGTCCCGCGGATCGATTTCGATCCTGCCGCGGCTGCCAATCACCGCCACGCGGCCGCCTACGGCCAGTAACGTCAGGTCCTTGTCCAGATTCACATTGGCCAGCATCTCCAGGATCACATCCACCCCACGGCCGCAGGTCAACTCATTCAGCTTGTCCAGATAACCCGGTTCGTGGTGATTGAGCACATGATGGGCTCCCTGAGCCTGCACCAGAGCACGCCCCTCATCGGAACCAGCCGTACCGATCACCCGCAACCCGGCGGCCCGGGCTAGTTGCACCGCGCCGAGGCCCACCCCGCCGCTGGCGCCATGCACTAGCACCGTCTCGCCGGCGCTGGCGCGGGCCCGCTGGAACAGGGCACGATAAGCCGCACCGTAGGGCACCCCCAAGGCGGCCCCTTGGGCGAAGCTAACCCCCTCGGGCAGGGGATGAGTCTGAAACTCGGCGCAAAGCGCCTTCTCTCCGTAAGTACCTGAAACGGACCAAGCCACATACACCCGGTCGCCTACCCGGCGGTGCTTCACCTCCGGCCCCACCGCGGCAATCACCCCGGCGGCATCGATCCCCGGCGTATAGGGCGGCACCGGTGCGTGCCGGTACAGCCCCGAACGGATGTAGGTATCCACCGGGTTGACCCCGGCGGCCTTTACCGTAACCACTACCTGGCCCGGCCCCGGCTCAAGGTCGGCCACCTCGTGCAACACCATGACCTCGGGAGGCCCGAATTCTGCAACCTGTATTGCTTTCATTCCCGTCCACTCCTTTCCCTCGATGTTTCGTGTTATATTTTTATTTTACCCCACTACACGAGACCGGTCAGGATAAAAAAAGCGGGTGGCCCGAGGATATCAAAGGCAGAGCAGCGTTCCAGGCAGGCATACCACAGGAAAATATCGTAAATTGCGAGGAAAAAGCATATTATGCGGCTCGTAACGCGCCAATCACAAAAACACGATGGGACATAATTATGACCGTATCAAAAAAACAAATCCTGGCGCTTCTCAAAGAATACGGCGGCTCGGTCCTTTTCTCGACCCTGCTGCGCGACTTTGGCGGTCGCCACCTGAAGCGCGAATTGAAGAACCTGTTGGATGACATGGCGGACAACGGCGAGGTGATCCACCAACGGGGCAACAGTTATGTCCTGCCGGGCCAGGTCAAGACCGTGCGCGGCCGTATCTCGGTCCATCGGGATGGCTACGGCTTCGTTGCACCCGAAGGGGGCGGCGAGGATATCTTTATCCCGGCAAAGTTCATGAAAAATGCTCTGCATGGTGATCTGGTGGAGGCAACCGCCGGCCAGAGCCGCATGGGCGGCAGCAAGCTGGATGGACGGATCGTAACCGTGGTGGAGCGGGTAACCACCCGAATCGTAGGGCGTTATGAGGAGACACGGCGCGGCGCAGTGGTCATTTCCGACGACCAGCGCCTCAACCTAGCGGTCGTCATCCCCCCCAAGGGTCGTGCCAGGGCCGAGGATGGCCAGCAGGTGGTGGCCGAACTGACCGCCTACCCGGTGGGCGGCCGGCCAGCCGAGGGACGCATCGTGGAGATACTGGGGTGGCCCGAC
This sequence comes from Geobacter sp. AOG2, assembly GCF_019972295.1. Classification (NCBI taxonomy): domain Bacteria; kingdom Pseudomonadati; phylum Thermodesulfobacteriota; class Desulfuromonadia; order Geobacterales; family Geobacteraceae; genus Geobacter; species Geobacter sp. AOG2. Next base: position 2,518,789 of record NZ_BLJA01000001.1, read on the forward strand.
GACCCGGAGGTGGAAGTCCAGTCGGTCATCCGCCGCTTCGACCTGCCCCATGTGTTCGGCCCTGACGTGCTGGCCGAGGCCGACGCCGTGCCGGAAACCGTGAGTAAAGGAGAATTGAAGGGGCGCGTGGATCTAAGGGGCATGACCACTGTCACCATCGACGGCGAGACGGCCCGGGACTTCGACGACGCCGTCGCATTGCGCCGGGAGGGGGCCAACTTCCGGCTCTGGGTTTCCATCGCCGATGTATCGGCCTATGTCACGCCGGGAAGCCCCCTGGACCGTGAAGCCTACCTACGTGGCACCTCGGTCTACTTCCCGGACCGCTGCATACCCATGCTTCCCGAGAGGCTTTCCAACGGCATCTGCTCCCTCAATCCCCAAGTGGAGCGCCTGACCATGACGGCCGAGATGCTCTTCGACGCTACCGGCCGCATGGTGGAAAGCTCATTCTACCCCAGCGTTATTAAAAGCACCGCCCGCCTGACCTACACCATCGTCAAACAGATTATCGTGGATGACGACCGGGAAATAACGGACAAGCACCGCCACCTGGCCCCCATGCTGGGGGAGATGAAGGCGTTGGCCCTGGTCCTGATGGCCATGCGCAAAAAACGCGGCAGCATCGACTTCGACCTGCCTGAACCGGAGATTGTCATCGGCCTCACCGGCCGTACCGAAGGGATCGTTCGGGCCGAACGCAACCTGGCCCACCAGTTGATCGAAGAGTTCATGTTGGCTGCCAATGAGGCGGTGGCTAGCTTTGTCGCCGCCCGCGAGATTCCCTTCCTCTACCGCATCCACGAAAACCCCGACCCTGCCAAACTCCACGACTTCCAGGAGTTCATCTACGGTTTCGGCTACGAATTTGTCCTGGCCGAGGACCGGGTCAACCCTGCAGAATTGCAACGCCTGCTAGCCCAGGCAGAGGGGCGGCCCGAGGAGCGCATGCTTAACTATGCCCTCTTGCGCTGTATGAAGCAGGCCCGCTACGCCGCCGAGAACCTGGGGCATTTCGGCCTGGCCTCTCCCTGCTACTGCCACTTTACCTCACCCATCCGGCGCTACCCCGACCTGGTAGTGCACCGTATCCTCAAGGCGATCCTGGCGCTGGACGAGAGCAAGGGGGACAAGCGCCGCGGCAAACAGTTGGCCATTGCCACCGAACATCTCGGCGAGGCGGCCGAGCACACCAGCAAGCGGGAACGAGTGGCCATGGAGGCCGAGCGGGACGTGGTGGAGATGAAGAAGGTCCAGTACATGCAACAGCATCTGGGGGAGGAGTTCGACGGCTATATCACCGGGGTGACCGGCTTCGGCTTTTTCGTGGAGTTGGAGGAGTTGTTCGTGGAAGGACTGGTGCACATCTCCACCCTGGACGACGATCAGTACACTTTTCAGGAGAAGCAGCACTCCCTGGTGGGCAACCGGCTGCGGCGGATCTTCCGCATCGGCGACAAGGCACGGGTCACGGTGGCGGCGGTTTCACCGGCCACCCGGCGCATCGAGTTCACCCTGGCGGACCACGCGACGTCCGCACCGCCGACCCGCGGCACGGCACCGGCGCCCTCCACCGAGGAATATCCCCGCATACCCATACGAGGCAAGAAGGTGCCCGGTTTCGGGCGTCGCACCGGGGACTCGGGGGTAGACGAAAAGGGGAACGCTCCTCTCAAGGGAAGAGGACGGCCCGGTGGCGCAAAACGGCGCTGACACTGCCGCCATGGCGAAACTGGTTGCATGGCACTGGGGCGCTGTGGTAGGAAATGATCCAACAAAACAAAAAGATCTCTAGGACAGGAACCGGAACTTATCGTATGAACGAAGAAAAGGTTGCCCCATTCATCGAACACCTTGTTGAGCTGCGCAAGCGGCTGGTTATCATCGTCGTCGCCGTAGTCATCGGCATGGGCGTTGCCTGGAATTTCTCCGGCCCCGTCCTCAACTTTGTGGAAAAACCCCTCACCGGCAAGACCTACCTGACCGAGATCAAGAAACAAATCTACGCCCAGGTCAAGGAGCGGGCTCCGGCGCTGTATACCCGCTACAAGCTGGAACAGGAGGTCACCGCACCGGAAAAGAAACACGTCCTCAACTACAGCGCCCCCTTGGAGCCGTTCTTCATCCAGTGCAAGATCTCCATGCTGCTCGGCTTCGTTCTGGTACTGCCCGTGGTCTTTTTGCAATTGTGGCAGTTCATAGCGCCCGGACTCACCCGTAAGGAACGGCGCATGGTGGTCCCCTTCATCACCGCCGCCTCGCTCACCTTCTGTGTCGGGGCCATGTTCTTCCTGATCGTGATCTGGCCGGTCATCATCAATTTTTCCCTTTCCTACGAGGCCGAGGGGCTCCAGAGTTGGTTCAACATTAGCGCCTACATCAACTTCTGCCTACGGCTGATCCTGATCTTCGGCCTGATCTTCGAGCTTCCCATCCTGTCGCTGATCCTGGCGCGTTTCGGCATCGTCAGTTACAAGATCCTGGCGCCCAAGCGCAAATACGCCCTCCTGGTCAGCGCCATCGTGGCATCTTTCCACGCCGACCTAATTACCATGTTCGTGATCATGGTCCCCATGTATATGATGTATGAGATCAGCATCTGGGTGGCATTGATCTTCGGCAAGAAGAAGCTAGCACCGCCGCCCGAACCGGAGGGCGAAGCAGCCTAAGAGCCTGTTGAAAAACCCAGGTTGTTCAAAAATAGTCAGATCGTTGCATCCGCAGAAGGCCCTGCGGAGGCGTAGCAGCGCTTCTCCGCACAAAAGGGGCTTCGAGGACGGCAGCGTATAATTATGCGTGAGCATAATTATCGGTGACGGAGCGATAGCGTAGTCATCCCGTTTAGCGGGACGCCGACAGGCGCTAAGATGGCTGTTTTTCAACAACCTTCTGGAGGAGGTTTCCCATGGCAAAGACCATCGGCATCCTGACCGGCGGCGGCGACTGTCCGGGGCTGAACGCCGTTATCCGCGGCGTGGTCAAGAGCGCCATCATCCGGCATGGATGGCGGGTGATCGGCATCGAGGACGGTTTCGACGGTCTTTTGAACCCGGCCGTTTGCAAGCCGCTTACGCTTGAGAGCGTACGGGGCATCCTTCCACGCGGCGGCACGATCCTGGGCACTACCAACCGCGGCAACCCTTTCTCCTACCCAATGGAGCAGGACGGCGTCATCATCCACGCCGATCTCTCCGACAAGGTGGTGGCAAATATCAGGGAGTTGGGGATCGACGCCTTGGTGGCTGTCGGAGGCGAGGGTTCGCTCAAGATCGCCCTGGAACTCTCCAGAAAAGGCGTGCCGGTTGTGGGGGTGCCCAAGACCATTGACAACGACCTGCGGGAAACCGATTTCACCTTCGGCTACAACACTGCACTGGAAACGGCAACCGACGCTCTGGACAAACTGCACACTACCGCCGAAAGCCACCACCGGGTGATGATCCTGGAGGTCATGGGACGCTATGCCGGCTGGATCGCACTGGAATCGGGTATTGCCGGCGGCGCGGACGTCATCCTCATACCCGAGATACCCTTTTACATTGACCGCATCTGCACCGCCGTCACCAGGCGTTCGGCCCGTGGCAGCCGTTTCAGTATCATTGTGGCTGCGGAGGGGGCCTACCCGTCCGGCGGCTGCAGGGTCGTGGCTCAGGAGGCGGACGAACGCCAGACTATCGAACGCCTGGGGGGCATTGGGCAGTTTGTGGCAAAGCATATCGAACAGTGCCTGGATATGGATGTGCGCGTCACCGTGCTGGGGCATCTGCAACGGGGAGGTTCGCCCACCACCTTCGACCGGGCTCTGGGGAGCCGCTTCGGCACCAAGGCGGTGGAGATGGTGGCAGACGGGGAATTCGGGTACATGGCCTGCCTGAAAGGGCGCACCATCATCTCGGTTCCCATTGAAGACGCCACGCGGGATCTGAAACTGGTTGACCCCCAGGGTGAGATCGTCAGGACGGCCGAAGACCTGGGCATCATGCTCGGGCGCTGACGAAACTGGCTCGTCCTTTTGCGCTTTTTAAAAAACCTGTTGACAAATCAGGTAAAAAACCATAAAAAGACATAAAAAGTCCTATTGAGGTTATATATCTATGATGGAACTTACCCGTAAGGGTGAATATGCAATTCGCGGCATCGTTTATCTGGCATCCCGCCCTGCCGACCAAGTGTGTCTTTTAAGCGACATAGCGGCGGCAGTTGACGTCCCCCCCACCTTCCTGGCAAAAATATTCCAACAATTCAGTAAGATCGGATTGGTCAAGTCGTACCGGGGCACCGGCGGCGGCTTCCTCCTCGGCCGTACGGCGGACAAGATCACCCTCCTGGACGTAGTTGAAGCCGTGGAAGGCCCGATCATCCCCAATAGATGCGTCGTCAACGGAATCGATTGCGATCGCAGCACCGCTTGTAACGTACATCCCGTATGGATGAACGTACAGGCCCAGGTCCGGGGCATCCTCAACAAGGTAACCCTGAAGGAGTTGGCCGAGGGATAACCTCTTCCTTCCGTACCGCGCACAAAAAAATTTTGCCATAAATAAGACAAATCAGGCCTTTTTGTTCATAAATTGATTGCATTTCAAAAAAATAGTTATAATATTGCGAACAGTGGTTTGATTACGCCAAATTATATTTGCCTCGGGGACGCACCTCTCAGTAACACTATTTTCGCAAGGAGGAAGTATGGACGTCGTAACCCTCAGTCAGCTGCAATTCGCGGCAACCGGCATGTTCCACTGGATCTTTGTCCCTCTGACCCTCGGACTCTCGATCCTGACAGCCTGGATGGAAACCAAGTATGTGACGACAGGGGATGAGATGTGGCTCCGCATGACTAAGTTCTGGGGCAAACTGTTTCTTATCAACTTTGCCCTGGGTGTCGTGACCGGCATCACCATGGAGTTCCAATTTGGTATGAACTGGTCCGAGTACTCCCGCTACGTGGGAGATATCTTCGGAGCGCCGCTGGCCATTGAGGCGACCCTGGCATTTTTCCTTGAGTCGGTCTTTATCGGCGTCTGGATCTTCGGCTGGAACAAGATTTCCAAAAAGGCTCACATGATAACTATCTGGCTGGCCTCGGTCGCCACGAATGTCTCGGCCCTGATCATCCTTTTGGCCAACGCCTGGATGCAAAAGCCGGTCGGTTATGTGCTACGCAACGGCCGAGCCGAAATGGAAAATTTTCTGACGGTCCTGACCAACCCTTACGGCTGGATCAAGTTCACCCATACCCTGCTCTCCGGTTATGCCCTGGCAGCCTTTCTCATTATGGGGGTTTCCGCCTGGCACCTGCTGCGCGGCAACGAGATTGACTTTTTCAAACGCTCCTTCAAACTTGCAGCGGTCTGGGCCTTCGTAGCCTCGATCATCGTCGGCCTGTCCGGCGACTTCCACGCCGTAGAGATCGCCAAAACCCAACCCTCCAAGTTCGCCGCCATGGAATCACAATGGGAAACCAAGCGGGGCGTCGGCATGAACCTGCTGCTTCTGCCGGACCCGGCACGGGAATGCAACGCCATCGAACAGATCTGTGTTCCCAATGCCCTCAGTATGCTGGCCTTCCATGACCCGAACGCCGAAATCAAGGGACTCAAGGAATTCCCCAAGGAACTCCGCCCCATGGTTACCCCGACTTTTCTCAGTTTCCGTCTGATGGTTGGCCTGGGCACTTTTATGATCCTCGCCAGCCTGGTAGCCATCTTCTTCTCGCGCAAACAGAATCTGGAAAAACGGCGCTGGTTCCTGACGCTCATGGTGTTTGCTATCCCGGCCCCCTACCTGGCAGAACAGTTCGGTTGGCTCGTCGCTGAACTGGGACGCCAACCCTGGATCGTCTACGGCGTACTCAAGACCGCGGACGCAGTCTCCAAATCGATTACGACCACCCAGGTGGCCCTGTCGCTTCTGGGCTTTACCGTCCTGTACGGCCTCCTTGGCGCCATCGACATCTTCCTGCTGGTCAAATACGCCAAAAAAGGGCCGGACAAGGATCTTTCCACCATCATCAACGTTCAGGGGAGGGCATAAACAATGGACGTATCCGTATTCCAGATCATCTGGTTCGTGTTGTGGGGCGTACTCTGGGCGGTCTATTTCATGCTGGACGGCTTTGTGCTCGGTACCGGCTTCCTGGCCGGCGTACTGGCCAAAAACGATACCGAGAAGAGGGTACTGATCAATGCGGTCGGTCCGGTGTGGGACGGCAACGAGGTCTGGCTGATCACCGCCGGCGGTGCCACGTTTGCGGCCTTCCCCACAACCTATGCCCTCATGTTCAGCAATCTGTACTCGGCACTGCTGCTCCTCTTGTTTGCCCTGATCGTACGCGGCGTCTCCTTCGAGTTCCGGGGTAAACTGGAAAGCACCTCATGGAAGGGCGCCTGGGACAAGGCCATCATCGTCTCCAGCTTCCTCCCGGCCCTGCTGTTCGGGGTTGCGTTCGGCAATATCTTCAAGGGCATCCCCATGAGGAACGATTTTGCAGCCTTGAGCTTCGCCTACGACGGTACCCTGATTGGCCTGCTCAATCCCTACGGCCTGGTAACCGGCGTACTATTCGTCCTGCTCTTTGCCGTGCACGGCTCGCTCTACGCCGCCATTAAGACCACCGGCGACCTAAGCAAGAGGGGCGCTGCCCTGGCCGACAAACTCTGGCTGCCGCTTCTGGTGGTTGCGGTCGTATTCCTGGGCTACACCTATCCGGCCACCAAGCTGTATGACAACTTCCTCAAGGCACCGGTCCTGCTGATCATACCCGTCATTGCCGTAGCCTCGCTCCTGCTGGTCAAGCTCTTTACCGCAAAAGGAGAATGCTACAAGGCCTTCACCTTTTCGTGCCTGACCATTGTTTTCGTGGTATTCACCGGCGTTACCGGACTCTTCCCTAACCTAATCCCTTCCAGTATCGATCCGGCCTCCAACCTGACCATCTTCAACTCATCGTCCAGTCTGCTGACGCTGCAAATCATGACCGTAGTGGCATTGATCTGCGTTCCGATAGTCATCGCCTACAAAATCTGGGTATATCGTCTCTTCCGTGCCCCCGTCAGCAACGAGGATGTGCTGGGAAGCCACGAAGCCTACTAATTCAAGGCTTAACATATTGATATTGTGTGCTATTTATTCGTTGGACTTGACAAAAAGATCATCATGAAGTATAAGCTCTACGTACCTCGCACAGCGTTCACAAAGTCCCGGCCAACCGGGACTTTGGCGTTTCAGGGTAAATCCAGCAAGAAAGGAGCATCCAGCCGGAGCCACCTCCATCACCTCCTGGCGTGTACGCCATTCCGGCAAAGCCGATACAACCGACCTACTCTTTCTTATGCGAAAAACACTACTCTGTCTAACATGCCTGCTTTTATTGGCAGGCTGCGAAAACACCCCGGTCAAAAAAACGGAGCCGCAGGCTGCTGCGACCACTCCCATCGAATCCCCCCTTGACCGGGAGATCAAGAGCCTCCTGGAGAAAGGTATCTCCATGAGCGAGCGAAAGCGCCAGGTAAGCGCCATCGAGGCCGCCTTTACCCGCCGCACAACCCCCGACCGGGCACGCCAACTTGCGGCCCTCTGTTTTACCAAGACCCTCGGCACCCCGTTCATGCCCTTTGACCTAGCCGAAATCGCCCTGGCCGAAACCGGCGGTAGCCGCCTCTCCGGCGTGGCAGTCTCTTCCAAGGGAGCCCTTGGCGTGTGGCAGCTCATGCCCCAGCGGGCCAAAAGCCACGGCTACACCCCCCAGGACATGGAAAATGACGAAATGTGTGCCGAAGCCGCTGTCCGCGAGCTGTTCACCAAGCTGCAAATCGCCGACGGCAACCTGGATCGTGCCAAAAAGCTTTACTGCGGCCAGGGCCCGCAAGCCAATGCCTATCTGAGGAAAATTCGGCATGTCCGTCGGGAGATGCTGGCCGAGTTGGATCGCCAGACCGAGCGTATTGCCATGGAAGAGTCCGGCGTAAAGACCCCCTGACGAAATTCGTACAACACACACTTCGCCTTTTCGTCGTCCCTTCCCGCCCGCGGCCCGTGCCGCGGGCGTTTTTGCTTGATATGAAAGCCTCAGCTCTGCTATAGTTGGACGGATTTTCCCGTATGTACGCCTGTTTTCACACGACCCGTGCGATGCACCGCCGACGGGACAGCAACGGCCGCGACATCCCCCTGGCGCTTGAAGCATAACTTCGCAGAGCAAGGAGCTTGCACCAAGTGCAGACAACTTCGAATCCGCCCAACGGCAACGGTTTCAGCCTGCGTGCCAAGATGACGCTGCTTTCAACGGCGGCATTCTCCGGCATTCTGCTTGTGGCCATTCTCAGCATCCTGCTCCTCAATGAGGTCCGGATCGGGGGGAGCACCTATCGGACCATCCAGGCCAACAACAACGCCCTGGAAAATATTGCCCTCCTCAAATCGGACCTCTACCAGATCAGTAATGAAATGCAGAATTTCATGCTGGAAACCGACCCCGCCACCATCGACAAGATCGTTACGACCGTGAAGCGGCTTACCGGTGATATCGACAACAAGTTCGGCATCGTCCAGAAGTCCATGAATGCACCCGGCGAACGAGAGGCAATGAACAAGGCCTACACCATCTGGTCCGAGTACAAAAAAACGCTCTTAAACGAGGTCGTGCCTGCGGCCGAACGAGGGGACGTGCTCAAGGCCAGCTATCTCATGACCGGTCTCCAAACGCAACGGTTTAACATCTTCAGCACCGCCGTCACGGCAATGGTAGAAACTCTCCACCGAGACGTCAGCACAGCGGAGCGGCAGGCCTCTTCGAGCATCGCCACCAAAATCACGACGACGGCCACTGCCGGTCTCGTCATCATCGTTCTGATAGCCATCCTTTCGTACCTGATCACCCTTTCCATCACCAGACCGCTCAGGGCGTGCGTCGATTTCGCCCGTACCGTAGCGGACGGCAGGCTCGATAGCCGTCTCGAGATCAAGGCGGGCGGAGAAACCGGCGCCTTGGCCACAGCCATGAACACCATGGCAGAAAATCTGCAAGGCATGGTTTCCCGGGTCGATACCGCCTCCGATGAACTCACCTCCATCGACCACAACATCGAAAAGGCGTCCCGCCAAGTGGTCAACTCCGCCAAGCTCCAGAAAGAAACCGTAGCAGAAACCTCCCAGGCGGTGGAACTCATCAACATGTCGGTCCAGGACATATCAAACGACATCGATAAGCTTGCCGTATCTGCCTCGGAGACCTCCTCGTCGATCCTTGAGATGGCTGCCAGTATTGAGGAGGTGGCCATAAACGCCGACAAATTGGGAGGCACGGTCAACGAGGTCAGTTCCTCGATTATCGAGATGGCCACCTCCATCAAGGAGATCGACGTAAGCATCGCTAACCTGCTGGATGCCTCCAGTACCACGGCCTCCTCCATCGCCGAGATGGATGCCACGATCAAGCAGGTGGAAAAGAGCGCCATGGACACCTCGGCCATCTCCGAGGGGGTAAAAAATGACGCCGAAACCGGCAAAAAAGCGGTGGAAGAAGCCATTGCCGGCATGCAGGACATCCGTCGTTCGTCGCACATCACCGCCGAGGTCATAGAAAATCTGTCCCTCAAAGCCAACGACATCGGCACGATCCTCTCGGTCATCGACGAAGTAGCCGAACAGACCAATCTGCTGGCCCTCAATGCCGCAATCATCGCCGCCCAGGCGGGGGAACACGGCAAGGGATTCGCGGTGGTAGCCGACGAGATCCGCGAACTGTCCGAACGGACCAGCACCTCCACCCGCGAGATCGCCACCGTCATCAAAGGGGTGCAGAACGAGACCGCACGCGCTGTTGAGGCGATCAGCCTGGCGGAACAGTACATCTCCGAGGGGGAAAAGCTTTCCCAGCACTCCGGCACCGCTCTGGAAAAGATTGTCGACGGCGTCCAGAAGGCCAGTATCCAGGTTCGGGAAATAGCGCGCGCCACCGTGGAACAGGCACGAGGCAGCCAAAGCATTAAGGAAGCCATGACCAGCGTCGAGGAGATGGTCGGCCACATTGCCACTTCGGCTCGCGAGCACTCACGCGGGAGCGATCTCATCGCGTCGGCGGTAGAGAGCATGAAGGACCTGACCATCCATGTACGTACCTCGACCCGGGAGCAGAGCCGGGCCGGTAGCCTGATTGCCCGTTCCACCGAGGATGTGACCTCGATGATCGACCAAATTCGCGATGCATGCCGCTCCCAAGGCACCAACAGCGCCCAGATACTCAAGGCCGTCGGCAACATTCAGCTATCCTCCACCGCCAATGCCGAGGCTGCCGACCTCATGGAGCAGGCCGTCACCAGCCTTTCGAAACAGATTGATCTGCTAAAGAAGGAAATGGCCGGTTTCAAAATTTAGTACCCTGTGCGAGTAATCTCGAGGTATTTCAGTTTCTGGTAAGGTGTGGCGACACAGGCCAGGGCTATTCCGAAGACCCGTAATGCAGCCAGGGGCTAAAATGACCGAAATTTCCAGAAATAAATTAACCGTACAGGTCACTAAAGCTACTCCCGGAGACCACACCTACATGGACCGACTTGCCCGACGACTCGATACACTCCGCAGCAAGAACGACAAGGCTCTAGTGACCTTCATAACCGCTGGCGACCCTGACCTGGGCACCACTGAAGAGATGATCCGGTTATTGGCCGATGCCGGTGCGGACATCATCGAACTGGGCGTCCCCTTTTCCGACCCCATGGCCGACGGGCCGACCATCCAGCTTGCATCCGAGCGTTCCCTGGCTGCCGGCACCACCCTGGCAGGGATTCTTGCGACCGTAACCAAGGTTAGGGCCTCCCAGGACATACCGATTATTCTAATGGGGTATCTCAACCCGATCCACGCCTACGGTTATGAACGTTTTGCCGTCGATGCCGCCCAGGCGGGTGTGGACGGCGTTCTGCTGGTGGACATGCCGCCCGAGGAGTCCGACGAGTTTCTCCGACATGCCACTCAGAGCGGGCTGAACGTTATCTTCCTGCTGACCCCGACCTCGAATAAGTACCGCATTGCTACGGTTGCAGAATTGGGGCGCGGTTTCGTCTATTATGTCACCGTCACCGGCGTCACCGGCATGCGCAAGGACACTTCAGCGACCCTGGCGGCCGAACTGGCCAAGGTACGCAAGAAAATTCACCTGCCGGTCATGGCCGGTTTTGGCATATCCACCCCACAACAGGCCGCCGAGGTGGCAGCCATGGCCGACGGGGTCGTCGTGGGCAGTGCCATCGTCAAACTCTTCGAGCAGCACTCCGGCACCAAGCTTAAGAGCGAATTGAAACGGTTGGTCGGCAACCTGAAACAGGCCATCTCCTCCAACGCGGCCTGATGCCGATCTCACATTAAGGATAAGATCGTAGAGCTTGACAGTGTGGCGCTTTTTTGCTACCACCCCCTTTCACTTCTTTCTAGGTAACAACTTTGACGGATCGCGAGGTTTATTATGAGCTGGTTCAATCGGGATAAAGCAGGGATAGAGCAGAATAACGCTAAAAAGGTCAAGGTCCCCGAGGGGATGTGGATCAAGTGCCAGGGGTGTTCCGAAACCATCCTTGGCAAGGATATCGAAGCCAACCTCAACGTCTGCCCCAAGTGCGGGCACCACTACCGCATCCCGGCCCGCAGGCGCCTGGAGATCCTGCTGGACAACGGCACATGGCAAGAGTTCGACGCCGGCATGAAGTCGGTGGACTTCCTTAATTTCAAGGACGCCAAGAGCTATCAGGATCGAATCGACGCCGCAGTAGCCAAGGGTGGATCAAAAGACGCCGTCATCTGCGTCGAGGGTACCATCGATGGGATCGGCGTGCAGGTCGCCTGCTTTGATTTTGCCTTCATGGGCGGCAGCATGGGAAGCGTGGTTGGCGAAAAGATCACCCGATCCATCGAGCGGGGTCTCAAACAGCGCCAACCGGTGATCATCATCTCCGCTTCAGGCGGTGCTCGCATGCAGGAAAGCATCCTGTCGCTGATGCAGATGGCAAAGACATCGGCTGCCTTGGCCAAGCTTAAGCAGGCGGGCATCCCCTTTATATCCCTCCTGACCGATCCCACCACCGGCGGCGTCACCGCCAGTTTCGCCATGCTGGGAGATCTCAATATCGCCGAGCCCAAGGCCCTAATCGGCTTTGCCGGGCCGCGGGTCATCGAACAGACTATCCGCCAGAAACTTCCTGAAGGGTTTCAGCGCGCTGAATATCTGCTGGACCACGGCATGGTGGACGTGATCATTCCCCGTACGGAGATGCGCCCCAAACTCGCTTCGATCCTGAAGATGCTCTATCGTCCCGCAGCCTGAGATGGCCCTGGCCGGCATACTTGAGAAACTTTACGCCCGCCGGCGTTTCGGTATTCGTCCCGGCATGGACCGGGTTCGGCTCATCATGGAACGCCTGGACCACCCGGAACGTTCCTTCCGCAGTATCCACGTGGTCGGCACTAACGGCAAAGGGTCTACCTCGGCCTTTCTCGCCGCCATGCTCAACGCAGCGGGGGTCCGCACTGCCCTGTTCACCTCTCCCCATCTGGTAAACTTCAGTGAACGCTTCCGTATCGACGGGCAAGAACCGGCCCCGGAGCGCCTTGAAACGCTACTCGCCACGGTCATGGCGGCGGCCCCCCCTGAGGCTACCTTCTTTGAGATCGTCACCGCCCTTGCTACTCTCTACTTTGCCGAGGAGCACGTCCAGGTGGCGATTATGGAGGCGGGCATGGGGGGCAGATCGGACGCCACCGCCATTATTCCCGCAATGATGACAGTCATCACCCCCATAGCACTGGACCACTGCGACTACCTGGGGAAAACCTTGGCACACATCGCCGCCGAAAAAACCGGCATCGCCGAACCGGGGACTACGGTGATCTCCGCCCGCCAGCCTGCCGAGGCTCTGGAAGCAATCCGGCAGGTATGCGTCGCGAGACAGAACCACCTCATCCTCGAGGGGGATGACTTTCGCGCCTTGTGGAGGGATTCCGGCTCCCTTTGCTACCACGGCCTCCACACGGAATTGCCAAACCTGACCCCCGGCATACCGGGCCGTTACCAATCCAGCAATGCCGGGTTGGCCCTAGCCACGGCAGAGGCCCTTGGTGCCACCGGCATACCTGTCCCGCCGAACGCTTTGGAGGCCGGTATCGGCGCTGCCCGCTGGCCCGGCCGCATGGAGCTGATACCGGGCCGGCCTCCCCTGCTCTTGGACGGTGCCCACAACCCGGCCGGTGCTGCCGCCCTGGCCGAGGCGTTGGGCGATTACCATTACCGACGGCTTCTGCTGGTTACGGGCGTCATGTCCGACAAGGATGCCCCGGCCATGTTTGCTCCTCTGTGCGGCAAAGTCCATCACGCCTACACTGTCACCCCTGCCGTGGAACGCGCCCTGGATGGCGCAGCCCTGGCTGCAGTCCTCGGAGCGTTGGACTTTCGGGCCACGCCCTGTGGGAGCGTCGGCAACGGCATTGAAGCGGCATGTCGTGAGGCCGGGAGCGACGATCTGATCCTGGTGTGCGGCTCCCTGTTCACGGTCGGAGAGACCAAAGCGTGGCTGACCGGACAACCTTTTGAAGGGATACGGGGTTAAGGCGCAACGATATGAAACCCACCCGCCTGTTCATACTGCTGGCCTGCCTGGTCTGGCTCCCCACTTCCCCCTGTCATGGTGCCACTTCCATGCCTTCCGAGGGCGGCATCACCATCAACTCCGACTCCATGAGCCAGGATACGGCTAAAGAGTTATTTACCGCCACCGGCCATGTGACAATCAGGTGGCAGGGTATGACCCTCACGGCCGACAAGGCGACCTATGACGGCAAAACCCGGAGACTGTACGCCACGGACAATGTGGTTGTCGTCAAAGGAGATGAAACCCTTAAGGGAAAATCCATCAGCCTGGACCTGGACTCCGGGCGGGGCGAACTGGACAAGGGTGTGCTCAGCTCTACCACGTCCAATGTCACCTTCACCGGTGAAAAGATTACCAGGATCAACGATAACGAGATTGAACTGACCACTACCGAGCTGACCACCTGCGACCTCCCCGATCCAAGCTGGAAATTCGGTGCAGATCGGCTCAACGTCAACCTGCTGGGGTATGCCGTCGGCCGGGGCGTGACCTTTTATATTAAGAATGTACCGGTCCTTTATCTCCCCTGGGTTGCGTTTCCGGTTGTAAAAGACCGTAAATCCGGGCTTCTCTTTCCTCGCGCCGGCTACTCCAACGGACGGGGAGCTCAGTTGGATCTCCCGCTCTACCTGGTCATTTCTCCCAACCAGGACCTGCTACTTGATCTCGACATTGAGTCCAAGCGCGGCGTCGGCACCGGCGTGGATTATCGCTACATCCGCACCAGGGGGAGTGAAGGGCACTTCGGGGGCTACCTGATCTATGACCTGTTGCAGGAGCGCTGGCGCGGCCAGATGGGTACGACCCACAAGGAGATATTCTCGCCGACCATGAATCTGCGAGCGGATATCAACCTGACCAGCGACAGAAACTTTCTAAGCGATTTCGGGGAAAAAAGCGGGGACTACAACCGCCAGTCCAACGATACTATCGTCAACGCCCTGAAGACCTGGCAGCATTACGCCCTTTCGAGCTACCTGCGCTTCGCCGAAGATCTCTACGCCACGGACAACAGCCGCACACTCCAGACCCTGCCGGAGATCTCCGTGGCCGGAGTCCGCCAGCAAATTTTCTCCACGCCGGTCTATTTCGATCTTGATTCCAGCTTTGCCAATCTGTACCGCGAGGTCGATCCTATCGGCCAGCGCGTGAACGCCTTTCCGCGCTTGATGCTCGTATCCGGCCTGCCCGGCTACCTGAACGCATCGGCCTATGCCGGCCTGCATCTACGCGGCTATACCACCCAGTATACCGCCGGCACCCGGACACGGTCGGAGGATGGCGACCTGCTGCCCGAGATTGGCGGCCGCGCCTCAACATCGGTAAGCCGAATCTACGAGGTGGGTGGCGTCTACCTCAAAAAGTTGCGCCACGAACTTACCCCGGAGTTATCCTATACCTACAGCCCGAGCCACGACCAATCAAGTCTCCCCTTCTACGACTATAACGACCGGCTCGTACCCCAAAATATCATCTATGCCTCCATAACCAGTTTCCTGGGCGGAAAATTCCAGACCGGCGACAGCACGGCGTACCACGACATCTCCCGCATCAAACTGACCCAAGGCTACAGCGTCGGAGGAACGCGACGCGACCTGTTGACCTTGGTGGACGCCAACCGCCCCTGGACCGACCTGATGCTGGAATCCGAAACCTGGCTGCATCCCCAGGCAAAACTGACCTTCGACGCCCGTTACAACGTTTACGACAATCACATTTCCAGCGCAGCCCCCAGTGTAGAACTGGACGACAAGCAAGGAAACAGCGCCGCCGTGAGCTACCGCATGTCCCGTGATCAGGTTGAATACCTGGAAGCCAAGCTCACCACTAAATTCTTCAACCCGTGGACCCTGGGTTATACCACCCGCTACTCCTTTGACCGCCCCGGCTTTCTCGAATCGGTCTATGCCGTCGAATACCGGCAAAAATGTTGGAGCATCAACACCTCTATCAGCGACCGGCCGGGAAACCATTTTTCTTTCCATGTCAGCTTCAACCTGGAAGGATTGATGTAGGGACCGGAAAACGACCTGGGAATGGCATATTTTATCTTGACAACTGCAGGTCGGATGAATTAAAAAGTAAGGCCTTACTCAATGATGATTTTGGCGGCGTAGCTCAGCTGGTTAGAGCACACGGCTCATATCCGTGTTGTCCGGGGTTCAAGTCCCTGCGCCGCCACCATTACATATAAGTAGTTTAAATTACTACTTACCAGCACAAGACCCTTCATTTGACACACAACCTGACACATAGTCGGGAGAGTGCGGTGAAGGGTTTTCTGCGTTTAAGAAGTGTTCCAGTGCCGAGTCCCGCTTGACCTCTACGGGACATACCTCAAGGCCAAAGAGAGACTTAAAAACCCCTCGCACAAGAGACAAGCGGATAGCTCAAGGTGCCGCCGCGGAGTGGTGCTGTAGATTAACTCATATATTCTACCGATGCAGAAAACATAGTTACAGGTGCAAAGCTATTCCCAGCCAAGACGCAGGCTGCCATAGATAAACCGAAAGCCCACCACTCCGAAAGTTTTTGACGGATATATCGAAGCCCATATTTGGCATGTGGAAAGATTTGAAGTGGGATAGATTGAAAGGGGTACTCAAAATGATCTAAAAGGTTTGACTATCCGTTAACCACTTAACTGCGTCTTCAAAAGAGCGAAAAGCGGCATAGGGGTACGGTAAACCGGCAATCTCCGCCATAACCGAAAACATACGAGTCATCCCAAAGTTGCTATCAATGGTGCTGACATAAGCAGTCTTACCTGATTTGTTATATGGTCTATATTCGTTTGCTAGTGCCAATATTTGTCTGAACTGTGTTGGTGTAAGAGCGTTAGCGCTCCCATCCGTAAAGTCCCATATAATATGACATTTCACCATGTGGTAATGGTTCTTGATCGCGTCTGCAACATCATCGAGCGTCAACACTCCGAAGACCTTGAAGACAATTATGTCATCGAGATGTTCAATGGATATTGTAGCCACACCGCACCTCCTCCACAAATAATCCAAGCCAACAGCATCTGCAATTATGATTGTTTTTATATTTTAATTCATAATTACGATAATTTAACTTTTACTTCAATCATAAACTACCCAACATATGGTTACCCAACACCCATCCATCTCTACCGAATACTGAAAATGTTCACTGATCCGGGAGGGTGTTTGGACTTGGGGGGTACAGGCAAAGCACGATACCATTCGGACAGAAACTCAGGACGTTTTGTGCTGATAGCAGCTTGCAGGAACCACCGCCCGCATTCCCTCACAAACAAAACGGCCCGTCTCCAAAGAAACAGGCCGCTCTCTTCTGCATTCAGACGGTGAATCCGCCGGTCAGCCAAGGCCTTCCAACTGTGCCTGTTCCTCTGAGGTAAAGAGCTGGTTCAGGTCCAGCACCACAAGCAAATGCTCACTGCGGTTTACGACACCCGTGATGCACTCCTGGGCAGCGCTGCCCCTCGTGATTGACGGGGCCGGTTGAATCTCGGACGACGAGATACGGATAACCTCGGCCACGGCGTCAACGGCAAATCCGTGTAACCCCCCGGCAGTCTCCATTACGAGGATACGGGAGTTGCGGTTCACTTCGCTGTCCATGAGACCGAAACGCCGCCGCAAAGAGATAATGGGGATCACCGCCCCGCGCAGGTTGATAATGCCGTCAACATAGTCGGGGGTATTGGGCATCTTGGTAATTGCCGGCAGGCGGATGATCTCCCGCACGGACAGCACGTCAACGCCGTATTCCTCGCGCCCGAGTTCGAAGCTGACCAACTGGATGATATCGTTTGCTCCGTCGGCCCCGGTCTTTATCATGGGAAGATTGCTCATGTCATGCCTCCTTACAGTTTGAACTGACCGACGAGTTGTAAAAGTGCCCAGCCTCGTGGAAAAATTGGGACAATGCAGCGGCAGTGGCTAGCCTGTCAACCTGCACAGTGACTTCGCTGATCTGTCTGAGAACCAACCTCAGGGGCATGACCGGAGCGCACCGCAAAATCAATGTAAATATTGCGATGGGCATAAGGTGCCTGCCAATTTTACCTATCAACTTATTTGAATCCGGCAGGCTTTTCCTTGTCAGGTTTAGCGTCTGCTTTTTCATCACCCTGCTTGTCCGTTTTAACGGTATCGGCAGCAATAGCCGGAGTAGGAATAGGCGTAACAACTACTACCTTGGCAAGTTCCTCTGCAATGGTATCCTCTATGATATCGAGGGCAGTCGCGCTACCACATGCGCCTCCCTGGCCGGTGGTACTTGCAAACAACCCCCACAGAAAATGCGAATCCTTTATGGGGCAACCCCAGGCAAAAGAGTCTTTCATGCTGAACTTGGCAAGCGTGGTATCCTGCGGAGCAGCCTGGCTAAGCACAAAGTCCCCATCAAAAAGCACCGTGTCTATTTTCGGGGACAGTAACGCTTCCAGCTTGCCATCTGCGGTAAGTCGGGTTATTTTCATGTCGAGAACGAAGTTTCGCGGGACATAGATGGCACAGGGTGAGAATTTTTTTCTTCTATAGAGAGCCTCCCGGACCCCTGATTCCATTCGGGCAAGTAATGCATTCTCCAGCGCCAGACCATTCCCCGCCGACACTTTAACCGTCACATTATCAACACTACAGATAAGATCCTCAGGCTTCGGACTATCCTGAAATGCCACGGTTGCAACGTTGGAAGCAGAAGCGCAACCGGATAATGCGGCCAATGCAGCGACAAACAGGACAGTTCTCGACAACTTTGTAATCATAGGAATACCCGCTATTCATAAAATATTTTGCCCGCCATGATACCGAGCCCAGCACGGTTGTCAAGATGGCAAACTATATGTATATGCCATTTCGTGCTTTTATGGTGAGAATCCTCCTACAAGACACTCCGTTCAGAAGGAAAACCTAATGGCTCACCCCGGCGATCATCCCGCTGAAGAAAGCGATCAGCCAGCAGGTATAGATACTGAGGCTCACACGATGAAAAAGGCGATTCACCGCCTCGGCCCGACGGACCAACGTGGCGACGAGCGCCAAGGTGAAATGAAATGCCATGCCGCACAGTGACGCGATGCCGGTTGCCGTGTGCCAAGCAGGCTCAATACCATTGGCAAAACCGTAAAGGAGCATGAGATGGGTTCCCAGGTAGTCACACACAAGACCGAACCCGAAGATATACAGGTGTTTGCGGTGCAACCCCCGGCTGCGGGCGCTGAAGACCGCCCAGGTGTAAAAAACCAGGGCAAGACACATGCAGATGATTGCTTGAAACAACATGGGTATCCCATTCTCCTGTTTTGACACGCTGCGAACTGGAGGCAATAGCAATTACGCTGCATAATAGCAGATATGGCAAACCAGAAAAAGGCCGCCCTTTACGCGAGGCAGCCATTTCTCATCTTCAAATGCCCGTGTTTGCAACACGTCATTTCTCCGTCTTTGGCTTCATCATTTCCTTGGCATGACGTTTGGCCTCATCCAACTCAGCAGGGGTGAGCATGGAGTCACGAGTCGTTTTGAACCATGGGCCGACGAGACCGTTGAGAAAACAAAAGAATGGCGACTTTTCCTCCAGTTCGGCTTTCATGAAGCGGACGCAGCCATGACATTCGGCATTGCTTACTCCGTGGCTCCGGGCATCAATACCGTTCCACCAAGCCAGGATACGCATGCCGAGCACCAGCGGTTCGCGAACCAGGCGAAACCACCAATGCTTTCCGTAGACGCGCCTGACGAGCAGCAATGCGCAGTTTTTGCAGACAACGGGAGATAATTCCTGGGGCATCTCAATACAGCTTTTCAATGAACGCTCCTATATTTTGGCCAAGGCTTTGAGCTTGGTGGGGAAAGAGATCTTCAAAACTTTCCATGCTCGCGACTCCCTTAAAACCGGCCTCCTGGTCTTCGAAGGTCGCCAGTTCCACGCCGCTTTTCGCATCGATCAGGCGGCCTTTTACCTTCAGATAGGTCTTCCCCGCGCCAAACCCGACCCAGAACCTGAGGGCGCGGCTACCGCCGTTGAACTCCGTGAAATTTCCCTCCAGGATCACGGCATTATCCTTTGCTTCGCCATTCAATATAACGTTCTTGAACAGCTTGCGCTTTGCCATCTCTGTCTCAATACTCAGAGTCAGGGTCTTCATGATAAGCGGTTTCATGGCGTCCACCTTTGGTTTTTCCTCATCATCGATTCGGTCATACACAACACCGTCCGTGGAAAAATCTCTGATGATGATGGTGTCGTAACCGGAAAGGCGATGGGACGTCATAATCGTTTCATCGTTAAGAATACCCGGTTTGGAAAGAGGCGTCTCAGCATTGGCGAGTGAAGCAACGGTAACAAGAAGCACTGCCTGCAGTAATAACACAACCTTTTTCATGACACATCCCTCCCTCAACAGCGAAATGCCCTATGGAATAGTCTTTTATTATATCATAGAAAAGGCCGGGGATCTTTCTCCGTGGTACAGAAACAATGGCGGGGCGGTCATCCGCCCGGCCGTTAATTGCTTTTACCGGTTTTCGACGTATAATAATATCAAATGGCCGCCATGAAGTCATTGTTTGATGCACAGAGGGAGCTGAGGAGAATGCCGATCTCTGCTATCACTCAATATATTCGGACTCAACCTGTCGTGTACCCCCCTCCTCCGAAGAGCGCCGAATCTAAGAACAGCACCGACTCAAACCGCGCAAACGACGATACGACGAGCCATCTTGCCTCGAAAAAACCTGCCGTAGACACGGTGACTATTTCGAAACAGGCAGTACAGTTGGCTGCACAAGCACAGAAGGCTTAGTGTTTTGTGACATCACCGCATAACTTCCGACGTCAGGACTCCTGATCAACACTACTTCGTATCACCCCCCCCAATATTGATACAGATTATCATATTCATTTACACCGTTCATCAAATCGGCTACTCTATATCCATATACACCAGAAGACGCAGTATGGAGGTTTGCCATGACGAGAACAAGCGGAGTCATTTCAGTGCTGGCGGCAGCCCTTCTATTCTCGGCCGTGCCGGTTCGTGCTGATGAATATACGGGGACATCCATGGGGCAGGACATGAAATCCGTGCAGGAGGGCCACAAGGATCAATGCCTGATCGTGGCTATGAACTGCCCAAACGATAGAGTTGATACGGTACGGCAAAGGGTTGACCGGTTGAATCGGGAAATTGCGAAAGGGTCAGAGATCTACAGCAATGAAGAGTTGAAGGCGCTCAAGGAACAGTTGAAGTGGATCAACGAGGACAGCACCATCTCTACCTCCGAATAACCCCGGTCGAAAACCTGGGGTAAAAAAATGAGGCCCAACGGCGGGTTGCCGTAAAGCCTCATTCATATAAGGATGCGGCCCGCTCCCTGCGAGAGGAGGTAGTTAGGCCAGTTTGAACTGCTCTACCAGTTTGCTCAGTTCATCCGCCAGATGTGCCAGTTTGTCGGCTGCCCTGGTGGTATCGTGGGTCGATTGGGCTGTGGTGTTGATCACCTCGGTGATCTGGTGCATGTTATTGCTGATCTCACTACTGGTTGAGCTCTGCTGCAAGGCTGCCGTGGCGATCTGGTTGATTTGGCCGGTCACCTCGTTAACCTGATCGAGGATTTGCTGCAAAGCGCTCCCTGAACGGGTGGCCTCGGCGGTCCCGGCCTCCACCTCCCGCACACCGTCCTCCATGGAATCCACCGCTTTCCGGGTTTCTCCCTGGATGGCGCGGATCATCACCGTTATCTCCTTGGTGGCGCGAGTGGTCCGTTCGGCCAGGGCGCGAACCTCGTCGGCAACAACGGCGAAACCGCGCCCTTGTTCGCCGGCCCTGGCGGCTTCAATGGCGGCGTTGAGCGCCAACAGGTTGGTCTGATCGGCGATATCCTCGATGGTGCCGACGATGGCGCCTATCTCATTGGAGCGGGCACCAAGCCCCGCGACCTGCTGTGCTGTTTCCTGGACCCTGGCCGCGATCCGATGCATGCCTTCGACCGTCTGCATGACGATCTCCGAACCGTTTGTAGCGAGTGTGCTCGCACGGTGGGAGTTGTCGGCAGCGGAATTGCAGTTGTTGGCAATGTCGTGAGAGGTGGCAGCCATCTCCTCGCCCGCCGTCGATACGGTAGCAGCCTGAGAGGCCAACTCCTCGGTCCCGGTGGCTATCTGGGTGGCTGTGTCGTGCAGGTTTGCAGATGCGGAAGCCACATCGTGGGTACTGTTGGCCACCTTGAGCATGACCGTCTGCAGCTTGTCCACAAATCGATCAAAATACCCAGCGGCCTCGCCGATCTCGTCGTTCGCCTTGATGTTCAGCCTGACCGTCAAGTCCCCTTCGCCCAAAGCTATATCGTGCATCAACGAAACCATTCTGCCCAGCGGTTGCAACGCCTTGCGGACAAACAGGAAGGACAGCAGCGAAAACCCGGCGGCCAGCACGGCAGCCACCCCCGCGACCACATACTTCAGGCGGTCATAGACAGCCAGATACTCACTCTGTTTCTCCCCCACATACATGACGCCGATCACGTCACCGGCAGAGTTTTTCAGGGGGTCGTAGGCGGTAAAATAGGGGACGCCGAGGATGGGCGCCTCGCCTCGGTAGGGCTTACCCTGCTTGATGACGGATTCATAAGCCGCCCCCTGGAGTTTCGTTCCTACGGCGCGGCTTCCATCCGGCTTCATCACATTGGTGGAAACGCGTACATCACCCATAAAGATAGTGGCCGCCCCGCCGTAAAGTTCCTTGATCTTGTCCGGCAGCTCAAAGTTATCGTTGATGATATAATCGCCCTGTTTAAGCTTGCCGTCCGTAATTTTCAGGTCTGCGCCTTTGAGCGTGAGCAGTAAATGAAAGCTTTTCATGCGCGCGTCAAGGTCCACCGACGCTTTCCGTTTGAATTCGTTACGCATCTCAAAGAGACATAACGATGACGTTGTGGCGACGGCTAACAGAACGATAGCTACATTGGTGACAAAGAATTTGTGGCTTAACTTCATAAAGGAACTCCTATACAGTCATATTCTCGTGGTCGTCACGGGCACAATACCGTTATTTAACGTATTTTAACTCTCATTGTAATATCACTATTTCTCATTATTGTATTTATTGTATACAAATTGTTTGCACAATTCAGTGATATTATTTCTACTTTTATCGCTGGAAGACAACCCTAATTAGCCATATATAGCTGTATTATAACTAAATGCCAGCCTGGTAACGAAAAAAAAACGACCCTCGAAACAAGAGGGTCGTTTTTTCCGTACCATACTCAAAAAAATTTGATATACGTTAAATAACTTAGTATTCTTAAACCGTCACAACAGCGATCTCCACTTTAGGGGCGCCCTCCTTGTGATCCGGCAATAGGGATAAACAAATCAGCAGGAGACCAGCCTAACAGCGGTTCCATGGGGAACACCTCCCGCCATGGGCAGTTCCCCCAGGCGAATTTCTGCCGGTTTAAGGGCCTCCACCAGGGCCACCTGCCCCGGTGCTACGTCAAAACAGGTGCCCGCGACGACAAGGTAATCCCCGGCATCTCCCCTGGTCAACCAAACCGTTCCCGTTGAACAGCGCAACCTCAGTCCCGATGGCCCGCCGTCGAGACGTATCAATTCACCCTCTGCCAGATAACACTCCATGAACCTACCTCCTCTTCTGATGATTAGACCTTACCCCTTCCCGCACAAAAAAAACAGGTACAGAAAATCTGATTTGTAACCATTACAGTTGCATGATATGATATCTGTATCCGGACAAAAGCAGTTCAACTGTACCCATTTCCCTACCAATACTGTAAGGTAACCAGACACCATGATAAACGCGACTACGATTCCGGACAGCATGGCGCCCCTCTATGAACGGGTGGCCATTGAGATGGCAACCCTGATTGGTGAAGGCACTTTCCGGGCCGGCGACCGGGTCCCGTCGATCCGGCAACTCAGCCGACGTTTCGACGTCAGCATCAATACGGCCATGCAGGCCTATGCGCTCCTGGAAGACCAGCGCCTGATCGAGGCGCGGCCCCAATCCGGCTATTATGTGCGGGCCCGTGCCCCGGAGATCATCTCACCCCGCCTCTCCCCCTCGACGCAAATCAAACCCGCGACGGTAACCATCAGCGAACTCTGCCACCAGGTGATTCGCAATATGATGAACCGGGATATCCTGCCCTTGGGGAGCGCGATCCCCAACCCGCGTCACCTGCCGGTGGACAAACTGAACCGGATACTGGCCAGTGAGACGCGCCGATTCAGCGATCCGAGCGTCTCCTACCTCATGCCTCCTGGTTGGGAACGACTCCGGGTACAGATCGCCCGGCGCTCCCTGGAAACCGGAATCAGCGCCACTCCCGACGAGGTCCTGGTTACCGCCGGCTGCGTCGAAGCGGTCCTTCTGGCATTACGCGCCACCTGCCGTAGCGGCGACACCATCGCAGTGGAATCCCCTTTCTATTTCAACTTCCTCCAAATGATTGCCGAACTGGGCCTGAAAGCCCTGGAAATCCCCGCCACCCCACGGGAAGGGATCAGCATCGAGGCGTTACGTTACGCCATCGAGCACAACCGGGTGAGCGCCTGCCTGGTGATCCCCAACTTCGGCAATCCCCTGGGGAGCCTCATGCCGAGCGAGCGCAAGCGTGAGTTGGTGGAACTACTGGCCCGCCACGAGATCCCCCTGATCGAGGACGACATCTACGGCGACCTGGTGTTCGGCAACGACCGCCCGGTCGCGGCCAAGTCCTTTGATCGCAAGGGGCTGGTCATCTACTGTTCATCCTTCTCCAAGACCCTCTCCCCCGGATATCGCGTGGGGTGGACCATTGCCGGGCGTTATCAGGAACGCATGGAACGGCTCAAGATGATGATGAACCTCTCCTGTTCCTCCCCAACCCAGTTGGCCGTCGCCGAATTCCTGGCCACCGGCGGCTACGACCACCACCTGCGGACGGTGCGCCGCATCTATGCCCGCAATATGTCGCTCATGCGGGACGCTGTAGTGCGTTTCTTCCCGGAGGGGACCCGCATGACCCACCCGGCGGGGAGCTTTATCCTCTGGGTGGAGATGCCGGAACAGGTGAACTCCATCACCTTGTACCACCGGGCGCTGGAACAGGGGATCGGCATCGCGCCCGGCTCGCTCTTTACGCTTACGGAGAATAAGTACCGTAATTTCATACGCTTATCCACGGCAATCTGGGACGACGGCATCGAGCAGGGCGTGAAAAAACTGGGCGAACTGGCCCGCAATCTATTGGAAGGATAAGACGATGCGTGCAATGGTCATGTTACGTTCCAATGTTACGCTGATGTTACGGAATATACCCGTTCCTCTACCGGTCGCAGGGGAATTGCTGCTGAAGGTCACGGCGTGCGGCATCTGCCGGACCGACCTGCATGTGGTGGACGGGGAACTGACCGAGCCGAAGTTGCCGCTGGTGCCGGGGCACCAGATCGTGGGGGTGGTGGAGAAACTTGGGGAGGGCGTGACGGGGTTCCGGCGCGGCGACCGGGTCGGGGTTCCCTGGCTGGGGGGCACCTGCGGGGAATGCGATTTCTGCGTCTCGGGGCGGGAGAATCTCTGCGACCGGGCCCTGTTCACCGGCTACCAGAAAAACGGCGGCTTTGCCGAATACTGCACCGCCGACAGCCGTTTCTGCTTCCCCCTGCCGGAAGGATATCCCGACACCCAGGCCGCACCGCTCCTCTGCGCGGGATTGATCGGCTACCGGTCCCTGCGCATGTCCGGGACGGGAAAGCGGCTCGGCATCTACGGCTTCGGGAGCGCGGCCCATATCGTGACTCAGGTGGCGGTCTGGCAGGGGCGAGAGGTCTATGCCTTCACCCGGCCGGGGGACGCGGCGGGACAGCAATTTGCGCGGGAGATGGGGGCCTGCTGGGCGGGCGGTTCCTTCGATGCGCCGCCAACGCCCCTGGACGCGGCCATCATCTTCGCCCCGGCGGGAGAACTGGTGCCGGCGGCGCTCCGTGCGGTGGGCAAAGGGGGGGTCGTGGTCTGCGGCGGCATCCACATGAGCGACATACCGGCCTTTTCCTACGACATCCTGTGGGGCGAGCGGAGCATCGTCTCGGTGGCCAACCTGACCCGCCGCGACGGGGTGGAGTTCCTGAAGCTGGCGCCCCAGGTGCCGGTCAGGACCGAGGTAGAGATCTTCCCCCTGGAACAGGCCAACGAGGCGCTGGCGGCCCTGAGGGAAGGGAGGATCAGGGGAGCCGGGGTGCTGGTGCCTTAGATTAGAATCAGATTTTTGCCACAGAGCCACAGAGGCTCAGAGAAAACAATCGGAGAAAGGCAGGAATCCTTGTGTTGGACAGGGAGGGAAACCAGAATTATTGTTACTCTCTCGATGTTTTGTTTCCTCTGCCTTACAGCCTTGATTCTCCTCCGTGCCTCTGTGGCTCTGTGGCAAATCGTCCTTTGTTTTTCCCGGACAATCGCTAACGCCCCTTGCGCGGGCCTTTCCTGTCGCCGCCCGGACGTTGGGGTCTGCCGCTGCGGTCGGCGCTTGCCGGCCGTGCTCCCGCGCCGCTCCTCGCTCCGGAATCGGACCGCGTTCCCGCGCCCGACCGGGCACCGGCATCGGACCTCGCACCAGCACCTCCCTTTGGCCCGAAACCGGACCGCGCTTCGGCAGCGGGCCGGGATACGGCGCCAAGCCGGGACTCGGCAATGGCCCTTGCCCGCGAACCGGTCCTCGCACCCGCGCCGGACCTCTCTCCCGCCTCGGACCTTGTCTCGGCACCGGTCCTTCGTTCCGCGGCAGGCTTGGGCCGCGCGGCAGACCTTGCCCCGGCGCCCGGCTTCGCGCCCGCGGCTGTTTTCGGTCCCCCGCCGAACTTCGCTCCGGCACCGGTTTTCGCCCCCGCTCCGGGTCCCGTTCTCCTGGCCCCGCCCGGCTTGCCGCCCTTGACCGGTTTGTCCGGTTTCTGCTCCCGGGCGATGCTCACCGTGATGACCCGGTCGATCAGATACGCGCCGTCCAGGGTCTCGGCCACCTCCTTGGGGTCCACGCCCGCCGCCATGCGCACATAACCGCAGCGTTTGAACTCCTTGGTCTCGGGGTCGATGATCAGATGCACGGAAGTGACCATCCCCATCACCGAAAACAGCTTGTACAGATCCTCTTCCGTCACCTCTTCCGGCAGGTGTCCAACGTATAATTCCTTAGCCATGCTCGATCCTCTTCATTCCTGCGGATGGTTTTACAAAGTGCTTCCACTCCTCCCCCCTCCAGGGGAGAACAAAATCCCCTCCCCCAGCGGGGGAGGGTTAGGGAGGGGGAAGAAGAGGAAAAATAAGGGGCATGCTCCCGTTACCGCTTCTCCCGGTGGATGGCGAACGGCGCCCAGGCCTGGTCGATGGACATGACCTCCAGGGTGTTGATGTTCACGTGGGCCGGGCGGTTCACCGTCCACAGCACCGTCTCGGCGATATCCACCGCCGTCAGGGCCTCGGTTCCCTCGTAGACCTGGGCCGCCTTCGCCTCGTCCCCCTTGAAGCGGACCTTGGAAAACTCGGTCTCGGCCATGCCGGGCTGGATGCAGGTCACCCGCACCTTGGTCCCCAGCAGGTCGCAGCGCAGGTTGCGGGAGAACTGGGTCACGAAGGCCTTGGTGCCGCCGTACACATTGCCCCCCGGATAGGGCCACGAACTGGCGGTGGAGCTGATATTGACCACGTGCCCCCGGTTGCGGGCCACCATGCCGGGCAGGATCAGGCGGGTGCAGTACATCAACCCCTTGATGTTGGTGTCCACCATGGTCTCCCAATCGTCCAGGCTGACCTGATGGGCCGGTTCCAGCCCCAGCGCCAGGCCTGCGTTGTTGATCAGCACGTCGATCTCGCGGAACGGTTCCGGCAGAGAGTTCACCGCCCCCTGCACCGCCTCCCGGTCGCGCACGTCCAGCGGGATGATGTGGACCTCGGCCGTGCCGGCCAATTCCGCCTGCAAGGCCAAAAGCGGATCGATGCGGCGGGCCGTCAGGATCAGGCGGTTGCCGGGCTGGGCGAAGATACGGGCGCAGGCGGCGCCGAAACCTGCCGATGCCCCGGTGATGAAGATGGTTTGTCCGCTCATGGTTCTTGCCTCCTCCGGTTTGTGGTGTGTGATTTGTACTACATTACGGGCGGGGATAAAACAGAAAAAGCCGCACAGGGATGAGGAAAACTGACGGAGTTGGCACAACACGCGGGTCGAGATCCTTCTACGCTAACATGTGCTGTGAGGCGACTTGAAAAGTGCCTGGAACGAGATTCAAAGCTCGAAGATAAAATGGAACGGCTGCGGCTGGGCTTGAAAGTTCAAGTCTTCAAGTCCTGACCCCATCGAATTCCCCCTGAATCGTCCAACACGCGGCGGCACGCGGTCGTCGCTCCGCTCCGCCGGTGCGCCTTATGACGTTGAACAATTAGAAATACGAAGGGAGTCATATGACGGATCATTTGGATATTGTGCTGCCGATTATTCTGATAATTATTGCATTCCTGTTAAAGCTTTTCATGGACAGAAATGCAACACTACCACATTTCATAAAATCACTTTATGAACTTCCCGTTGATATTGTCTTTTTGGGTCTTACTTTCACAACGGCATTTACCATATCTGAAGCAAGCCATATGGCAAAGGGTATGTTCTACTTGTTTGTTTTTTTAGTAATTGCATTAATTAACGTAGTTCTTTGGCGAAGATCAACTACGCTATACGAACAGACTTCTTATAGCTGGGCGTCATCTCTATTTGTACTTAACGCTACAATTGCAGGTTATGTCCTTTACAGATCAGTCATTATAATAGCATCTTAAGGAGTATATATGTTTGAATTTGCTTATAAAGATGTTTTTATGCTTACACTGCTTGCATTATTATTCACTTTTGTTGTTATTGTATTAACATATCTCATGAAGCATATGCAAAGACAGAACAAAGAGCTTATAAATACAATGCGTGATTCATATGAAAAACAAATATATATGATTAATGATAACCTAACAGCATCAATGGATAGATGGCGTGATGTAAATCATCTTTTATTGAGTTCACAAGCAGTACAACCTGCTGTTGATCCATCTCAGAAAGTACGTTTTTCATCATTTTTAAAAGCAAATGGTGTCCGATCTGAGGAAATAGATCCAGATCCTAATCTTGTTTTTGTTCTAACACCTTTCAATAATAGATTTGATAATGTGTTTGAAACAATACGTAACACATGCCTGGATGTCGGCCTTAAATGCTATAGAGGAGATGAGGAATTTATTCAAGGCGACATCTTGCAACATATTCTAAAAGTAATATGTAAAGCTTCTATTATTATCGCAAATATTGAGGGCAGGAATCCGAATGTATTTTACGAACTTGGCCTTGCCCACGCAATGGACAAGAGTACTCTACTAATTTCAAAGACAGTAGATGCGCTTCCAATTGATATCAAATCAAAGAAAATAATTGTATATCAAGAATCAAATGATCTAAAAAGCAAGTTGAAAGACGAACTTTTAAAGCTTGCCTACATAAAGAAGAATAATAACAAACAAATAAACAAAAATAATTATCAAAATAACTTAGAGGTTACAGGCGATAAATACTTTACTGGTAAAGTATATTATGAACTTGAAAATGCCAGTAATGCGGCGCAACAGCAGACAAAGCCGCTATTTATTGTAATCTACGACAATAATAAGATGACTCGAAGCAAATTAGATCACTCCCTTGGATATTTTTTGGAGTATGAGACCACTAAGGATCTAGTAAACAATAATTTCATCCAGGTATTAGGAGAAGCCGCAGACCCTAATTTTAGCAAGCTCGTGCCAGAAGACGACCCCTTAGAAAACTGTCTTCTTGTAATCATGTCACCTAATGGCTATATATTGAGACGTGAGGGTGTTTATGCAAACCCTGATGAAGGACTTAAAAGGGTTAGAGAATCAATTAAAAGTTGGACCGAAGCATATAAAATAAATACTGAGTTCAACTAGCGGCAGCACTGGACCGCGGGAAAATGCCCCGCTGTCCGGTGTGCCTTATGGCGTTGGGCAGGAGAATTATATGAAAGTTTTACAGGATCAACTATTTGACAAAATAGCTGTTCCAAATTCATTTGAGGAAATTATTGAGATCGCTCAAACCACCATTCCTGACGCTTTAAATTACAATGTTAGGTTTTGGCGCGGGCAGAGTAACATTGAATGGCCAGTTCATAGCTCTGCATACAGACGATTAGCCATACGTGAAAAACAAGTAACCGAAAAAGCCATGCAAGCGTACGAAAAAAGACTTCTCCAAGAGGCTTCACATAAGGGGTACCGTTTTGTAGATGGCAAGCTACTGTCGGACTTGGAACTCCTAGCGAGACTTCAACATCATGGAGCAGCAACGCGCCTTGTTGATTTCACAAAGAACCTACTTGTGGCTTTATGGTTCTGTGTAGCGTCAGATGAAAAAAAGACAGGCTCCTTGATTGGCCTACACTGCTTCTACGTAGGAGGAACCGAAGGTACACTCAAAGTAAATCCATATGAGGAAGAAGTTGAAGATCTCGAAAAATATGATTACCCAAGGGTATGGGAACCACCTGCTGTTACAAACAGAGTTGCGGCCCAACATGCATTGTTCCTGTACAGTGACGTAATTTCTGCGAAGCATGGCAGTCTCAAATTTCCTGAAAATGAAAATGGTGCTTTAATTATTGTTATTAGCCCACAGTTAAAAGCCAAAACCAAGGTTATTCTTCAGCAAATATTTGATGTCCGGCATCTGACACTTTTTCCGGATCTCGATGGGTTCTCGTTTACTAATAATTGCACATTAGATCCATACAATAACATGAGGTGGTAAAGCGAAGTCATAACCCTCGGTGGCAGACGGTCTCCGCTAACGCTCCGCCGCTGCGCCAAAGCCCCGTTGGTCAAGGACAAAAGAGAGATGAATCCAGAAATAATAACACTTCATAAACATTGGTGTACCGCAGATGCGGTAAAACAATTCATATCAGCAGACGTGCCAGAAAAAGGAAGCGAGGAGTATCCCCAATGGTTCAAAAACTTGGGGAACACAGCTTCTGTACTACATAACGGCCTGCGATAAAACAAAAAAAGCCGCGCAGGGGATGTGCGGCTTTTCAGATACAAGGGCGGAGTTCAGTTTGCGTACCTGAATGCGGGGGGCAAACGTTCCGGGAACATACTTTTTCTCTGTAACGCTATTCCTGTTTGCCCCCTACCGTCAGCTCCTTGTACGGCCACTCCTGCATGCCGTCTTCGAGGATGAACAAACGGTTTTCGCCGACACCGCTCTCCTTCAGGTAGTCATACGTATTCTTGGCGCCGCTGCCGCCGCGGGGACAGATGATGACCACATCGTTCCGGGTCGCCAACAGCTTGGGTACCACCTTGTCCAGCTTGTGCCTGTCGTCGGCCGTTTTGACCGGAAAGGCGTTGGTCTCAACGGAGCCTTTGAAGTGATGCTTCTGAAAATCGGCCGGCACCTGAATATCGACGATGGCCATATCCTTGCCTTTTTCCAGCCATTCCTTGAACTGGTCGGGCTCGACATAGTTGTACGTGCCGGCCAAGGCTGTGGCGGCACAACCGACAAGGATCAAAACGAGCAACACGATGCGATTCATTTCCACTCTCCCGGTTCCGGATTTTATTTGATGCTACAGCGTAGACGCATGGAGCGCCGCTCCCAAGGCCCCGACAATCGACGGTGTGTCGGGAACCTGTACCGGCACCCCCAACTCCTTCTCCAGCAAGCCGATCAGCGTGGCATTGTTGGCAACGCCCCCCGTGAATACCAGATGATCGCCGTAACCGCTTTTGGCAACCATGGCCGCCAGCCTCCCCGCAACGGCAAGATGCACCGAGCGGGCGATGACGGCAGGCGGCACGCCGCGGTTCTTCAACGACACGACCTCCGACTCGGCAAAGACGGCGCACATGCTGTTGATGGGGCTCCCTTGCCCGGCTTCGGCCGCCGCCAGGTCAAAATCCTCCAGTGCGTAACCAAGGGAAACGGCCATCATCTCCAGAAATCGCCCCGTTCCGGCGGCGCACTTGTCGTTCATCTGGAAACCGGTTACCCGTCCGCGCTCATCCAATGAAATCACCTTGCTGTCCTGCCCCCCCACGTCGAGGATGGTCCGGCAGCCGGGGAACAGATGCCTGGCTCCCAGGGCATGGGCCTTGATCTCGGTGATGATATCCAGCGCCGCATGCTGCTGCATCAGATGACGGCCGTAACCGGTGGCCACCACGCGCGCGGCGGCATGCCGCTCTAAAAATGCCAGCGCCTGGCGGTGCGGGTCGAAACCGCTCTCCGTTATCTGGTAGCCGATGACGGCGTCATCATGCCACACCACGGCCTTGACGGTGCGCGAGCCGAGGTCGATGCCGACGTGCATCGATTATCCCCGGATCTGCTCGATGAAGGCTTCAACCCGTGTCTGCAGTTGACCGACATCGTCGGGGGAATAGTCGCTTTCTATGGCCATGAACGGTATGCCGCGCCGTTCGCATGCCTCGCGCAGCTTGACCGCCTCGATGTTGTAGGTATGGCAGAACTGCAGGCAATAATCGATGATGCCCTGGGCTCCCGACTGCTCGTATTCCTTGAGGACCTGGTCGATGCGGTCGTCGTTGGGGGTAAAGCAGGAACAGTCGATTTTCATGTAGCGTTCCGTCAACCGCTCCAACTGCTGGTCGACCGATGTTGAGCCTTCGTCGATCAAATCCTTGTAGTAACGGGTGCCGATGCAGCTCTCTTCGTTGACCACCACGGCGCCGGAGGTTTCGATGATGTTGTGCAGTTTCCAGTTGGGCAGCGCCATGGGAGTGCCGGATACGAGGATGCGCGGCGTTGTCGCCGGAGCAACGGCAACGCCCTCCTCAATCCGTTTTTCCAGTTCTTCGCAGAGGGCAAGGACCTTTTCCGTGAAGCGAACCGGTTCGTCATAGAAGGCGATCTGCTCGATCAGCAACATGTCCTTGCCGCTGATGGGGGACGGATTGGCGTGACGCAGCGTATTCAAGCGCTGCAATGCGGCACGCTTGCCGTTGATAACCTTTATTGCGGCGGCGATGTCGTCGAATCCGGTTTCGGTACCGCTTATCCTGTCCACCGCAACCTTGAAGTCCTTGACCTCCTCAACCCAGAGATGCTTGTCCCGCTCCCGCTTCATCTGGGGGATTTCCATGACATGGGTCGGGACGTGCCGGTCGAGCAGTTCCCAGGTCTTTTTCTTGGCGTCGCAGGTTGTTTCGCCGTAGACCAGGTCCACGGCCTGGAAGTACGGGCAGATCTTGCCGACCTTGAAACCGAAGGCCGATTTGACCATAGGGCAGATATTGCGGGGAAGGGTCTTCTCGGCATCGGCAATGGAGCCCTGGGCGCCGCCGCACAGGCCGACGCAGACGCCGCCGGCGGCTACGATCAACTCTTCCGGGACATACACGCAGAAGGTGCCGATGACCGGCTTGCCGCTTTCCTTCACGGCCATGATTTCATCGATCCTGCCGGTATGGATGTTTTCGACCATGCCGTCGAAGTACGCCATAGCCGCCGGGCGGTTCTTCTGGGAGAGAAAGATGTTGGTGTATGCCGTTGTCAGCATCGGCGGCATGCCGGAAAACCGGGCTACGTCCATGCCCAACCTCTCCCACAGTTCCGGGTCCGATTTAACGTTAAAGGCCTCGCTCATGTTCCCTCCTCATTAATATATTCATGAATCATGATATATAAGTGATACCGTCATATTGTCAAATTGATAATACCCATCCGATTGGTGCAAACTATTGATAAAATGAATGTGTTTATCCTTTGGGCCACGTTGCGGACCCTTTTTCCCAAAGATCCCATCCTGCCGACACGAGGATGAAACAAAAAAAGCCGCACAGGGGATGTGCGGCTCTTCGGGTGCGGCTATCGGTGCTCATGGCGCCGATTATTTCGTTTGTTTTCGATTCGGAAAGGAGGGTTTTTTCGCCCAGGCCAGGAAATCAAGGGATTGCGCGGAGGCGTACATAGGTACGCCGCACAAGCAAGCACGAAGATTGACGCCGCATGGGCGGAAAAGAACCCTTTCCGGACGAAAACTATTTCATGTTCTGCATATCCTTCATATCCTTCATGGTGTCTTCCTTGAGATCCTTGGCACCCTTGGTCACGGTATCCTTCTTTTTCTTCGCGGCGTCCATCTTGCCTTCGGCCTTCTGTTTCTTGGCCTTGGCGGCGTCGGCCTTGGCCTTTGCCTTATCCTTCACGTCGGCCTCTTTCTTGGCAGCCTTGGCCTTCATGTCGGCTTCCTTTTTCGCGGCCTTGTCTTTCACATCGGCCTTCTTCTTCGCGGCCTTGTCGACGGTGGCGGCGGATTTGTTCAGCAGGTCGTCGGTCTTCTGCATGGGATCGGCGGCCAGGACACCGGCGGCGAATGCGAGATTGGCAATAAGTGCGGCGCAGAGCGCAGTTCTTCTTTTCATCGTATTTCCTCCTTTGGAATGGACTACATTATACTTTTATAATCCCATATACCCCGTCGATCAACCCGAAAATCCCCACGCCGGGGCGCAGCATGCCGTGACGGCAATATTTCGTGTACAAATTCAATAAGTTGAGCGACATCAGAAAATCGACTTCTGCCACAGAGACACGGAGACACAGAGAAAACCTTTATAAAACATGAACAGGAACCCAAGCCCGCCTGCCCGCCCCGCCTACATTCCGTTAAGCAGTTTGTAATACCCGCTCAGGCTTTTGAGGGATTCCAGGGTCGCCTGGTACAGGTACCAACTGAGCACCAGCGTTACGATGGTGAGCACGATCTTCCAGGCGCGCGACGTATTCGGGCGAAACCAGATTAGCGGCAGGGCGAACGGCCCCACGCTCAGGAGCGCCACGACGATAAAACCGGTGCGGAAGTACCACCTGGTCCCGGCACCCTTGGAGAGCAGCCGGGCGGACGAGTCGAGAAACTCGCCGCAGTGCTTGCACTTGATCGCATCGTCTTGAATTTCTTCGGCACAGAATGGGCACTTTTTCATTTTCATTTCTTTCGATTATACGGTTTCCGGAACTTGACGGTGAAAACCACTGTAGGCCCCGGTTCGTCGTTTCTGGTAATTCTTATCCTGATTAGCACTGGTCTTCCGCCGGGTAAAGAGCGTGCCGCCAAAAAGGTAACTCCTCCCCCGCTGGGGGAGGGGACCTGCATCAAATAGATGAGTTGGAGATCGGTTACGCTCAGAATCCCTATTGCCACTAGTACCAACTTATGGTACTAATTTATTGTGAAGCGAAAGCATACTAAAACCCTCGAATCGATCTTTGCTCATCCGGTTCCGGCCAATATACAGTGGCCGGACATCGTAGCGCTTTTCCGGGAGCTGGGAGCCGAGATCACCGAACGGGAAGGCTCACGCATCGGTGTGCGTCTCTTTGGCGACCGGCGGGTGTTTCACCGTCCGCATCCTTCGCCCGATACCGATAAAGGGGCCGTAACAGCCATTCGCAAATGGCTTGAAGAAAATGGGGTGACACCATGAACACCATGGACATAAACGGTTATCAGGCAGTGATTTCATTTGATCCCGACATCAACATGTTCCGGGGCGAATTTGTCGGGCTCAACGGCGGCGCGGATTTCTACGCCACCACGGTAGACGATCTCCGCAAGGAGGGAGAAATCTCCTTGAATACGTTCCTGGAAATGTGCGCCGAAGAGGGTGTGGAGCCTCGCAAACATTTTTCCGGAAAGTTCAATCTGCGTGTGCCCCCGACGTTGCACGAACGTCTTGCCGCTCAAGCTGCCGCTCATGGTAAAAGCATTAATGCCTGGATAACCGAACTCCTGTCGAAAACTACCGCCCACGTTCATTAGGAAGGGTCAGTAGGGGCCCTCTCCATTTACATATTATGAAGAATGGAGACGCGCCCCTTATATGGCTTCCAGAAGGGGCATTTTTTCATGGTTTTTCTTTCGGGAGGTGGCTTTACGGATGGCCTACGAGTGAAGCAAAATAGGTCAATTCGTAGGTTACGTTGATTTGCATCTCCTTCTTGGAGTTACTGTCGATGCGATCCTATTGGGTCACAGAATGTTATTTATAATGTAGTAATTCAAAAAAGATCCTGGCAGCCATAAAACAGCGCCTAAAATCTCTATTTTTTTACTATAGGAGGGATCAGATAGCTCTTTAGCAATTTTTATTGGAACAATAGACAGAAAGAGGAACGCCACCAACCAAAAAAAACGGATTACCATTGTTCCTTGATTAACAGCAGTTGCAAACGTAGAACCGCTTATCTTGCAGACGACAGGAGCAGAGATAGCCGCCCCCCAAATTGGCGTAAATGCTAAAAAGACCATAAGTGCCTTTTTCATGTTTGATCCTTTGATCGCATAAAAGTGTAATCCGCAGAGTCCCGTCTCCATTATTCGTTTTATGAAGAATGAAGAAGCTATTATAAATAACTTAGCACCCCCCCATCTAAGGTTTGATATACAGGCTTTTACGAGAAGAGTCCAGCAAGTTTCAGCCCTCTACGCCCCTGCCCCGCCCACGGCCAAACACACCCCCAGCCGCGCAATAACCGCATCAGGCGTCTGCCCGAGATACCGCTGCACCAGCCCCCAGAACCCATCCGGCAGCGGCGCGCAGACCGTCAGCGGCCCTGCCTCCGGCCTGACCACGACCGTGCGGAACGAATGGAGGGCAAACCCGTCGTAATCGGGCAACTCTCCCGCGCCGTAGCGCTTGTCCCCCAGCACCGGGTGGCCGATCATCTCCAGGTGCCGCCTGATCTGGTGCATGCGTCCGCTGATGGGGGTCACGGCCAACAGGGCGTTCCCCTCCCCGTGCAGCAGGATCGTGTAACGGGTCTCCGATTCCTTGTCGTCCAGGGGCTCGGCAATGACGCCGCTCTCGTCGGGAACTCCCTTCACCAGCGCCAGGTAGAGCTTGTCCAGGCCGGTCTCCTTGACCTGGCGGCCGTACATGCCCGCTGCCGAGGAACTCTTGGCCAGGATCACGGCCCCGGACGTTCCCCGGTCCAGGCGGTTCACCGGGTAGAGCTTGCAGGGGGTGCCGCGCCGGGCCATGTAGGCCGTCCCCTCGTCCACCAGATTGTCCTCCAGCTCCGCGGTGCGGTGCATGGGGAGGCCGGCCGGTTTGTTGACGATGGCCACCTGGTCGTCCTCGTAGAGCAGGTCCAGCGCAGGGCGGGTCTGGCTGAGCAGGGAGGTGGTGGCGGAGCTTTCCTTGAGGGTCACCCGGTCGTTCACGGCTAAAAGCGTGTCAGGCGTTGCGGTGGCGGCGTTGAGTTTGGCCGCGCCGTTCTTGATCAGCTTGCGGCAATAGCCGGGGGAGGCGCCGGGCATAAGGGTGCGCAGAAAGCTTTCCAGCCTGCGGCAATGGTCGATGTGGGTGATATCGAAGGTGAGCATG
The DNA here is from genome assembly GCF_019972295.1 of Geobacter sp. AOG2. Classification (NCBI taxonomy): domain Bacteria; kingdom Pseudomonadati; phylum Thermodesulfobacteriota; class Desulfuromonadia; order Geobacterales; family Geobacteraceae; genus Geobacter; species Geobacter sp. AOG2. The sequence goes on from NZ_BLJA01000001.1 coordinate 2,555,881, forward strand.
GTGTGTGGGGTGTGTCTTCCTCCCCTCCTAATTTAGGAGGGGGAACGTTCCGGGCGGCGCGCCGCTACAGGGAAATCTTGCGGTCGCGCATCAGGTGGGTAAGGGAGCGGTCGTAGGTCTTCTCGCCCGCCGGGGTGAACATGCAGGCGGTCGCCTCGCTCTTGTCCCGGTGATAGGCCACGCACTGGCAGCAGTTGCCGCGCCGCGGACAGGCCGGGGTGTAGGTGCAGCGGCAGTCGTCGCCGGTTCTCGTACAGGTCATAAATGTTTCTCCCCGGAACGCGCCTTTTCCGCAATCCCGGCGTTGACCTTCAGGATGCTTTCGTGCGACGTAGCGCTGCTACGCCTCCTCGGCATCCCTCGGTCGCCTTGGCCTTGTGAAAAAATTGCGTTCCTCTTAGATGATTTTATTCAACGGATACTCGATAATTCCCTCCGCGCCGAGTTTTAAAAGCTCCGGCACCACCCGCCGCACATCCTTCTCGGACATGATGCTCTCCACCGAGAGCCAGTCGGAGTTGTACAGGTGCGACACGGTGGGGTTTTTCAGGCTGGGCAGGACCTTGGTGATGGCCTCGATCCGGTCGGCCGGGGCGTTCATCTTGAGGCCCACCATCCCCTCGGCGGCCAGGGAGGATTTCAGCAGGGTGGCGATCTGCTCGATCTTTTCCCGCTTCCAGGGATCGGCCCAGGCGGCCTTGTTGACGATCATGACCGGCACGGACTCCATGAGGTCGCAAACGATGCGCAGGCCGTTGGCCTTGATGGTGGAGCCGGTCTCGGTCACCTCCACGATGGCGTCGCACAGGCCGTCAACCACCTTGGCCTCGGTGGCGCCCCAGGAAAACTCCACGCTCACCGGGATATTGCGTTCGGCGAAGTAGCGCTTGGTGAAGCCGACCAGCTCGGTGGAAATGGTGGCGCCGTGCAGGTCTTCCGGTCCCTGGACCTTGGAGTCGCCGGCCACCACCAGCACCCAGCGGGCCGGGCGGCGCGACACCTTGGAGTAGACCATCTCGCAGACCTCCACCACGTCCGCCTCGTTCTCCCGCACCCAGTCGCGCCCGGCGATCCCGGCGTCGATGGTGCCCCGCTCCACGTACTTGCCCATCTCCTGGGGACGGATCAGCTTGCAGTTCATCTCGCTATCGTCAACGCCGGGGAAGTAGCTGCGGGAGGAGATGCTGATCTGCCAGCCGGCTTTTTTGAACAGCTCGACGGTGGCGTTTTCGAGACTCCCCTTGGGAATCCCGAAGTTCAGTACATTACTCATAACAACCTCGCATGATGTCGATTTTGATTTTCCTGGTGGATGCGATTTTTGCGCAAGGCCAAGGCGACCGAGGGCTGCCGGGGAGGCGTAGCAGCGCTACGTCGCACGACAGCATCCCGAAGGTCAACGCCGGGATTGCGGAAAAGGCGCATTCATCCCTTTTTATAGACCTCGTCCGGGTTAAAGAGCGGGTTGCTATGCTCCACCCATTCGCCATTCTCCCACTTAACGTAAAAGCAACTGCGATTACCCGTATGACAAGCCGCCGGGCCGTTCTGCTTCACCTTGATCACCACGGTGTCGGCGTCGCAGTCGGTCAGGACCTCTACCACCTCCTGGGTGTTGCCCGACTCCTCGCCCTTCATCCAGTACTTGTTGCGGGTCCGGCTGAAGAACCAGGTCTTGCCGCTCTCCAGGGTCAGGTCGAGGGTCTTTTTGTCCATAAAGGCCACCATCAGCACCTCGCCCGTGGCGTGGTCCTGGATAACGGCCGGGATCAGGCCGCCCATCTTGTCGAAATCGATCTGAATCATGTGTCCCCCCACGAATAAGTTAAGGCAGAGACTATACGAAAATACCCTGCCAAATGCAATTGGCAAGAATTATTAGCATGGAATAATTAAGTTATTTATTGTTGACGGCGGCACGCCGGAGACCTATTTTAACCGAATCCAAAATCGGACGGCGGGGGGTGCATGCAGGAAATCATTCTAGTCGTGGACGATGATAAAGCCATATTGAACTACACGGCCAAACTTTTGACCGAGGTGGGCGCCAATGTGCTGACCTGCAACTCCCCGGTCAAAGCCCTGTCGATCATCAGGGACGAGCCGGTCGCCATTGTGGTGTCGGACTACTACATGCCCGAGATGACCGGACTGGAACTTTTCCACCGCATGCGGGAGTTTTCCCACAGCATCGTCAAAATCCTCATGACCTCCAAGGCCGACCTCGACATGGCGGTGGGCGCCATCAACAGCGGCGAGGTTTTCCGCTTTCTCTCGAAGCCGTGGCAGGATGCCGAGATGATCGCCGCCGTGCGCGACGGCGTTCGGCGCTACCGGATGCTGCGGGCTTCCAGCGAGGATATGGAGTTCCTCCTCCACGCCCTGGGGCAGACCATCGAGCTGAAAGACACCCTTACCAAGGGGCATTGCGACCGGGTGGCCACCTATGCGGAGATCATCGCCCGGAAACTGGGGCTCGACATGGAGGCAAAGCACGACATCAAGGTGGGAAGCTGGCTCCACGACTGCGGCAAGATCGGCGTTCCCGAGGCGATCCTGAATGCCGACCGGGGCCTGAACGACGAGGAGATGGAGGTCATCCGCAAGCACCCGCTCTGGGGGGCGACCGTGGCCGAGGCCGCCAACATGCCGGCCATGGTGGTGAATATCGTCCTGCACCATCACGAATACTACAACGGCGGGGGCTACCCCCTGGGCCTCGCAGGGCAGGACATACCTTTGGAAGCCAGGATCGTGGCGGCGGCGGACGTCTACGACGCCCTGCGTTCCTCGCGCCCCTACCGCCCCGGATTTTCCTATGATGAAACCCGGGGGATCATGCAATCCATGTCGGGCAAGCAACTGGACCCGGCCATACTGGCGACGCTCTTCGACGGGTTGGAGGCGCACCGGGACAAAAGCGGCGACCACCCTTTACCCCCCAGGCTGAATTGACGAAGATATGGGATTTATGGGATTTATGGGACCTATAGGACTTATAGGACTTATGGGACTCATAAGACTCATAAGTCCCATTAATCTCATAAGTCCCATTGATCCCATAAGTCCCATTGATCCCATAAGTCCCATTGATCTCATAAGTCCCAGGTTCCCCCTCACCAATCACTCCGCCGCAGCTATTTAAACCCGTACAACTTCCGGTAGGTGGCCGCCGTGGCGTAGACCTTCTTTACGTATTCCCGCGTCTCCTGATAGGGGATGCTTTCGATGAACTCGTCCTTCTTCAATCCCTTGAAGTTCTTCCTCCACCGGTCCACGGCGCCCGCACCGGCGTTGTAGGCGGCGATGGTATAGACCACATCCCCGTCGAACCGCTTGAGCAGGTCCCGGAGATGCCGGGTACCCAACATGAGGTTGCAATCGGGGGAAACCAGGCGCTGCGGGTCGAAAGGCCCCTTCTCCCGCGCCACCTGCCCGGCGGTGGCCGGCATGAGCTGCATCAGGCCGATGGCCCCGGCGCCGGATTTTACCGCCGGGGAAAAACAGCTCTCGGCGCGGACCAGGGCCAAGACCAACCCTTCCGAGAGGTCGTTGACGGCGGCCTGCTGACGGATGTGATCCCCATAGGCGACCGGATAGCCGGCCGCCCAGAGCGGCAGGCTCGCCGGTTCCCACTTTATCGGCCGGTTTTGCAGGAACAGGGAGATGGCGGAGCCATAGTCCCCCATCTCCAGGTAGACGCGGGCCAAGCCAGAAAACGACACATTCCTGTCGCCGAGCTTTTTGCGGGCAACCGACATCTCGACCCGCGCATCCTCCGCCATCCCCAGGGAGGCAAGAAGTCGCGGCTTCTCGAAGCCGGACGGCAGGGGCAGCTCCGCCAGGGCATTACGCTGGCCCAGCGACGGGCGCTGATCGGCAATGCCCGTCCGGTCCCGGTACCAGGTGGCGTAGAATCCGGCCGGGTACTCATCCAGAAGCTGACGGTAATAGGGTGCGGCATCGGCGGAAGGCACGTTCTCCAGCGCCCGCGCCAGCCAGTACAACGCTTTTTCCCGCACGCCGTCGTCCTTCAGCTGCGCCTTGAACGCTTCGGCGGCATCGGCGTATTCGCCGGCCAGATAGCGGCACCAGGCGGCCTCCCAGGTGGAGCGGGGCACGAATTTCGAATCGGGGAAGCTCTTGAAAACCTGCTCGTACAGGCGCGACGCCTCGGCAAAACGCCCCATGTTCTTACGCAGGCCGGACGCTTCCATCAGGGCGTCGTCGGCGAACTCCTGCTTCTTCCCTTCACCGGCCATCTCCATGTAGAGGGCAAAGGCCTGATCAACCTGCCCCTGGCGCTCCAGCGACTTGGCCCGCCAGAAGCGCGCCTCGGAGCGCACGCCCTCCACGGGGCTGGCGGTTGCCCGCAGGAAGTACGTCTCGGCCAGCTTGAAGTTCCGCAGGCGATACTGGGCCATGCCGGTGCGGAAATCCACCCGGCCGGCGAAACCGGCCGGCTGGCCGTCGACAGGGATCGTCGCCATCATCTTCAGGGCCGCGCTGAACTCGTTCCGGGCATACAGGCCGGAGGCCCGCCGGAAAAGCTCTTCGGCCGTAAACGGGGCGGTTGCGACGCCGCCCTTTTCCAGGTCGGCCAGCCGCTCCCGGGCTTGTTTCGCCTGGGTCGAGGTCGGATTGTTCAGCCAGATGCTGCGATAGACCAGGGCCGCGCCGGCCTTGTCGCCGTTCTCCTCCCGGCTGCGGGCCGACTGGAACAGGGCATCCACCGAATCGCCGCCGGACGCGTACCGCTCCACAAAGGCCTGGTACGCCTTGAGCGCCCCGCGGTAATCTCCGGCCCCGAACAGGCTGTCAGCGGCCAGTTTGTCGGCGCGGCGGAGCAGCAGGGAGGAAGGATAGGCCTTGCCAATGGCCGCGGCCTTGGCGGCGGCCTCGGCATACCGCTTCAGCTTCAGGAGCGACTCGGCCTGGTACAGGGCCGCATAGTCCGCGACCAACGGCAGTTTCTGTTCCGCCTCCATCAACAGGGGCAGGGCCTCGTCCGCCTTTCCCAGGCGCAAGGCCGCCATACCGAGCAGAAAGCTGCGCTTGGGCGATGCGGCGCTTTTCTTCGCCAGCATATAGGCGTCGCCGTAATCCTTATTCCGAAACTGTGCGGCGGCCAGGGGCACCAGATCGTCGGCGCGGGAGGGGACCGCGGCGGTAAAACAAAGGGAAACGCCGGTCAGGGCGATAAGAAGCGGTTTGTACGGTCGTTGCAACGTGAACCTGCCTTTCGTGAAAAAAGGCCGCGGACGAGTGCCCATGGCCCTGCGGTAATGATTCGTCAACCTGCGGTTCAACTGCCTTGTTTTCTCTGTACCTTTGTGAACTTTGCGAGAGCCGGCCTTTGTTTGCTTTGCCGGTTTTCTCCGTGTACCTCTGCGTCTCCGCGTCTCTGTGGCGGACGTTGACTTTTCTCCCTACCCCCGGGCCAAGAGCCGCTTTCCCACCCAATGGCTGGCGAACTGGTAGGCGATGCGGCCGCTGGCGTCCCCCTTGTGCTGGGACCAGAGGATGGCCGCCTGCCGGGCTTCTTCATCCCAGATCTGTTCGGTCTCCAGTTTGACGCACAACTTGCCGACCCACTGGCGGACCACCTCCACGTACTGGTCCTGGCTGAAGGGATGGAAGCCCACCCAGAGGCCGAAGCGCCCGGACAGGGAGATCTTCTCCTCCACCGCCTCGCCGTGGTGGATCTCGTTATTATACAGCATGGCCCCGCGGTTGTCGCTTTCGTACTCGGGCAGCAGATGGCGGCGGTTGGAGGTGACGTAGATCAGGACATTCTCCGGCGGCGCGTACACCGAACCGTCCAGGGCGCTCTTCAGCATCTTGTAGCTGGACTCCCCGGTCTCGAAGGAGACGTCGTCGGAAAACACGAGGAAACGGTACGGCTCGTTCTTGATGACGTCGACGATATCGGGCAGGTGCACCAGGTCGTCCTTGTCCACCTGGATCACCCGCAGCCCCTGGGACGCGTAGCTGTTGAGGATGGCCCGCACCAGGGACGACTTGCCGGTTCCCCGGGTCCCCCACAGCAGGCAGTTGTTAGCCGGCAGCCCGGCCAGGAACTGGCGGGTGTTCTCCTCCACCATCCGTTTCTGCTCGTCGATGCCCAGAAGATCGTCCAGGGAGATGCTCGCCACCACATCCAGGGGTTCCAGATAACCGGCAAAGGAATGGCGGTGCCAGTTGGCGGCGGTTGTGGCGGACCAGTCGATAGCCGGGATAGGCCGTGGCAGGAGCTGTTCCACGGAGGTCAGCACCCGCTTGAGTTGGGCTGTCAGTTCGGGATCGAGCATGCGCTGTGATCTTTCCGTTTCGTGTCGGTCTTAACAGGCTGTTGAAAAACTCAGGTTGTTCAAAAATAGTCAGATCGTCGCACCCGCAGAAAGCCCTGCGGAGGCGTAGCAGCGCTACGCCGCACAAAAGGGTTTTCGAGGACGGCGGCGTATAATTATGCGTGAGCAAAATTATCGGTGACGGAGCGATAGCGTAGTCATCCCGTTGAGCGGGACGCCGATAGGCGCTAAGATGGCTGTTTTTCAACAACCTCTTAAAGATGCCGCTTGGCCAGCTCTTCCTGGTAAAACTTCTGGTAGAGAAGTTCCCAATCCCGGCTGCCCTGGGCGTGGTTCCTCAATTTGGCGCGCACCGTGGCGTCGATCTCCTCGACAGCGCCGAAGAAGGCCTCCAGGGATTGCTTGACCCGTGCCAGAGCCCGGCTTTCGTCGGTCACATCGGCCAGGTCGTCGCGCCAGATGCGATTGACCACCTCGTGGGCCATGTTGGATATGCGGTCTTCGGAGAGGCTCATAGTACGATCTTCCGTTCCTTTGCCAGCTTTTCCTTGATCATCCTGAGCATCTTGCGCCGGTCGATCTCCGCGGCGCCCCGCCCCAGGGCGGCAACGGTCTCGTCCAGCAACCGTTCGGCGTCCCGCTCCAGCAGTTGCTCGCGGTTGAAGTCATTGTGTATGGCCTTGACGATTCCGGCCACCACGGCGCTCCGCTCCCCCTTGGGCTTGATCAGCCCTTCGGCGTCAAGGTCGCTGTACACCTTTTCGGCCAGGCGGTGTATCTGGTCGTCCCTCAGTCGCATAATCCCCCAAAGAGAAAGGCCCGCCTCGCGGCGGGCCATCGGTTCGCGTCGCTATTTATTTCAGAGTCTTCAGATACCCCAGCAGGGCGTCCATTTCCGCCTTGGGCAGGGTAGCGAAAGAAGGCATGGCGGAGGACGGGTTCTTCTTCCTGGGATTTTCCAACTGGGCCTTCAGGGCGTTTCCCTTCAGCCTGGCGCCGATCTTGGTCAGTTCCGGGCCGATGGCGCCGCCCCCTTTACCCTTGACCATGTGGCACATGGCGCATTTCTGTTTAAATACCTGCTCGCCCCTGCTCTCGGCTTGGGCCGCAACCGTAACGAACGCGACGGCGACGAAAGCGACCAGGATGGCAACTGCGCGTCTCATGACAAATCTCCTTGGTGATAATTTGGAATGAAGGGGCATTGTACCCAATCCAACTGAAATTGCAATCCCATAAGGAAGCCATGGACACAAATTTACCGACAGTATGGTCGGCCTCCTCCGGACCGGCGCGGACAACCTGCTCATGCCGCAAACCCGCCATGACTCCTGATGCAGGTGCCATGGCGGGTTTTTCTGTTGTATTATTTATCCCGATTTCTTATAAGTAAACGGTAAACAATCGGATACTTCAGAGGGGGTTGTGTGCCGGACAAAAAATTGTTGATATTTTTAGGGATCATTGCAGTGGTTCTGCTATCGCTTCTCCCCGCCGCCATCAAGCATTTTGTAGAGCATATAAAAAACCAGAAGAAGAAATGATACCCGCGTTGCCGTCAGTTACGAGCCCCCTTACCTCCGCGTAACCTCCTGATGTTCACACGCCTGTACCTCCATATCCCCTTTTGCCGCCGCAAATGCCCGTATTGCGCATTTGTCTCCCAAGAGTCGGCTTCCGCCGACCTGGACGGCTACGCCGAAACCTTGCTGGCGGAGATGGGCCTTGCCGCCCAGGCCTTCAGAGCGGAGAGACCGCTGGCGTCGGTCTATTTCGGCGGCGGCACCCCTTCCCTGCTCGATCCGTCCCACATAGCCCGGATCCTGGAGCGGGCCTCCGACCTGTTCGGTCTGGGGCAGGGGGCCGAGATCACCCTGGAGGCCAATCCGGGCACCGTGGACCAAAAACGGCTGGCGGCCTTCCGCAGCGCCGGGGTCAACCGCCTCTCCCTGGGGGTGCAGTCCTTCGCGGACCCCATGCTGGCGGCACTGGGACGCATCCACAGCGCGGCGGAGGCCGGGGAGGCCTTTCGGGCCGCCCGCACGGCCGGCTTCGACAACATCGGCATCGACCTGATCCATGCCCTGCCGGGCCAAACCCTCCCCCTGTGGCGCACTGAACTGGAACAGGCCCTGGCCCTGGGGCCGGAACACCTCTCCGTCTACGGGTTGACCGTGGAGGAGGGCACCCCCTTTGCCGCGCGCTACACCGACGATAGCCCGCTCCTGCCCGACGAGGACCTGGCGGCAGCCATGTTCGAGGAGGCGGACGACCTGTTGACGGCCGCCGGGTACGAACATTACGAGATCGCCAACTATGCCCTGCCCGGCCGCCGTTCGGACCACAACAGCGGCTACTGGCGCCGGGACGGCTATCTGGGGCTGGGCTGCGGGGCCCACTCCTTCCTGCGGCGGGGGTACGGCGTCCGTTTCGGCAACCCCGCAGACCTGGAGGCCTATGCCGGGGCAATCGCCCAGGGCCGCCTTCCCCATGGGGAGACGCAGAGCCTCACCCGCCAGGACGCCCTGGCCGAGTTCATGTTCCTGGGCCTGCGCATGGCGGACGGCATAGAAGAGGAAACGTTCCGGCAGGAATTCGGGGTCGGCCTGGAGGAGACCTTCGGCAGGGAGGTGTCGAAGCTGGCCGCCCTGGGGCTCTTGGAAACGGACGGCGGCAGGATTCGCCTCACCCGGCGCGGCATGCTCCTCTCCAACCAGGTCTTCGCACGTTTTTTGCCGTGATTTCCCCTTGCCACGATCTGTAAACCAACTATAATCCCTACAATGACATCTTGGCCACAGAGCCACAAAGGCACAGAGGAAAATCGAAAACCGGTTAACGATTCCTTCCCCCCGCTGGGGGGAGAAACTATTCAGGTTCAGCCCTTGACGTTCTCCGTGTCTCTGCGGCTCTGTGGCAAACATATTTTTCAGGATAATCGACGACCATGATCCCGACACAGCTCAAACAGGAACTGGAACAGCGCGTGGCCCAAGCCGTCACCCACCGCGAAGCGGCGGTGGATGTGATGAAGGGCTTGCAGCGCCACTACGGCTGGCTGACCGACGAGGCCGTGGCCGAGGCCGCCGCCATCCTGGGGCTCTCCACCTTGCAGGTGGAAGAGTTGGCCACCTTCTACGAGATGATCTACCGCCGCCCCGTGGGGCGGACGGTGGTGCACGTGTGCGACTCCATCTCCTGCTGGGCCATGGGTGGCGAGACACTTCTTCGCCATCTGGAACAACAGTTGGGGATCGCTGCCGGCGAAACCACCGCCGACAACGCCGTGACCCTGCTCCCCTGCTGCTGCCTGGGCAACTGCGGCAACGGCCCGGCCCTGATGATCGGCGACCGGCTCTTCGGCCCGGTCTCCCCGGAACAGGCCATGGCCATCATTGCCGAACACCGCACTCCCCCAGCCGTTGACCCGTGACGCCAGGTCCCCGATAAAAGGAATTGCAGACCGGGTATCTAGGCCAGCTTGAACTGGCCCACCAGACTGCGCAGGTCCTCCCCCAGACGGGAAAGGCTGGATGATGCGGCAGCCGTATCCTGGGAACCTCGGGAGGCGTCCATGATCACCTCCGAGATTTTGTGGATGTTGCTGGTGATCTCGTTGGTCGTGGCGGTTTGCTCTTCCGCTGCCGTGGCGATCTGGCTTATCTGCATGGTCACGGCGTTAACCTGCTCCAGGATTTCCTGCAGCGAGACCTCCAACTGGGCCGCTTCCTGAGCGCCCTTCTCCGTGCCGATGACGCCCTCCTCCATGGAGACGATGGCGTTTCTGGTCTCCTGCTGGATCGACCGGATCATATCGCCGATCTCCTTGGTGGCCCGCGTGGTGCGTTCAGCCAGGGCCCGCACCTCGTCGGCCACGACGGCGAACCCCCGCCCCTGTTCGCCGGCCCGGGCCGCCTCGATGGCCGCGTTCAGGGCCAGGAGATTGGTCTGATCGGCAATATCCTCGATGGTGCTCACGATGGCGCCAATCTGATCGGAACGATCACCCAGGGAGGCAACCGCCTGGGCGTTTTCCTTGGTCCGGGCGCCACGATCGCGGATGCCGTCAACAGTCTTCCTGACCACATCGAATCCTCTCTGGGTCGTTTCCACCGCACGGGTGGCGCTCTGGGCCGCCATATGGCAATTATTGGCGATATCCAGTCCCGTTGCCGCCATCTCCTCGCTGGCCGTCGCCACGGTGCTTGCCTGGGCGGCAACCTCCTCAGTGCTGACAGCCATCTGCTCGGCGGTGCCGTTCAGTTCAAAAGTGGCCGAGGCCAACGTGGAGGTGGTCCCGGCAACCCCTGATATGGTATGGGACAGCTTGTCCATGAACTGGTTCAGCCAATGTGCCGCCTGGGCCATCTCGTCCTTGCCCTTGATCTCGACCCGCTTGCTCAGGTCACCCTCACCGGATGCAATATCCCGCAAACGGTCGATCAATTCGTTGAAGGAACTCTGCATGACCCGCCAAAACACGAGCAACAGTACATTGACCAGCACGATGGTCAGGACCAGGGTGGCGACGGTCATGGTGAAGGTCTTCACCGTGAAGGCGTCCAGCGACGCCCGCTCGGCCTTCATATCCTTCTTTATGTCGTTCTGGGTTTCGATGATCCGATCTTTGATCTGGCGCCACTTGGGGGTTTCCTTCTGCACCAGTAGCTCTATCGCCTCCGATTGTTTGCCGTCCCTGGCCAGGCGGATAACCTCATCCTTGATGGTCTCGCCCTCCTGCCAGAGGGGCGGCAGCTTATCCAGGCGCTTGGCATAGTCCTTTATCCCGGCGGCGGTTGCGGTGGCCTCCTTGTGCAGCTTGAGAAACTCTTCGGATGCCTTCTTGTAGTTGGCGAAGGCTTTTTCATCCGCGGGATTGAGGATCACGTTGCGGATGGCCTGTTCGGTCTGGAGACCCTGGGCCAGCATCTCACCCACCGTGGAGCCGAGGGTCTGGTACTTGTCGGCGTAGAGTTCGAAACGTTCGTTCGTCCCCCGCATGCCCCGGTAGGAAACCATCATGGCAATCAAAAGGAACACTGTGGAAAGCCCTGCAAAAATCGTGAACTTCCAAGCCAGGTTAATACTCCTGAACAACGTCATGAATCACCTCCCAAACCAGGATTTTTATAGCTAAATAGCGCATATAGTATAAATATTTATTAATAATTATGCATAAAAATACCTATAAAACAACAATAAATCAATGATGAATATCACATTATACTACGTTATTTAACGTAATAAATGCTATTTTGGGACAATATGGGAACAATTGGTTCGAAGTATTTGGAGCAGGCAGAGGGGAGACCTAAAGCTAATTTGGCGTGCCGCGCTTGCCATGCGGGAACTATAGTGGTAATTTAAAGCACTAAACCAATGGAAACCATCCTCTTTCGCCATAACCGGCCCGACCGGACCGTGACCTTCGACGAATACCTGGCCGCCGGGGGCTTCCAGGCCCTGAAAAAGGCCCTGTCCGGCATGTCCCCCGACGAGGTGCAGCAGACGGTGATCGACTCGGGCCTGCGGGGACGCGGCGGAGCCGGGTTCCCCACCGGCAAGAAGTGGTCGTTCGTCCCCCGCAACCTGCCGGGGCCGCGCTACCTCATCTGCAACAGCGATGAAATGGAGCCGGGCACCTACAAGGACCGGGTGCTATTGGAACACAACCCGCACCTGCTGGTGGAGGGGATGGCCCTGACCAGCTACGCCCTGGGGGTGGAGCACGCCTTCATCTTCATCCGCCGCGGCTACGAACAGGCCGCCTCCGATCTGAAAAACGCCATCGCCCAGGCCCACAAGGCCGGTTTTCTGGGCAAGGGCATCTGCGGCAGCGGCTTCAGCCTGGAGTTGGACGTGCACCTGTCGGCCGGGCGCTACATCTGCGGCGAGGAGACCGCCCTCATGAACGCCCTGGAGGGCGTCCGGGCCAATCCCCGCTCCAAGCCCCCCTTCCCCGCCGTCAAGGGTCTGTGGGGCCAGCCCACGGTGGTCAACAACGTGGAAACCCTGTCCAACATCCCGGCCATCGTCGCCCACGGCCCGGACTGGTTCAAGGGGCTGGCCGCCACCCCGGAAGGGGCGGGCACCAAGCTCTTCTGCGTCAGCGGCCATGTGCAGAACCCCATCTGCCTGGAACTGCCCATCGGCACCCCCCTGGGCGAGATCGTCGACACCCACTGCGGCGGCATGCGCCCCGGCAGCACCTTCAAGGCCTGCATCCCCGGCGGCGCTTCCACCCCGTACTTCACCAGGGAGCACTGGGCTGTGCCCATGGACTTCGACCCGGTGGCCAAGGCCGGTTCCCGCCTGGGCACCGGCGGGGTCGTGGTCTTCGACCAGACCACCTGCATGGTGGCCGCCACCCTCAACCTGACCCGCTTCTATGCCCGCGAATCCTGCGGCTGGTGCACCCCCTGCCGGGAAGGGCTCCCCTTTGTGCAGCACATCCTGGAAAAGATCGAAGCGGGTCGCGGCGACCTGGCCGACATGGACATCCTGCGGGACCACGTGCACAAGCTGAACTACGCCTTCTGCGCCCTGGCCCCCGGCGCCATGGGCCCGGTGGAAGGGCTGCTGAGATTGTTCGAGGACGAGGTGCGGGAGCACATCACCGCAGGAAGATGCCCTGTTAAAGGCTAAAAGATAAAATCTGCCACAGAGACACGGAGAAAAATCCCTCCCCCCAGCGGGGGGAGGTTAGGAGGGGGGATTAGTTGTATAGGTCTTCGCCTTCCCCCTCCCTGGCCCTCCCCCGCTGGGGGAGGGAATCGTTATCAATAAGATTGTGACGCCATGCCAAAACTCATCATCGACGACATACCGGTTGAAGTCCCCGAGGGTACTACGGTGCTGGAAGCCGCCCAGTCGGTGGACATCCCCATCCCCCATTTCTGCTGGCATCCCGCCCTGGGCAAGGCCGGCGCCTGCCGGGTCTGCGCCGTGAAGATGCTGGACGGCCCGGTCAAGGGGGTGCAGATGTCCTGCATGCTCCCGGCCCAGGACGGCATGGTGGTCTCCACCACCGACGACGAGGCGGTGTCCATGCGCAGGAGCGTCATCGAGTGGCTGATGATCAACCACCCCCACGACTGCCCGGTGTGCGACGAAGGGGGCGAGTGCCAGTTGCAGGACTACACCATCGCGGGCGGCCACGGCATCCGGCGCTATGACGGTAAAAAGCGCACCCACGTTAACCAGTACCTGGGTGAGTACATCGAACACGAGATGAACCGCTGCATCCAGTGCTACCGCTGCGTCCGCTTCTATCAGGAGTATGCCGGGGGCACCGACTTCGGCGTCATGGGGCGGGCCGCCATGGTCTACTTCGGCCGCCAGGAGGAAGGGCCGCTTCAATCCCCCTTCTCCGGCAATCTGGTGGACATCTGCCCCACCGGGGTCTTCACCGACAAGACCGCCCGCTTCCGCGCCCGCTACTGGGACTACGACATGGCCCCCTCGGTCTGCCCCCACTGTTCCCTTGGGTGCAACACCGTCCCCATGGCCCGCTACCGGGAGCTGCTCAAGACCACGGCCCGCCGGAACGACCGCGTCAACGGCTGGTTCATCTGCGACAGAGGCCGCTTCGCCAACGCGGTTGTCAACGCCCCGGATCGCCCCCGCCAGGCCTTGGTGGACGGCACGCCGGTCAGTCTGGACGAGGCGTTGGACGCAGTGGCGGCCCGCCTGGGAGATTTCCTGGAACTGCACGGCCCCCAAGCCCTGGCCATTGTCGGCTCGCCCCGCATGGACCTGGAGGGCAACATCATGGCCGCCCGGCTGCGGGAGTTTTTGGGTGCCGGGGCGCTCTGCTATTTCGACGATGCGGACCAGGCCCACCTGACCGGGGCTGCGGCCGCACTGCTGACGGCGGACGACAGCGCCTCCCAGGAGGACGTGCGCAACGCCGACCTGATCGCCCTGGTGGGATGCGACCTGCTGGAAGAGGCCCCCATGATGGCCCTGGCCGTGCGCCAGGCCTGGCGGAGCGGGGCTAAAATTTACCTTATTGAGCCTACCCTCTCCCAGCGGACCCTCTGGGGCCTAAAGGAGAGGGTGGCCGAAGGCCGGGAGAGGGAAGAAGTTAAGCCCCTTCCCTTCGAGTACGCGCATGTCACCTCCCTAGCCGACCTACCCCTGGCGGAGGCCAAGCGCCCGGTCATCATCTGCGGCGCAACCGCGGAAGGGCTGGATGCCGTGCAATCGGTCCCCCGTACCGCCAAACTGGCCTTTATCCTGGACGGCCCCAACGCCTTCGGCTGCGCCGAACTGGCCCGGCAGCACAACGCCGTGGCGCTGTCAACGGCATTGGCCTCCGGCCGGATCAAGGGGATCATCTCCTTCGAGGCCGACCTTTCCCGCGACCTGCCGGAAGGGGTCGCCGTGCTGGCCGCCGCCGACTGGCGGCCCACCGGTTTCACGCACAGGGCCGGGGTGCTCCTCCCCGCCACCGCCTGGGTGGAGCAGACCGGGATCTACGTCAACAACGAGGGGCGCGCCCAACGGTTTAAAAAAGTGATGAACCCCGGTCTCCCCATCAAGGGGCTCACCCCCGAACTGCACCCGCCCCGCACCCACGGCAAGACAGCCCCCGGCAGCGACGTGGCCCCGTCGGCACGGCTCATCGCCGCCCTCATGCAGCGCCTGGGCGAGGCAGAGGTGGAGGAGCCGCTGAGCGGGCCGTGGGAAGGGTTGCGGGGGTTGGAGGCTGGCGGAGAGGGAAAGAAACTACAGGCTACCACCCCCGGCCCTTTAGGCCCCAGAGGGTCCTCCTAAACTAGGAGGGGAGAAAACCACCCGCATCACCACTCACATACCCAAGCGAGGAACAATGAAAACCGCAATTCTGCTGATGGCCCACGGCAGCCGCATCCCCCAGGCAAACGACGCCGCCCGCGAGGTGGCTAAGATGGTGCAGGAGATCACCGGGTTCGAGATCGTGGAGGTCTCGTTCCGCGAGATGCACGAACCCAACATCCAGCACGGCATCGACGCCTGCGTGAACCGTGGGGCCGAGCGTATCCTGCTCATGCCCTACTTCCTCTTCATGGGCGCCCATGTGCTCCACGACCTGCCCGAGGAGATCGAGGAGGCCCAGAAACGCCACCCCGGCCTGGTCATGGAGATGGGCCCGCATCTGGGGGTGCACCGCAAACTGGCCGAGGTGGAGAGCGAGCGGATCGGCGAAGCGCTGGACTCCCTGGGGTGGCGCTGATGGAATCCCTCACCATGAAGCCCGAGGAGATCGAGGCCGAATCGTTCCGCATCATCGACAAGGAGGCCGGTGACCACGGCTGGCCCGAGGCCGAGTGGCAGGTGGTGCGCCGCAGCATCCACACCAGCGCGGATTTCGAGTATGCCGCCTCCATGGTGTTCTCCGACGGGGCCGTGGAGAAGGCGGTGGCGGCCCTCAAGAGCGGCGCAGGCATCGTCACCGACACCACCATGGCCCTGTCCGGCATGAGCAAGGCCCGCCTGGCTCCCTTCGGCTGCCATGTCTCCTGCCACGTGGCCGACCCGGACGTGGCCGAGGCGGCCCGTTGCAACGGCATTACCCGCTCCATCGCCGCCATGCGCAAGGCGGTGGCAAACCCGGACAACCGCATCTTCGTTATCGGCAACGCCCCCACGGCCCTGTTCGAACTGCTGCGGCTCGTCGGGGAAGGCAAAGCCCATCCGGCTCTGATCATCGGCCTGCCGGTCGGTTTCGTGGGGGCCGAGGAGAGCAAGAACGCCCTGGCGGCCACGGACGGTTCCATCCCCTTCATCACCAACATGGGACGCAAGGGGGGGTCGAACGTGGCGGCGGCGGTAATGAACGCCCTGGCGATCATGGCCGCCGCCTAGGAGGTTGTTGAAAAACAGCCATCTTAGCGCCTATCGGCGTCCCGCTAAACGGGATGACTACGCTAGCGCTCCGTCACCGATAATTATGCTCACGCATAATTATACGCCGCCGTCCTCGAAGGCCCTTTCGTGCGGCGTAGCGCTGCTACGCCTCCTCAGGGCCTTCTGCGGGTGCGACGATCTGACTATTTTTGAACAACCTGGGTTATTCACAGCCCGCAAAAATATTTCACGCCACAAGGTACCAGATGAAGAAATCCCTTCGACACGGTTACACCACCGGTGCCTGCGCCGCGGCGGCGGCCAAGGGCGCGGCCCTGATGCTCGTGCGCCGGGCGGAGGTCGGGGAGGTCGCCATCGATCTGCCCGCCGGGGTCTCGGCCACGTTCCCGCTGCACGGCCCGCGCTTCGGCGGCAATGAGGCCGCCTGCTTCGTGGTGAAGGACGCGGGCGACGACCCGGACGTGACCAACGGGGCCGAAGTCCACGCCCAGGTGGTGCTCATCCCTCCCCTGCCCGACCACTTTGAGGAGGGGTGCGCCATCGTCATCGAAGGTGGCGTGGGCATCGGCAAGGCCACCAAGCCGGGGCTGGCCGTGGCGCCGGGCGAATGGGCCATCAATCCGGTGCCCCGCCGCATGATCGAACAGGCGGTGCGCGACGCCCTTCCGGCCTGGACCGGGACCATCCGCGTCACCATCAGCATCCCGGACGGCGAGCTGCGGGCGCAGAAGACCCTGAACGCCCGCCTCGGCATCGTGGGGGGCCTCTCCATCCTCGGCACCACCGGCATCGTCCGCCCCCTGTCGGCCCAGGCCTGGACCGACACCATCGACACCGCCCTGGACGTGGCCCGCGCCTGCGGCTGCACCAACGTGGTGCTTTCCACCGGCCGCACCAGCGAGATGGCGGCCCAGCATCACCTGAACCACGCAGTCACGGACCCCGCGACCGGGGAGCGGGTGCTGCTCCCGGACGAGGCCTTCGTCATGATGGGGGACCACGTGGCCTATGCCCTCAAATCCTGCGCCAAACGGGGCTACAGCCAACCGTTTGTGGCCTGCCAGTTCGCCAAGCTGCTCAAGATCGCCTGCGGCCACGAGAACACCCATGCCGCAGCCTCGGAGCTGGATCTGTCCACCCTCCTGGGCTGGGCCGGGGAGGCAGGCTTGCCGGAAACCATCACCACCACCATCGCCCCGGCCAACACCGCACGGGAGATCGTCATCGCCGCAAACTTCGACCCGGCCCTGCTGGAGCTGGTCAGCGGCCACGCCAGGACCGCCGCCCAACGGCATGCGCCGGAACTGGCGCCCCGCTTCCTGGTGGCCGACTACCAGGGGACCATCGCCTTCCACGGCCCTTGGGAGGTTGTTGAAAAACAGCCATCTTAGCGCCTATCGGCGTCCCGCTAAACGGGATGACGACGCTGTCGCTCCGTCACCGATAATCGCCGGAGACGATTATACTGCGGGTGCGACGATCCGACTATTTTTGAACAGCCTGAGTTTTTCAACAACCTGCCGGACAACCGCCCCGAGTGCACTTTTTTCTCCCTTGTCGCAAAAAATTATGATAATATTTCGGTTTCTTTACGCCACAAACTCGCGGTTGTTGGACATCGCTACGAGCGGATCGTCAACGGCCGATACAAGGAGATCGCCATGCCACAATTCTTTGAAGGCAACCTGGACGCCAAGGGACTCAAGTTCGGTATCGTTGTCGCCCGTTTCAACAGCTTCATTTCCGACCGCCTGCTGGAAGGGGCCACGGACTCCCTGATCCGTCACGGCGCTTCCGACCAGGATATCGACGTGGCCCGCGTGCCGGGCGCTTTCGAGATCCCCCTGGCCGCCAAGAAGCTGGCCGAATCCCGGAAGTACGACGCCGTCATCTGCCTGGGCGCGGTGATCCGCGGTTCCACCCCCCATTTCGATTTCGTCTCGGCCGAGGTATCCAAGGGCGTGGCCATGGTATCGCTGGAAAGCGGCGTGCCGGTCATCTTCGGCGTACTGACCACCGACACCATCGAGCAGGCGGTGGAGCGTGCCGGCACCAAGGCGGGCAACAAGGGCTTCGAGGCCGCCACGGGCGCCATCGAAACCGCCAATCTGCTGAAGGCCCTTAAATAATGGGAATCCGACGGGAAGCGCGCGAACTGGCGCTGCAGATACTCTACGCCCTGGATGCCAACCCGGCTTCGGGCCTGCGTGAAACCCTCCAGACCTTCCGGGAGGAGCAGGCCGACACCCCGGCCAGGACCAGGGAATTCGCCGAGGGCTTGGTGGTGGGGGTGCAGGAACATCGCGCAGCCATCGACACGGCCATCAGGGACCGTTCCAAAAACTGGGCGCTGGCCCGCATGCCCAGGGTGGACCTGAACGTCATGCGCCTGGCCGCTTATGAGTTGATGTTCAGGGGCGATATCCCCAAAAAGGTCACCATCAACGAGGCCATCGAGATCGCCCGCCGTTTCGGGGATAAGGATTCACCGGCCTTCGTGAACGGCATCCTGGACGAGATCGAGGCGTGCGCCAAAACCGAGGAAGCGGCGGAAGAACAGATTTAAAATCTTTATAAATCTGCCACAGAGCCACAGAGACGCGGAGAAAACCAAGAGTATCAACGAGCAAAGCAACTTTATGCTTTCACCGGTGACCGGATTTCAGATTGTATCCCTTTCATCCTGTTCATCCTTGTAAAAGGGATTCCGTCTTTGACGTTCTCCGTGTCTCTGTGGCTCCGTGGCAAAAAGTGAGCAGCTATATTTAAGAGGTTAGTCATGAGCGATATCAAGGTAGGTTTGATAGGATACGGCAATATCGGGGCCGGGGTGGTCAAACTGCTCCAGCAGAACGCGGACGTCATCCGCAGCAAGGTCGGGGCCGGCATCGTGCTGAAGAGGATCGCGGACCTGGACATCACCAGCGACCGCGGCGTAACGGTGGACCCCGCCTGTCTCACCACCGATGTCAACGCCATCTTCGACGACCCCGAGATCTCGGTGGTGATCGAGTTGGTGGGAGGCTATGAACCCGCCAAGACCTTTGTGCTCAAGGCCATCGAGAAGGGCAAGCACATCGTCACCGCCAACAAGGCGCTCCTGGCCCTGCACGGCGACGAGATCTTCGCCGCCGCGGCCCGCAAGGGGGTGGAGGTGCAGTTCGAGGCCTCGGTGGGGGGCGGCATCCCGGTTTTGACCTCCATCAAGGGCAACCTGGCCGCCAACCGTATCGGCTCCGTGTTCGGCATCATGAACGGCACCTGCAACTACATCCTGACCCGCATGACCCAGGAGGGGGCGGATTTCGCCGACGTGCTCAAGGCCGCCCAGGAGTTGGGCTACGCCGAGCCGGACCCGACCTTCGACATCGAAGGGGTGGATACGGCCCACAAGCTGGCGATCCTGGTTTCCCTCTGCTTCGGCACCCGCATCGATTTCAACAGCATCTACACCGAAGGGATCTCCCGCATCAGCGGCCTGGACGTGAAGTTTGCCAGCGAGTTCGGCTACCGCATCAAACTGCTGGCCATCGGCAAGCTCATCGACGGCCAGGTGGAGGCGCGCGTCCACCCCACCATGATCCCCCTGCACAATCCGCTGGCCGAGGTGAACGGCGTGTTCAACGCCATCCGCCTGAGCGGCGATTTCGTAGGCCCGGTGATGTTCTACGGCCGGGGCGCCGGACAGAACCCCACCGCCAGCGCCATCGTGGGGGACCTGATCGGGCTCTCACGCAGCATGATGGCCGGCGCCGGACGCAGGATGGCGCCCCTGGGCTTCATGGACGACCAGGTGGCCACCCTGCCGCTCAAACCCATGTCCGAGATCATCAGCAAATACATGCTCCGCTTCAGCGCCCTGGACCAGCCGGGCGTGCTGGCCGCCATCGCCGGGGCACTCGGCAAGCACGGCATCAGCATCGAATCCATGGTCCAGACCTCGCACCAGGCCGACGACGCAGCTCCGGTGCCCATCGTGATCATGACCCACGAAGCGCGGGAAGGTGCCGTGCAGGCCGCCCTGACGGAGATCGACCGGCTCGACGTCATCAGCCAGAAGACCGGCTTTATCCGGATCGAGGATAATCTGGAATAGCGGCTACAATTTTGTTTGGGAGAGACAGGCTTTTATGGGACTTATGAGTCCTATAGCTCCTATATAGTCCTATAAAGCCTTTCGATTCTTTCACTTCATTTCGGGAGCAACCACATGAATACCAAGATCCTCCTCAGCGAAGACCAGATCCCCCGCCAGTGGTACAACATCATCCCCGACATGCCCGGCCCCCTGGCCCCGGTCATCAGCCCCCAGACCCTCAAACCGATCACCCCGGACGACATGCTGGCCATCTTCCCCATGGCGCTGATCGAGCAGGAGATGTCTCCCAACCGCTGGATCGACATCCCGGACGAGGTCAGGGAGATCTACAAGCTCTGGAGGCCGTCGCCCCTCTTTCGCGCCCATCGCCTGGAAAAGGCCCTCGGCACCCCGGCCAAGATCTACTACAAGTTTGAAGGGGTTTCCCCGGCAGGCTCCCACAAGCCCAACTCGGCCATCCCCCAGGCGTGGTACAACAAGCAGGCCGGCATCCGCCGCCTGGCCACCGAGACCGGCGCCGGCCAGTGGGGCAGTTCCCTGGCCCTGGCCTGCTCCCTGTTCGGCCTCGAGTGCACGGTATATATGGTCAAGATCTCCTGCACCCAGAAGCCGTACCGCAAGAGCATGATGCAGTTGTGGGGCGCCCAGGTCATCCCTTCGCCCTCGGAATTCACCAACGCGGGCCGGGCCATCCTGGCCCACGACCCGGAATGTCTCGGTTCCCTGGGGATCGCCATCTCCGAGGCGGTGGAGGACGCCGCCACCCACGACGACACCAACTATGCCCTGGGGAGCGTGCTCAACCACGTCTGCCTGCACCAGACCGTGATCGGCCAGGAGGCGCAGGCGCAGATGAAGGTCGCCGGGGACTACCCGGACGTGGTCATCGCCTGCTGCGGCGGCGGCTCCAACTTCGCCGGGCTGGCCTTCCCCTTCATCGCCGACCGGGCCGCCGGGAAGAACGTGCGCTGCCTGGCCGTGGAACCGGCCTCCTGCCCGACCCTGACCAAGGGGGTCTACGCCTTCGACTACGGCGATACCGCCAAGATGGCGCCCATCTCCATGATGTACACCCTGGGGCACGATTTCATGCCCCCCGGCATCCATGCGGGCGGGCTGCGCTACCACGGCGAATCTCCCCTGGTGTCCCAGCTGTACCATGCCGGGCAGATCGAGGCCAAGTCCTACAAGCAGAACGCCTGTTTCGAAGGCGCCCTGCTCTTCGCCCGCAGCGAGGGGATCGTCCCGGCCCCCGAATCGTCCCACGCCGTGCGGGCCGCCATCGACGAGGCGGTGCTGGCCAAGGAGGAGGGGAAGGAACGGACCATCCTCTTCGGCCTTTCGGGCCACGGGCAACTGGACATGGGCGCCTACGACGCCTACCTCTCGGGCGCCCTGGAAGACTACGAGTACCCGGAGCAGAAGATCCGCGAAGCGCTGGAGAGCTTGCCGAAGGTGGAGTTATAAATGAAGGAATGTCCATGAGGCCTATGGGACGTTATAAGACCTATATGTCCCATAGGTCTCATAAATCCCATAAGAGAGCATCTCCGGCAGAATCTCGAGAAGGCACCGCTATGATAAAGGTGAAGATCTGCGGCATAACCAACCTGGACGATGCCCTGACGGCCATCGCGGCCGGTGCCGACGCCCTGGGTTTCGTTTTTCACCCCAACTCTCCCCGGCATGTGTTTCCCGAGCAGGCCGCCGCCATCATCCGCCATCTCCCCCCGTTCGTGCAGACCGTGGGCCTGTTCGTCAACGAGCCTCTGGAGATGGTGAATGCCACCGCCGACCTGTGCGGCCTGGACGTGGTCCAACTCCACGGCGAGGAAAAACCGGGGTACTGCGACGCGGTCAGGCGACGCGTCATCAAGACCTTCCGCGTGAAGGACATCACCTCCCTGGAGCCGATGCGGGATTACCGGGTTGCCGCATTCCTGCTCGACGCCTGGTCGCCCGCCGCCCATGGCGGTACGGGACAGACGTTCAACTGGGAGATCGCCGCCTGCGTGGCCCAGGCCAACCGCATCATCCTGGCCGGGGGACTGACGCCGGGCAATGTGGCTGATGCCGTCCGCCAGGTATTGCCCTATGCGGTGGACGTCTCCAGCGGTGTGGAATCCGGGCCGGGGAAGAAGGACGCGAACAAGGTACGAGAATTCATCAGACAAGCGAAGGGGGCTGTTCCTTGAAACTTCCCGATAAATATGGACATTTTGGCGCATTCGGCGGACGCTACGTTCCCGAGACCCTCATGCCGGCCCTACTGGAGCTGGAAAAGGCCTATGAACACTACCGCCACGACCGGGAGTTCAAGGAAGAGTTCGAGTACTACCTGCGCCAGTACGTGGGCCGTCCCAACCCGCTCTACTATGCCGAAAAGCTGACCAAAAAACTGGGGGGCGCCCGGATCTACCTGAAACGGGAAGACCTGAACCATACCGGCGCCCACAAGGTGAACAACACCATCGGCCAGGGGCTTCTGGCCAAGCGCATGGGCAAAAAGAGGGTCATCGCCGAGACCGGCGCGGGTCAGCACGGGGTGGCCACCGCCACCATCGCCGCGCTGTTCGGGATGGAGTGCGAGGTCTTCATGGGCGAGGAGGATACCCGCCGCCAGGCCCTGAACGTCTTTCGCATGCGCCTTCTGGGGGCCACGGTCACGCCGGTCACCGCCGGCACCGCGACCCTCAAGGACGCCATGAACGAGGCCATGCGCAACTGGGTCTCCACCATCACCACCACCTTCTACGTCATCGGCACCGTGGCCGGGCCGCATCCCTACCCCATGATGGTGCGCGACTTCCAGTCGGTCATCGGCCACGAGGTAAAAAAACAGCACCAGAAGGTCGAGGGCCGCCTCCCCGACTACCTGGTGGCCTGCGTCGGCGGCGGCAGCAACGCCCTGGGCCTGTTCCACCCTTTCCTGAAGAACCGCAAGGTCAGGATGATCGGGGTCGAGGCGTCCGGCTACGGCATCGAGAGCGGCAAGCACGCCGCCGCGCTCTGCGCCGGTTCGCCCGGCATCCTGCACGGCAACAAGACCTACCTGCTCCAGGACGAGCACGGGCAGATCACCCCGGCCCATTCCATCTCGGCCGGCCTGGACTACCCCGGCGTGGGGCCGGAGCACTCGTGGCTGAAGGACACCCAGCGGGCCGAGTATGTCTCGATCACCGACGACGAGGCGCTGGAAGGGTTCAGCGTGCTGACCAGGGAGGAGGGCATCATGCCGGCCCTGGAGTCGTCCCACGCCATCGCCCACGTCCTGAAGCTGGCGCCTTCCCTGCCGAAAGACAAGACCATCGTGGTCTGCCTGTCCGGCCGGGGGGACAAGGATATCCACACGGTTGCCGACGCCATGGGTGTTGAATTTTAAATCACGTTTTAACCTTTTAAGCCTTACTAAAAGCCTGATCTGTTCAGGCTTTTTTGTTTGACCGACACCCGTATTTCAACTATATATACCCATGTTTTATTTACAGCCAAGCGGCTCTTGAAAACTAAGGTTGTTCAAAAATAGTCAGATCGTCGCACCCGCAGAAGGCCCTGCGGAGGCGTAGCAGCGCTACGCCGCACAAGGGGGCCTTCGAGGACGGCGGCGATATGGCTGTTTTTCAACAACCTCCAATAGGAGGTAACCCATGCATCTTGTTGACCAGATCAAAGAGAAAGCGCGAAAAAACCTGCAGACCGTGGTCCTGCCGGAAAGCTATGACGAGCGGATGCTGTTCGCCGCCGAGAAGGCGACCAAGGAGGGCCTGGCGCGGATCGTCATTCTGGGCGACCCGGCCAAGATCCTGGCCGATGCCGCAGCCAAAGGCGTCAACCTGGCGGGCGTGGAACTGCTCAACCCGGCCGCGTCCCCCAAGCTGGAACAGTACGTGGCCGATTTCGTCGAGCTGCGCAAGGCCAAGGGCATGACCCCGGAAGAGGCGCGCGCCCTCCTGACCGCGCCGGACAACCTGTACTACGCCGGCATGATGGTCAGGAACGGCGATGCGGGGGGCGAGGTGGCAGGCGCCACCGGCACCACCGGCAACGTACTCAAGGCCGCCTTCCAGACCGTCGGCCCGGCCAAGGGGATCAAGACCGTCTCCTCCTTCTTCCTCATGATCACCAAGACCGAGAGCTTCGGCGAAAACGGCATCATCCTGTTCGCCGACTGCGCCGTCAACCCCAACCCGGACGCCCAGGCCCTGGCCGAGATCGCCGTGGCCACGGCCGGCAACTGCAAGGCGTTCCTGGACGTGGACGCCCGCGTGGCCCTGCTCTCCTTCTCCACCAAGGGAAGCGCCAGCCACCCGGACTGCGACAAGGTGCTGAAAGCCCTGGAGATCGCCCGGCAGATCAAACCGGATATGCAGATCGACGGCGAGCTCCAGGCCGACGCCGCCCTGCTCCCCAAGGTGGGCGAGAAAAAGGCTCCCGGCAGCTCCGTGGCCGGCAAAGCCAACGTGCTGGTCTTCCCGGACCTGGACGCGGGCAACATCGCCTACAAGCTGGTGGAGCGGGTGGCCGGCGCCGAAGCGGTCGGCCCGATCATCCAGGGTCTGGCCAAGCCGGTCAACGACCTGTCCCGCGGCTGCTCCGTGGACGACATCGTCAACGTCACCGCCATCACCGCCGTCCAGGCGGCCCAGGGCTAGTGTGCCGTTTGGTTGGTTGTTGGAAATAATTCCCGGTTATTTTGTCTGATGCCAAGGCGCGGCGACGCAGGTGTAGCAGGGTCTACCTCAAGGAGCCGCAACGTAGGCAGCGGGCAAAAGAACCGGAATTACGACAACTCATTAACCGGACAGTACACCAGCATCCCCTAATCGGTCCGGCGCGTTTCTTGTGGCGCGCCGGACCACGCCCCGCGAGAGCCCCCCAAACACCATCCTTCCCATATTCATAAATAATTTCAGCCTCTTTCACGAAAACAGATATCATCCGATCCCGGCGAACGACACACCATACATTGGGAAAGGTCAATTTTATTTGATTTTATCCCTAGACTGGTGTAAGCGATATTCAGCCGGGCTGCATATTGTTTACTCCCACGAAATATCGAAGGTGCAAATCCTTCCAGCAAGGATCACCATGCCGGGTATTCCGATCAGTCTCATCGTCATCGCCCCAATCCTGATGGGGGCCGTTATTCTTGCCCTCTCCCTGGTGCCGGTCATCGGGTTGATCCGGGGGTTGCCGTTCGGCAAGGTCCGTCACAACTGGTACACCCTCGCCGCCCTGATCCTGTTCTTCATCATAGGCTACCTCTTCTATGCCTCGGAGCTCCGGGGCGGCACCTACCGCGTTTCCGACGTCATCGTATCGTCCGTTTTTTTCCTGGGGGCCTGTTTTGTCCTGCTGGTCAACCATCTCTCCCATCGGACGGCGCAGGATATCCTCCGCATGAGTGCGCTGGAGCAGGAGAACATCACCGATGCCACCATGGGCATCCACAATCGCCGTTATTTCGAACAGCGCCTGAAGGAGGAATTCGACCGGGCCCGAAGATATAACCTGCCCCTCTCCCTCCTGATGATCGACATCGACGACTTCAAGCAGATCAACGACACCAGCGGGCACCAGACCGGCGACCAGGTCTTGCAGGGCATGGGGCGCCTGCTCATCGAATCCGTCAGAGATACCGACATCGTCACCCGCTATGGCGGCGACGAGATCTGCATCATTGCCACCCATGCCGGCGATGCTACGGCACTGGATCTGGCGAAACGCCTCTGCTCGAAGATAGGGGACAACACCCTGGCCGACGGGACATGGAACATTCGCGTAACGACAAGCATCGGCATTGCCACGCTCAACGACACAATGAATGAGGCATCCGACCTCGTAGGTTGCGCCGACATGGCGCTCTACCGCGCCAAGAACGAGGGAAAGAACCGGGCGGCCGTCTACCTCTCCGACCCCGCCGGGTGCCTCGGAAGGACGACCGCCGCAAACGGGTCCTGCACGTAGCCGGCAGGGAATACCCTCCCCACCCCCTGCCGGAAATCCCGATTTCCGGTCAAATACGGACCACAACCTCCCGGATGCATGATGCGGCTTTGACCTGCCACCCCTTCCCTGTTAGAATCATCTTAAAGGAGATTGCCATGCGAGGAACCGTGGTCGTCGTCATGCTGGTCACTGCGCTGTCCGCCTCTTCCGGGTTCGCGGAGACCTCCCTCAAGGAAGACGGCAGGGAGGTGGGCCAGGGATTGAAAAAACTCGGCAAGGATACCGGCAAGGCGTTCAAAGAGGGCGGCAGGGAGGTCGGCCAGGGCTTCAAAAAGCTCGGCAAGGAAACCGGGGCGGCCTTCAGGGAAGGGGGCAGGGAATCCGGTCAGGCAACAAAGAAGGCCGGGAGGTCCGTGGGCGAGTGGTTCAGGGACATGGGGCACTCCATCAAGAGTTTTTTCAAGGACCGGTTCGGCACGGACAAGTAGCCCCGCATCCCCTTTCTTCCCTGAGCAAAAGAAAAGGCGCACCCAAAAGGCACGCCTTCCCAGAGCGCCACGTCACCGCTCCTACCGGTTCACGTACCTGAGCGGGTCCTTCAACCCCGCCTCGGCAAACCCCTTCAAGCGCAGGCGGCAGGAATCGCATTCCCCGCAGGAAAGCCCTTCGGGCGTCGGATCGTAACAGGAGTGGGTCAGACCGTAATCGACCCCCAGTTCGACCCCCTTTTTGATGATCTCCGCCTTGGTCAGGTCGATGAGCGGCGTATGGATGCGGAACCGCCCCGTCCCTTCCACGCCGGCCTTGGTTGCCAGGTTGGCCATGGTCTCGTAGGCCGCGATATAGTCGGGCCGGCAGTCCGGGTAGCCGGAGTAGTCGAGGGCATTGACCCCGATGTAGATGTCGAAGGCCCCCAGCACCTCGGCCCATCCCAGGGCAAAAGAGAGAAAGATGGTGTTGCGGGCCGGCACGTAGGTGACCGGAATATCGCTTCCCACCCCCTCCTTGGGTACGGCGATATCCGCCGTCAGGGCGCTGCCACCCATCAGGCGCAGGTCGAAATCCACCACCAGATGTTCGGCGGCGCCCAGCCGCACCGCATTGGCCTTGGCCACCTCCAGTTCGTGGCTGTGCCTCTGCCCATAGGAAAAACTGATGGCATAGGGCACAAACCCTTCGGCCCCGGCCAGGGCCAGACAGGTGGTTGAATCCAGACCGCTGCTGTAAAGAACGACCGCTTTGCGCTGCATAGTATCCTGTCTCCTCTATTTTTAAGCTGCCCGTTGCCGGGCTTTCATGATAGTATCAAAAAAATCGTGCGGGTAAATTCAAAAATGAGGATCACATGAAAAAGAGCCATCTCTCACCTCTTGCGTTCATCGTTCTTTGCAGCATCGTCTCCGTTTCGGCAGCCGCGCCGCCCCCCTCCAACGTACCGGCAGGCCACCCGAAGATCGAATACCCCACCCAATCAACGACGCACCAGCAATCGTCTTCCCTCTCCGGCAAGGTGCTGCAGGTTTTGAACAGCGGCGGCTACAGTTATGTCTACCTGCTGAAAAGTAACGGCGAGAAGGTCTGGATAGCCGTGACGGAAGCCAGGATCGCCGTCGGCGAGCCCTTGAGTTTCAAGGAGGGGCTCGTCATGAAGAACTTCGAGAGCAAGACCCTCAAACGCACCTTCGACACCATCATCTTCTCCAACGGCATCATTGCGCAACCGAAAGCCGCCGCTCCGGCAGCCACCCCGCCGCCGGCCGCCCCGCCGGCACGGCAATCCGCCCCCATGGGCAGCAAGGTTGCCGTAAGACCCAAGGAAAAAGGGATTTCGGTCAAAAAGGCCCACGGCCCCAATGCCTACACCATTGCCGAGATCTACCGCAACAGCGCCAAACTCAACAAAAAGCGGGTCGTCGTCCGGGGCAAGATCGTCAAGGTAACCTCGGGGATCATGAAGAGGGTCTGGATACATATCCAGGACGGTACCGGCTCTCAGGCCCAGGGCACCCATAACCTGGTGTGCACCACCAAAACGACGCCCCATCTGGACGACGTGGTCACGGTCAAGGGGACCCTGGCCAAAGACCGGGACTTCGGCTACGGCTACCGCTATAACGTCATCATCGAGAACGCCACCGTCAGCAAATAGCCGCCTCCCCACAATCCCGGCCCCCAAAGCCCCTCCCCCACCGGAGGGGCTTTTCTGTTAACAGCTGTTCTGCCACGGAGCCACGGAGACCCGGTGAACGTCAAAAAACGGAACCTGTTTTTGCCGGGATCGACGCAAAACCGTTTGTCCCTCTGTTTCCGATTTTCCCCTGTGAAATTTTTTTTGCTTAAAAACGATGCAACCCGGACAAAATGACGTTCCCTGTATCGTTTTTACACCGTTTCGTGGATGCGCCTACACCCGCGGAATCATTCAACATATTGATATCATTCAATATGATTGTCTTCCACACATCCCGGCACGCATTATGTATGTTGACTATTTAGCTTGTTTATCATGGCGACTTTGGGACAAAATGATAGACAGGTGGTACGAGAAAAACATGCCGGCATTGGCACGCGTGACGGCAGGGACCGACGGAGAAGTCGACGAATAATCCATCGGCCGAATAAGCGTGAGAGCAGGAGGTGCCACCATGATGAATACCGATCTCATAGACGAAGCCATTGAGCGATATGTCAGCGAACGCATGACCGGGGGACGGGAGCGCGCCGCGTCGCGATTTCTCAGCTATGCCCACCTGAAATGCGCGGGTAGCGATGTCGGCGAATTCATGCGGCGCGTAACCGGCCTGACCCGCTACTACATACACGTTACCAAGGTGTTCGAAAACCCGTTCCGCGGCATCGAGATGGCGTTTTTATCGACCATGCTCGTCGTTGCGATCGCCAGTATCTGGCTATTGGACCACGAAGCCACCCGCCTGTGCGGCATCTGCGTCTTCAGCGGCACCGTGGTGCACGGCTTTCTCCTCCTGCGGCACAT
The DNA here is from genome assembly GCF_019972295.1 of Geobacter sp. AOG2. Taxonomy (NCBI): domain Bacteria; kingdom Pseudomonadati; phylum Thermodesulfobacteriota; class Desulfuromonadia; order Geobacterales; family Geobacteraceae; genus Geobacter; species Geobacter sp. AOG2. The sequence continues at coordinate 2,585,087 of NZ_BLJA01000001.1, forward strand.
AGTCCGCAAATGGCTCAAATCCGGCGTCATGATCGCCATGTATGAAGAGATCATCGCCCTGGTGGAACAGGAAGAAGCCGCCCTGCTGAACTGAGTCCGACACGTCCCCTGCTTTCGCAAAAACGGTTCGGGTCGAATGGGGAGATGGGCGGCAGCTTGCCAGGAGCCTTGGGAGTTGCTACAGTGGGGCATGGCCGACGACGTACGCACCCATTACGAGCGCTATCCCTATCCCCGGTATCCCTTGCTGGCCTCCTTGCGCCGTTGCGATACCTACGCCCTCAACCTGTCCGCCCTCTGGGCCCGCTTCAACGGCACCCTGCCGCCCCCTGACGCACAACGCATCCTCATCGCCGGTTGCGGCAGCTTTTCCCCCTACCCCTTTAGCCTGGCCAATCCCCATACCCCCATAACGGCCCTCGACCTGTCGGACCGCAACCTCCGGCGCGCGCGCCTGCACTGCCTGCTCCACGGCCGCACCAATGTGACCTTTTGCCGGGGCGACCTGCTGGCCGCCTCCCCGGCGGACGGCCCCTTCGGCCTGATCGACGCCTACGGCGTGCTCCACCATCTGGAAGACCCCCAGGCCGGCCTGAAGACCCTGGCGGACCGCCTCGCACCGGGGGGGATCGTCCGGCTGATGGTCTACAGCCGCTATGCCCGGCGCGAAGAGGAATCCATCCGCCGCGCCTTCCGCCTGTTGGGGATCAACGACCCGGCCGAGGCGCGCGGACTGATCGCCCGGGCCAAACCGGGGTCGCGCCTGCGGCGATTTGCGGAGGCGTCCGACGAGGCCGCCTACGACAGCGGGCTGGCGGACGCCCTGCTGCACCCCCGCGTCCACACCTTCCGGACCGGCGGCCTGCTGGAGCTGGTCCGCCGAAGCGGCCTGGAGCCGCTCCTGTTCGCCCACCACGGAGCCCTGGAGGATGTGGGGGACGAGGTGGAACGGCTCACCGTCATGGAGACCGCCCGGCTTGCCCCCGGCAACTTCGTCCTGTACGCCGGCCGTAACGTGGGCGGCCCCTGCCCCGACGATCGCGACGCGCTCGTCATGCTCAATCCCTGCCTGTCACGGGCCGTCACCCCCTTTAGCCTGGGCGGCGTGCACATCGCCCCGCGCCTTGGGGTCCCCACCCCGTTCCTCGGCCGCCCGGAACGGGCTTTTCTTCGGGGCTTCCGCCATCCCCGGCCGTGGGAAACCCTTTCCGCCACCGACCGCGCCGCGGTACAAGCCTATTGCTCGGCGCAATTCCTGATGCGGTTCAGGCGCTAATCACTCCTCCCCCCCGAACTCCACCAGATGAGCGCGGAAACGCAGCGGCACGAGACTTTGCTGCAGCCGGGGGTTATGGCGTTCGGGTATGGCCATGTGCTGGAAATAGGAGCGCCACAGGCGGCTGCACACCTCTTCCCCGGCGGTGTAGTCCGGCCGGCCCGCCAGGGAAACGCCGCCGACCAGTCGCCACGTTCCCCGGTCGCACAGGGCCAGCGCGGAGCGGCGCAGGTCGTGGATCATCCAGGGGCGGTCGCCGAGCCGTTCCCGGAAGTAGGGGGCGATGAACGGGAGGATGTCCGCATCGGGCTCGATCCGGGCGTACATGAGGGGGACCTCCGGCCTGTCGCGGCCCGCTTCACCGCCCAATTCCCCATCGGCGGGCCAGGCCACCTCCCGGAAACGCACGAACCCCGTGAACCGGTGGGCCTCGTGGGCGACCCTGCGGGAAAGCCGGTGTACCGAGCAGACCGGTTCCTGGGCCAGCATGCGCTGTACCTGCCGTCCCTTTTTCAGTCCCAGCGCCACGTAGCGCCACACTAGCTGCTCGACCCCGGCCGCCTCGCTGTGAAAGGCGTAGCGCAGGGTGGCAAAGGCTTCGCGGGAGACCGCCGTCACGAAGCGTTCCCGGAAGCGGAGCGCCGTCTCCCGCTCCGTGGCGACATCAAGGGAACCGGCAGCGAACAGTCCCGCCCCGCTCTCGGCGCCGGGGCGCAGGAATTCCGCTTCCGCGCCCCCGGATTCACGGCACGCCGCCAGGGCGCAGAGGAACCCCTCGAAGGTCCCGTCGTAGCGGTAGCATGCCGTCACAACTCCCCCGTCAGGGCCGAGGCATCGGCATGTGCCGGAAACAGCTCCAGTTGGTCCAGCCGCGCCGGACGCTTCTCCGGCGCCAGGAGCCGCGCCACCAGCCCGGCCCCGTCCAGGCGGATTCCTCCCAGGTAGCGCCCGCCGGCGGTGAGGAAGTAGCGCGCCCGTTTGAGCACCACCCCCAACCGTTTCAACTCCGCCTCCCCCAGCCGGGCATGACGCCGGGCGGCAACGATACGCTGGGCCGAGCGCACGCCGATGCCCGGCACCCGCAGCAACACCTCGTAATCGACGAGGTTCACCTCCACCGGGAACAGGTCCAGGTGGCGCACGGCCCAATCGCTCTTGGGATCGAAGCCCATGTCCAGGTTGGGACGGTCCTCGTCCAGAAGCTCATGGGCGGCGAATCCGTAGAAGCGCAGCAGCCAGTCGGCCTGGTACAGGCGATGCTCCCGCAACAGGGGCGGCGTGGGGAGCGCCGGCAGACGGCGGTCGTCGGAGCCGGGCACAAAGGCCGAGTAGTACACCCGCTTCATATCCAGGCGGCGGTAGAGCCCCTCGGACAGGGTGATGATCTCCCGGTCGCTCTCCGGGGTGGCGCCCACGATCAGTTGGGTGCTCTGCCCGGCCGGGGCGAACGGGGGCGCCTTGCGGGATTTTTTCCGCTCCGCGCGGGCCGAAGCGATGAGGTCGCTCACCTGGCGCATGGGGGCGATCACCGCCTCACGGGGTTTGTCCGGGGCCAGGAGCGCCAGGCTCCGGCGGGTGGGAAGCTCGATATTGATGCTGACCCGGTCGGCGTAGCGCCCCGCCTCGGCCACCAACAGCGGGTCGGCCCCCGGCACGACCTTGAGGTGGACATAGCCGTTGAAGCGTTCCTCTTCCCGCAGCTTGCGCACCACCGCGATCAACTGCTCCATGGTGTGGTCGGCGGAGCGGGTCACGCCGGTGCTGAGGAACAACCCCTCGATGTAGTTGCGGCGGTAGAAATCCATGGTCAGCCGCACCACTTCGTCCGGGGTGAATGCGGCGCGGGGAATGTCGTTGCTGCGGCGGTTGACGCAGTAGGCGCAGTCGAAGATGCAGGCGTTGGTGAGCAGGATCTTGAGCAGGGAGATGCAGCGGCCGTCGGCGGTCCAGGTGTGGCAGACCCCGGCGGAGGTAGTGCTTCCCACCCCGCCGGGCGCGCCCCGGCGGTTGCTGCCGCTGGAGGAGCAGGAGACATCGTATTTGGCGCTGTCGGCCAGGATTTCCAGGCGACGTTCAAATGGCAGGCTGTTCATAAAAAAACTCCGCACTCCGGATGCGGAGGAGACTACCAAATTAGTATGACAGAATAAGTCTTATAGGACTAATGGGACTCATGAGACTTATGAGACTTATGAGACTTATGGGACTTATGGGACTCATAAGTCCTATAGTTCCTATAGGTCTCATAGGTCCTATAGGTCCCATTAGTCCTATAGGTCCCATTAGTCCCATTAGTCCCATAAATCCCATCAGCCCCTACAAATCGATATTCTGCTGAAAAAAGAGCTGCATGCTGTTCAGCTCCAGGGCAACCAGATACCCCATATCTGGCCACCGGGCGGTGACGCAGCCGTTGTCCAGCATGATCTTGTCGCTGTGCAGGGAGGCCTCGAGCCGTTGGCGTGTGACCATGGTGTGGCCGCAGATGAGCCGCCTGCCGCCGATGCGCTGCCGCTCCACCAAGTCGGAACGGGTCCAGAGCATGGCCCCGGTATCGTCGAAGGGGTCGAAAGGCGGGTCCAGGTCGAAGTTGAGGCCGGCATGGACGATGACGAACGCGTCCAGCAGCACGTAATAAGGGAGGGAATGGAGGAGGTGCAGGTAGTTATGGGGGATGTCCCCCGGCCCGTCGGCCTGAAAACTCTCCATGGTGGTCAGGCCGCCGTTGGAGGTCCACATGTCCATGGCCGACCGGTTGTAGGGGGCGCGCAGGCACATTTCTTCATGGTTGCCCCGCACCGATACGACCTTGAAACCGGCGGCCGTCAACTGGAAGATAAAGTCCAGGACCCCTTTGCTGTCCGGTCCCCGGTCGATCAGGTCCCCCAACAGGTAGAGGGTGTCGCCGGGGGCCAGGCGGATCACCTGGGTGACCAGTTGGCGCAGGGTGCGGGCGCAGCCGTGTATGTCGCCAATAACAAAGGTTCTGGGGCTCATGGCGTTAGGCTCCTATGAGGTTGTTGAAAAGTTCAGGTCGTTCAAAAATAGTCAGATCGTCGCACCCGCAGTATAATCGCTACCGGTGATTATCGGTGACGGAGCGATAGCGTAGTCATCCCGTTTAGCGGGACGCCGATAGGCGCTAAGATGGCTGTTTTTCAACGACCTGCTATCAGGATGATCTGCAGGTCCATCACATTGGTCCCGGTCGGCCCGGTCCTAAGCAAGGCCCCGCAGCGGTCCAGCAGGGGAAAGGCGTCGTTGGCCGCCAGGTAGGCCTCGGGGTCCAGCCCGGCGCGCCGGGCCAGGCTGACGGTTTCATTGTCCACCACGGCCCCGGCCGCATCGGTCGGCCCGTCGATGCCGTCCGTGCCCGCGGACAAGAGGCTGATGCCGGGTGTGCCCGCGATCTCCAGGGCAAAGGCCAGGGCCAGTTCCTGGTTGCGCCCTCCCCTGCCGTTGCCCCGGACCGTGACCGTGGTCTCGCCGCCGCTCAGCAGACAGACCCGCTGCCCTGCTTGCAGGTTCGAGCGGACGCGCAACGCCTCCCGGGCCAGTCGTCTGCCAGCTTCCCGCGCCTCCCCGGCCACGGCCTCCCCGCGGATAGTCGTCTCCAATCCCAAGGATCGGGCCGCAGACGCGGCGGCGGAGAGGGCATCGCCGTTGCGCGCCGCAATGACGCTCTCCACCCCGGCAAAGAGAGGGTCCCCCGGCTTGGGGGTCTCTGCTATCGCCCCGGCCCGCCCCTGTTCCAGGCGCAAACGGACGGCAGGCGGCACCTTGTCCGTCAGGCCGAAGCGCCCCAGCACCGCCAGGGCATCGCCGAAGGTGGTGGGGTCGGGCACGGCCGGGCCGGAGGCGATCACATCCAGCCGGTCCCCCGGCACATCCGAGATCATAAGCGAGAGGACCGTCGCCGGGAAGGCGAGACGGGCCAACTGCCCCCCCTTGATGGCGGAAAGGTGCTTGCGCACGGTGTTCAGTTCCCGGATATCGGCCCCCGCCTCCATCAGCAGTTGTGCCGTGATCCGCTTCTCATCCAGGGTGATCCCCGGAGCCGGGACCGCCAGCAGGGCCGAGCCGCCGCCTGAGACCAGGAGGAGCAGGAGGGTGCGTGCGTCGCAGGCGCGGGCCAGTTCCATGATGCGGCGGCCTGCCGCCTCCCCGGCGCTGTCGGGGTGGGGATGGCCGGCGAAGGCGACTTCAATCGTTTCCAGTCCGCCTGCGTTGGAAAAGGGTGTGCCGTGGGGAGCAATAACCACCCCGGCGGAAATCAGGTTGCCCAACCGCTCCTCTGCGGCCCGCGCCATGGGGATGGCCGCCTTGCCGAAACCGGCCACGACGAGCCGTTGAAACCCCTCGCTGCCATAGCGTTCCCCGGCCCGATCCAGATGCGGGGCCAGGGCCTGCCCCGGCTCCACCGCCGCCAGGGCGGCCCGGAAGAGGGTCTGCAGGGTAGAGCGGTCGCTCTCCGTCACAGGCAGAACGGCCCTTCGCACACGGTCTGCTCCAGCGTGCGCCGGTCGTTGGGCGTCTCCCGCGCCTGCAACGCCTCGGGCAACTCCTCCACCCTGCCGGGCAGGCCGATGGCCGCCATGGCTTCCACCTGGTATTCATCGGGGATGTTCAGGCTGGTCCGGGCCCGGTCGTAGTCGAACCCCTGCATGCCGTGGACCACATACCCCCGCAGGCTGCCTTGCAGGGCCAGGTTCTCCCAGGCGGCGCCGGTGTCGTAGGAATGGGTGCGGGACGGCTTGCCGTTGTGGTCGAAGGTGGTCTTGGAGATCATCACCAAAAGCGCCGCGGCATTGACGCACCACGTCTTGTTGGTCTCCACCAGAAGGTCGAAGAAGAGCGGCCAGTACTCGCCGCCACGACGGGCGTAGAGAATGCGCCACGGCTGGTTGTTGTTAGAAGAAGGGGCCCAGCGGGCCGCCTCGAACAGGACCTTCAATTCCTCCGCCGGAATTTCCGCCCCCGACATGGCGCGGGGGGACCAGCGGTTCAGGAAGACGGCGTCGATGGGGTGATCCGCCTGTCGTTTGTCGCTGCCCTTGATCATGGCGATGGTTCCTTTCCATGAGGTTGTTGAAAAACAGCCATCTCGCCGCCATCCTCGAAAACCCTTTCGTGCGGCGTAGCGCTGCTACGCCTCCTCAGGGCTTTCTGCGGGTGCGACGATCTGACCATTTTTGAACAACCTGAATTTTTCAACAGGTTGCTAAAGTGTCTCTGTGACTGGCGCTTGGAGCACAAAGTTCCCCCTCCTAGTTTAGGAGGGGTCGGGGGTGGTAGCCTTCCCGCATGCTCACACCCGACTAAAAAATTCCTTCACGGCAGCCACAAAGGCATCCAGGTCCGCCTGCGTCACGTCCAGGTGCGTAACCAGCCGCGCCGTGGGCGCCACCTGCACCAGCATCCCCCGCTCGGCCAGGTATTCCTGAAGCGGTACGCACTCCTCTTCCGGGAACCGGACGAACACCATGTTGGTGGCCTGCCCCTGGACCGCGATCCCGTCTATGGCCCCGAGTCCCCTGGCCAGGTGTTCGGCATTGGCGTGGTCCTGGGCCAGCCGGTCGAGGTTATGGTCCAGGGCGTACAGACAAGCCGCGGCCAGGAACCCGGCCTGGCGCATGCCGCCCCCCAGCACCTTGCGCCAGCGGTGGGCGCGCTCGATGAACGCATGCGGCCCCACCAGCACCGACCCAACCGGCGCTCCCAGCCCCTTGGAAAAACAGATGGAGACGGAATCGAACGGTCCGCACGCCTGGGCCAGGCTTTCGCCACGCGCCACCGCCGCATTGCAGACCCGCGCCCCGTCCAGATGGATGGCCAGGCCCCGGTCGCGGGCCAGGGCAACGGCATCGCGTATGTACCCGGCCGGAAGCACCTGGCCGTTGAAGGTATCCTCCAGCGCCAGAAGCCGGGTGCGGGCGAAGTGCGCCCCCAGTCCGGGGCCGTGGTGCTTGATGGCGGCCGCCACCTTGGAAAGCGGCAGGGTGCCGTCAGCCTCGTTCTCGATGGGCTGGGGCACGATGGAACCGAGCACCGCCGCGCCGCCCCCTTCGTACTTGTAGGTATGGGCCACCTGGCCCACGATATACTCGTCGCCCCGTTCGCAATGGGCCATCAGCGCCGCCAGGTTGCTCTGGGTGCCGCTGGGGAGGAACAGGGCCGCCTCCTTGCCGGTGCGCTCCGCCACAGTAGCCTGTAGCCTGTTGACGGTGGGGTCGTCCCCCCACACGTCGTCGCCGACCTGGGCCGCCATCATGGCATCGCGCATCCCAGGACCGGGCCGGGTTACGGTGTCGCTGCGCAGGTCGATGATATGTCCGGTCATGGGTACCCTCCTATATACGATCATAAACTATTGAGTGCAAGTTATGGGACTTATGGGACCTATAGGACCTATGGGACCTATAAGTCTTATAAGTCTTATAAGTCCTATAAATCCTATAAATCCCATAAATCTCATGAGTCCTATAACTACCCCACCGCCTGCACCACAAAGCACTTCAGGTACTCCGCCTCGGGAAAAGAGAGCAACACCGGGTGGTCCGGGGCCTGGGCGCGGGCCGAGACCAGGCGCACCTCGCGCCGGGCCAGGCGGGCGGCCTGGGTCAGCAGGTCGCGGAACGGCTCCCTCCCCATGTGGAAGGAGCAGGAACAGGTGATCAGGTAGCCGCCCGGTTCCAGGAGTTCCAGGGCGCGGCGGTTGACGGTGAGATACCCTTTGGTGGCTTCGGCGATGTTCTTGCGGCTTTTCACAAAGGCGGGCGGGTCCATGACCACCACCCCGAAACGCCGCCCCTCGTGATGCAGGGAGCGGAGGCGCTCGAAGGCGTCGCATTCCTCGAAGGTCGCCCGGCCGCCCAGTCCGTTCAACTCCGCGTTGCGGGCGGCCTGGGCCACGGCCCGGGCCGAGATGTCGATCCCCAACGCCGATGCCGCGCCGAACGCAGCGGCATGGACGGCCCAACTCCCGGTATAGCAGAAACAGTCCAGCACCGCTTTCCCCGTGCTGATCCCCTTGAGCAGCAGGTGGTTCTCCTTCTGGTCCAGAAAGCCGCCGGTCTTCTGCCCCTCCCGCAGGTTCACCTGAAAGCGGAGGCCGTTCTCCTCCATCTCCACCAGGTTGGGGATGTCGCCGGCCAGCACGTCCACCTTTTCCTCCAGCCCTTCCAACTGCCGTACCCCCACGTCGTTTCTGGCGATGATCCCGGCCGGGGCAAAGACCCGGCCGAGCGCTTCCACCACCTGATCGCGCCGTTGGTCCATGCCTGCGGAGAGGAACTGCACCGACAGGTAATCGCCGTATTTGTCCACCACCAGGCCGGGGAGGAAGTCGCTCTCGCCGTACACGGCCCGGAAGGTCGTCAACTCGGGGTAGAGCGCCCTGCGGTGGGCCAGGGCGGAGGCGATGCGCCGCTCGTAGAATTCGGGCTGGTCCAGGTCCGCAGGCTGACGGGAGAAGAGCCGGAAGGCGATGAGGGAACGGGGGTTATAGTGGCCGCAGCCGATGAAACCGCCGCCGGCGTCGTACAGTTCGGCCGCAGTGCCGGGCGCGGCGGTTTTGTCCGAAACCTCCCGGATCTCGTTGCTGAATACCCAGGGATGGCCGGCCTTGATGCGTTTGTCTTCGTTCTTGTTCAGGGTGATGCGGATCATGGAATATCCTTGGTTTCGCTTGGTTTCCGCCACCGGGACAGCGGGACGGCGGACGCTTGACAGCCTGTAATTTGTACACCATTATTGATCGAAAATCAGCAGTTATCGGCGAAGACGCCGGAAAGGCCGGAATCTATGAATGGCATGTGTGCTCCCGATTTCGTCCCACTGCTCGGCTTCATGAAGGCAATGGAGCCGGACCAGGGAACAGAGATCATCTACGGGATCCGGCCCGATTTCAGGTTGTCGTACTTCAATGAGGCGTGGGTGCGGTTCGCCCGCGACAACGGCGGTTCCCCCTCGCTCATGTCCTCCGAATGCCTCGGTTTGTCGGTGCTTGATGTCACCCCCGAAGACTTGCGCCCCTTCTATCGCGAACTCTTCACCAGGGCCATGGCCAGCGTCACCTACCGGCCCCGGAGTATCAGCCACGAGTATGAGTGTTCGAGCCCCGAGAAGTACCGCAGGTTCGCCATGAACCTGTATCGCCTGGAAGGGGGACAGGGCCTTCTGATCGTGAACGCGCTCCTGGTGGAGATGCCCCACGAAGCCCGCGGAACCGTGCCGGTCGTACCGGCCGCCGATGCGGACGCCTATCTCGACCACCATGCGCTGGTCATCCAATGCGCCGCCTGCCGTCGCATCAAACACCAGCAGCACCCCGGACGGTGGGATTGGATTCCGGCGTGGGTCCGCCAGCCGCCGGAGCGGACCAGCCACGGCTTGTGCGAGCTGTGCCTGAACTATTATTATCCGGCCAAAGGGTGAAAAAGGTCAGCGGGGAGGAGTGCGCCTCAGCAACGCCTCGGCAATGGTGATCCTCTCGGGCGTGTCCGGGGCTTCCGACTTGGACAGAAAGAGGGCGTTGACCGCCACCAGCAGCGAGTTGAGATTGTCCAGGTCGATGATCGCGGAGCCGGGGAGCGATTCGCTGTCGGTCAGGTTGAGGGGACAATAGTCGATGCGCCGCTCCTGCCCCGTGCCGTAGATGATGGGGAGGCCGTGGGTGCGGCAGATGATCGGACGGGCGGCGTACAGCAGGCAGCGGTGGTCACGGAGCAGCGGGCAGCGCTCACCCTCCGCGTGTTCCGCCACGTGGCGGCGGATCTTCTCCGCCTCCTGTTCGGGCAGCGCATCCAGGGCGGCCGCCAGCGCCGCCGCCTCCACCGGGAAAAGCGTGATGGACGTACAGCAGTCGCTGCACCCCTCGGAACAGGTGATCTGTTCCCCCAACGCCTCCATGATGCCGTGGCAAAGGGCGTCGATGCGCGCCACCAGTTGGCGGTAGTTGTTCAGGAGGTCTTCCATAGGCAATGAAGTATCATATACGCCGGAAAATATAAAGGGTGGTTGTCGGTTTCGGCTTTATGGGACATATGGGACCAATGGGACTTATAAGATTTTCATAAGTCCCATATGTTCTATAGGTCCCATAAGCCCTATAGATCCCTTCTCCCGCTACTGTATCTTCAGGACGATCTTGCCGAAGTGCTTGTCCTCTTCCATCATGCGGTGGGCATCCGCCACCTGGTCGATGGTGAAGACCTTTTCGATGATCGGCACGATGGTGCGGTCGGCGAACTTGGGCAGGGCGCGCCGGGTGAACTCGGCCACGATCTCCCCCTTTTCCGAAACCGGCCGGGAGCGGAGCACGGAGCCGATGATCTGCTGCCGCTTCACCATCATCAGGGCCAGGTTGAGTTCGGCCTTGATGCCGCTGACCACGCCGATGATCACCAACCGCCCCTTGTAGGCCAGGGAGTTCATGTTGGGCGCCAGATACTTGGCCCCCACGTGGTCCAGGATCAGGTCCACGCCCTTCTTGTTCGTGTACTCCTTCACCACCTCGGTAAAATCCGGGGTCTCCCGGAAATTGATCAGGAAATCCGCACCCACCTGTTTGACCCGCTCCATCTTCTCCGGCGACGCGGTCACGATCAGCTTGCTGGCCGGGGTCAGGGCGCGGCACAGCTGGATCGCCGCCGTGTTGACGCCGCCGCCGCCCCCGTGCAGGATGGCGGCCTGTTTGTCCTGGAACTCGCCGATCATGAAGACGTTCAGAAACGCGGTGATATAGGACTCGCAGATGCAGGCCGCCTCCTCGAAGGACATGGACTCCGGGATGGGCATCAGGTGGCAGGCGTAGGCCACGGCATACTCCGCATATCCGCCCCCCCCCACCAGGGACACGACCCGCTGCCCCACCTGCCAGCCGGTGACGCCCGGCCCCAACTCCTCGATGACGCCGGCCACTTCCAGGCCCAGGATCTCCGAATCCCCCGGCGGAGGCGGATATTTCCCCTCGCGCTGCACCAGGTCGGGACGGTTGATGCTGGTGGCGTGCACCTTGACCAGCACCTGCCCGTCGCCGGGCACGGGACGCTCCACCTCGCCCACCTTGAGCACCTCCACGCCGCCGAACCCCTCCATCAAAACAGCTTTCATAGTCCTAACCTCCCGATATATGTATGGTTGTCATCTTAATCAAAACCCTGTTTGTCTGTGAATGTACCCAGTTAGGATTATTTTGTAAACACAAAACATAACCGCAGATTAGCACCACTCTTCCACTGGCGATCAAGCCCCCCTCTGACAAAGGGGGATTTGCCCTTGATCATGAAAACCAAATCCCCCCTGCCCCCCGGGGAGTTGTGCCTGCCTCCCGGATGCCCGAACGGCGGAGCGAGCGACTTGCCGGAGTCGAGCGCCGCCCATGCAGCACCATGCCTCCCATACAGCCCGTCCTCCGTCCGGTAGGAGGTATGACCGGCCATGCAGGACTGAGGCATACGAGCGAGAGCAGTCGTGAGGGCATCCGGGGGGCAGGCACACGGCGGAACAGCACCTTGATTTATGCCCCGTTCCGTGCGATAACTCATGCAATTCCCAACACGCCATCACAGGATATCTCCCATGCACATCATGGTCACCAACGACGACGGCATCCACGCCCCCGGCATCCTGGCCCTGGCCGAGGCCCTGGGTGAGCTGGGCACCGTCACGGTCGTGGCGCCGGACCGGGAACGGAGCGCGGTCGGCCATTCCCTGACCTTGCACTCGCCGCTGCGGGTCTTCGAACTGCGGCCGGGGTTCTACGCCGTGGACGGCACGCCGACCGACTGCGTCAACATGGGCATCCACAGCCTGCTGCCCCACCGCCCCGACCTGGTGGTTTCCGGCATCAATCACGGCGCCAACCTGGGGGACGACGTAACCTATTCGGGCACGGTGGCGGCCGCCATGGAGGCCAACCTCATGGGCATCCCGGCCATCGCCGTCTCCCTGGCCACCCTTGAGCGCACCGGCCACTTCGACGCCGCCGCCGGAGTGGCCCTGGGGATTGCCCGGCAGGTCGCGGCCAACGGGTTGCCGGCCGACACCTTCCTCAACGTCAACATCCCCAACCGTCCGGCCGGGGAGATGCAGCCCACCCTCATCACCCGCCAGGGCAAACGCGCCTTCGCGGGCACGATCGTGGACAAGACCGACCCCCGGGGGCGCAAATACTACTGGATCGGCAGCGAAGCACCGGCCTTCAACGACGATGAAGGGACCGACATCCACGCCGTCAACCGCGGGCACGTCTCCATCACCCCGCTGCACCTGGATCTGACCAATTACGAATCCATGAAGGTTCTTTCCCGATGGTCCCTGTGACACGACTGGACATCACGGCCCGCCTTTGGTATAGTGCCGCCTTCTTACGGGGCACACGAGCATGAACTACGAAATTTCCAGAAAACGGATGGTGCAGGATCAGATCGCGGCGCGCGGCGTCAGCGACCGTCGGGTCATCGACGCCATGCTCAAGATTCCGCGCCACATCTTCGTCCAGGAAGCCTTCGCCGCCCAGGCCTACAGCGACACCGCCCTGCCCATCGGAGAAAAGCAGACCATCTCCCAGCCCTACATGGTGGCCCTGATGACCGAACTTCTGGGCCTGACCGGCACGGAAAAGGTGCTGGAGATCGGGACCGGCTCCGGATACCAGACCGCCATCCTGGCGACCCTGGCCGACCGGGTCTGCACCGCCGAACGGATCCGCCCCCTGGCGATGCGGGCGCGGAAATGCCTCGACTCCATCGGCCTTTTCAACGTAAAATTGCGGATCAATGACAGCGACGACAGCCCTGTCGGCTGGGAGGAGGAAGCCCCCTTCGACGCCATCATGGTGACGGCCGGGGCGCCCGACGTGCCGCAGGTGCTGACCGACCAGCTCGCCGTGGGCGGCAGGCTGGTGATCCCGGTGGGGAACGAGAGCGAACAACGCCTGCTCAGGATCGTGAAGGACGCGGACGGGACCCTGCTGACCGAAGCATCGGTAGGCTGCCGTTTCGTCCCCCTGATCGGGCGGCAGGGATGGCAGATAGAGCGCACGTAGAGGAAGTAAGCGAGGGCCGACTATGCAACGTGACCATCTTCTGAATAGCGACACCGGCTTCATCGAAAAAGAGCCGCCGGCCGATATCGCCCTGGCCTTGGACGACGTGGACGAACCTCTGGAGTTTCCCGATGACGAGGAGGTCGCGGAAGCGGAGGTTGCCGACGAGAAGCTCCCCATCGAAGAACTGGAAAGCTTCGACGACGCCATCAAGATCTACCTGCGGGACATCCAGCGCACGCCCCTGTTGACCGCCGACTCGGAGAAGGAGCTGGCCCGCAGGGTGGAAAAAGGGGAGAAGGCCGCCCGGGACAAGATGATCGAGTCCAACCTGCGGCTGGTGGTGAAGATCGCCAAGCGCTATATCAACCGCGGCCTTCCCTTCCTGGACCTGATCGAGGAGGGGAACCTGGGGCTGATCAAGGCGGTGGAGCGCTTCAGCCTTGCCAAGGAATGCCGCTTCTCCACCTATGCCACCTGGTGGATCCGCCAGGCCATCGAACGCTCCCTGGTCAACCAGTCCCGGACCATCCGCCTGCCGGTGCACGTCTCCGACGACATCAACCGCATGCTCAAGGTCACCCGCTCCCTCTCCCAGAGCCTGCAACGCGAACCGTCCACCCAGGAGGTGGCCGACGCCATGAAGGCCAAGGTGGCCTACACCCGGCGGCTCATGACCCTGCTGCGGCGCACCTGTTCCATGGAGACCCCCATCGGCGAGGGAAACGATTTTTTCCTCATCGACACCATCGAGGACAGTTCGGCGGTATCGCCGTCCGACCTGCTGGAGAACGTCAACCGCTTCGAAATGATCTCCCGCCTGTTCGCCGACCTTACCGAGAGCGAGCAGAAGATACTGACCCTGCGCTTCGGCCTGGACGACAAGGAACCCCAGACCCTGGACACCATCGGCCAGAGCTTCGGCGTAACGAGGGAGCGTATCCGCCAGATCGAGGCCAAGTGCCTTGAAAAACTGCGTAAACTTTCGGAGTCGGAGCCCATGCGCCGCCCGGAAGCAGAATAGACAAAAATCGACAAGGAGCCTGACCCGATGAACGACCTGAAGAGCATCATCCGCGACATCCCGGACTTTCCCAAGAAGGGGATCGTGTTCAAGGACATCACCACCCTTCTGCAGGACGCCCAATCCTATAGCCGCATGGTAGACCTGCTGTCCCACCACTACATCGGCAAACACGTGGACAAGGTGGTCGGCGTGGAGGCCCGCGGTTTCATCGTCGGTTCGGCCCTGGCCTACAAACTGGGGGCCGGCATCGTGCTGGTGCGCAAACCGGGCAAGCTGCCCTCGGAGACCTTCAGCAAGACCTATGACCTGGAATACGGCACCGACACCCTGGAGATCCACAAGGACGCCATCAAGCCGGGCGAGCGCATCCTGATCGCCGACGACCTGCTGGCCACCGGCGGCACCATGGCCGCGGTGGTGGATCTGGTGCAGAGCATGGGCGGGGAGATCGTGGATTGCTGTTTCATGGCCGAGCTGGAATTTCTGGAAGGACGCAAGCGGCTGCCCGAGGGGAAGGTTTTCTCGCTGCTCAAGTTCTGAAGCGAGCGTTTCGCTTGAAACCAGGGGGCAACTCTGGTATATAGGTTCTCCACTTCAATCTGTCCCCGTAGCTCAGCAGGATAGAGCACTTCCCTCCTAAGGAAGGGGTCGGACGTTCGAATCGTCTCGGGGACGCCAACAAAAACAATGGCTTACAGACTTTTTCTGTAAGCCATTTTTGCTTTACTGGCCTTTTGTTGCCGTTTTGTTGCCGCCTTACCCCATAAAGTCAAGGTCAAATAAGTATTATGTCCCCAGATTTCCTGGGGACATAATACAAATTACTTGGGCATTGCAGGCCTGCCTGCCCGCTTTTTCTTTAACTCCCTACCAGTGATTCCCTCTACCACCTCAACGAATTCTTCATCACCCGCCGGCCTGCCTGTGCGCGTTGTCTCGCGCAGCAGTTTCAAATCCTCTTCCTCTCCTGAACTTAGAAATTCCCGCCAATCCGTTATCAATCCCAGTAGCGTCCGGGGAAATATGGGGACACAATACCAATTTCGGCGCTGAATTAGGCATTATGTCCCCATATTTCCCTCAGACTTTGAAACCGCTCAATGGAAATAAAGCCTGGGCGGTTGGATAAGAACTCTCGCAGTCGAGCGGCAATAGCCAGGTATTCAGCTTTTCCATCTTTTTTAGGCCAAACTTCAAATATTACACAAATCATGTCTCTTCCTTTCATGAGTGTTGCTGTTGAATTTTCGTGCTTGGTAAAAATGCCGTTACAACTCCCAATAACGGCAAGTACGCACAGTGTTTGTAGACCCAAACGATTCCGTACACATCGGCCAGACTTCCCAATCCAGCAGCAGCAATACCACCGATGCCGAACATCAGGCCAAACATTACGCCTGAAACCATACCGACCCGACCCGGTACTGTCTCTTGTGCATATACCACTAATGCAGAAAATGCGGATGACATAATTAAGCCAATAGCGATGGCAAGAATAGCTGTCCAGAAAAGGTTCGCATGTGGGAGTAGTAGTGCAAATGGCGCTACTCCCAGAAAGGAAACCCAGATCACCGCTTTGCGACCTATTTTATCACCCACGGGGCCACCCGCAAAAGTTCCCGCTGCAATGGCCGCCAAAAACGCAAATAGATAAAGTTGTGACTCCTGAATCGGCAAGCCGAAACGCTGGATCAGATAGAAGGTGAAATAGTTGGTAAACGCCGCTATGTAAACAAACTTGGCAAACATTAAGACTGCAATCACCACCAGCGCACGTATGATCGTGTTTTGGCTAAGATGAGAAGAAAGAGTTTTGCCGGTGGCCGCTGTCAGCGTTAGATGGTGCCGCAACCTCCAACCCGTTATTTTGAACAGCACCACTATTGCCAACAGTGCAAAGAGCATAAACCAGCCAATAGCTGCTTGCCCGTGCGGTATTACAATTGCTGCAACCATAAGTGGCCCAATTGCAGAACCGGTGTTGCCACCAACCTGAAAAGTTGATTGAGCCGTGCCAAATCGACCACCTGAGGCTAACCGTGCAACACGGGATGCTTCTGGGTGAAATGTTGACGATCCCACGCCGATGAACACGGATGCCACAAGTAGCATTGGGTAGGTGCTGGCAAGTGACAATAAGCCAAGTCCAACGAGTGTCGTCAACATTCCCATCGGCAGTAGATAGGGTTTCGGGTGTTTGTCTGTGTATAATCCGATCCACGGTTGGAGCAAGGAGGCAGTGATTTGATAGACTAACGAAATCCAGCCGATTTGTGTAAAACCAAGTGAGAACTTTGATTTCAACATTGGGTAGATTGCCGGTAGCACCGCTTGTATCAGATCGTTCAACAGGTGAGCGAAGGTCACTGCGCCAAGAATGCTAATGGCAAGTTTTTGAATCTGATTACCTGAAACTGCGTCTGGAGAGATTGAAACGCTGCGGTCAAGATTAGTTGATTCGTTTGCCATGGATGTAACTCCGCTCAATGTTAGGTGTTACTATCATACGACTTTCATAATGTGTTGTATCACGCTATAATGACAAAAACTGTAGAGTTTGGGACATGTCAGACTATCTTATCTGGAAAAATCTTGATCTGCACAATTCAGATCGCCCAATTGTGGTACTGAAGAAGAACTATTCTGACGGTGCTTCAACAGGATGGCATTCCCACCCACGAGGGCAGCTTCTTTATGCAATTGAAGGTGTAATGCTCGTGCAGTCGGCTGAGGGGTCATGGGTGGTGCCATCGAATCGAGCGTTATGGATTACAGCTGGCCTTAACCATGAAGTGAAAATGTCCGGTGATGTGAAGATGCGCACTGTCTACATTGACGAGGTAAAGATCGAGGCACTTCCGGAGAAGACTTGCGTTATAAACGTCTCGCCGCTGTTACGTGAACTCATTGTGGCAGCGGTTCAAGTATCGCAGAGCTATTCGGAAGAAAGTAGAGATGGGCGGCTTATGCGCCTACTGGTCGATGAGTTGCGAATATCTGATGTGTTGTCTCTCCATCTTCCCATGCCACATGATGTGCGCATTAAATTTATCTGTGAATCACTGATTGATCAACCTTCTGATTCCTACACTGCCGCCCAATGGTCAAGGCAATTGGGAGTGACAACCAAAACCGTGCATCGGCTTTTTCTGAAAGAAACTGGCATGACCTTCTCTCAATGGCGTGAACAGGCCAGACTTTTGTATGCGCTTCGTAAAATTGCCAGTGGTGAGCGGATTATTGATATTGCCTTTGATTGTGGTTATGCAAGTCAAAGTGCATTTACTGCTATGTTCCGGCGACATTTTGGCATAACTCCGTCGAACTTCTATCGCTAGGGTAAAATCTGGAAAATCTGGGGACATAATACAAATTACTTGGGCATTGCAGGCCTGCCTGCCCGCTTTTTCTTTAACTCCCTACCAGTGATTCCCTCTACCACCTCAACGAATTCTTCATCACCCGCCGGCCTGCCTGTGCGCGTTGTCTCGCGCAGCAGTTTCAAATCCTCTTCCTCTCCTGAACTTAGAAATTCCCGCCAATCCGTTATCAATCCCAGTAGCGTCCGGTCTTTCACCAAAGGGTCATAATCAATCATTCCGCACTGAAAGCAGGCGCTTGACCAAGGGTATTCCCATGGTGTCTTCGCCATGCCGGCAACTACCGGATTCCATGCCACATAACGCGCAGCCGCCAGCAGATGCCGCTGGTCGAGCACGCACGAACTGAATCGTCCCTGAAACAGGTAGCCGCGAACCCCCTGGGAGAAGTTTTTCATGCGTGTGTAACGGCGATGTGCCTCTCCGAAACCCTGGGCAAGCGATGTCTCGCTGTGAGGTACTGCGATGAAGTGGACGTGATTTGTCATGAGACACCAGGACAGGATGTCCAGTCCGAAACGAGCCGACTCCTCGGATAAGAAGGAGAGGTATGCGAACCGGTCCGCGTCGGAATGGAATACATCCATGGAGCGGACCCCCCGCTGGGTGACGTGGTGGGGGTAACCTGGAGCAACGATTCGAGAAATGCGGGCCATGGCGGAATATTATGAGCAGATACCCGTAACGTCAAGGTGGAATTAGTATTATGTCCCCAGATTTCTCCGTAACGTCAAGGTGGAATTAGTATTATGTCCCCAGATTTCTCCCCAGATTTCTCCCACCTCCCATTTCACTGCATCCCATCAGAAAACCACGGTCCTTATAGAGAACCAACCGCGACCGTGAAGTCAACGCCTTCCCAGTGATGTGCATCCGGCCAATAGATCGTGAATTTCAACTGTTTCCCTTCCGGGATCAATGTTGTCGCCAGATCTGCAACATGGATAGCCAAGCCGGTATCGAGCGTGGCGGTATCATGTGCCGTATTCCAATCGTCGTCGCTCCAGTGAATGACAGCAGGGGCCAGCGTCTCGATGCGGAGGATCTTTCCGGCGGGAAGGGAGCGGATCTTGTGATTGAAGCGCCACACCGCGTATGGTGATCCGGTTTTGTCCACCAGGTAGCGCTGCACGGTTTGTGGCGGCAGGTCGAAGACCCGCCCGTCATGCAGTGAGCGAAGCAGCTTCAGGTACTCGGCATGCGCCCAGACAAGCGGCATGGCGGAACCGGACGGCCGCCCGAAAAACAGTTCCCGCTCAGGAAGGTCCGGCACGTCCCAGATCTGTTCGGGAAGCAGTCCTTCCTCGCCGGCAAAGGATTCCAGGGCAGTCTGAAGCCGCTGCGCCTCTCCTTCCCGGCCTGCCGCCAGCTCGAAGTGGGCTCGCTCGCCGGTCAGCAGCGGCCATGCCCGGCCAAGCCCGGTGCCGTCAAAAGGTTCGCCATCCGCATGTTCGCCATAGCCGTCGCCGTTGTAGCGATGCCAGACGGGGCCCGGTGGTGTCTCCACCTTGAGCAGCGCATCGATGATTTTGACCGTTTCGAGTATGCGCGGATCGTCTGCCGTACGCAGGCCGAAACGAACCAGAGCCAGGGCGTCAGGGCTCACCAGATGGCAGGCGAGGTTGCTCGCCTCCGAAGGTAGGACATTCTTGACAGGGATACTCTCCTGAAAGCGGGACACATCATCCCCTGCCTCGACCGGGGCGATACGAACGTAATAACCATCGACCTTGTACTCGCGACACCAGTCGGTACCGGTAACATACATCCAGCGGTCGATGGCGGCATGCCATACGTCGGCGGTCTCGCGCAGGTAGCCTGCGATGGACGGTTCATGGTTCAGTTCGGCATGGTCCGCCGCCGCCAGAAGAGCGGCTATTTCGGCAGCGACCGTGAACGGCGAATACCCCGGATCTTCCTCCCAGCGATCCTGGGGGCTCACCGGTCCGTTGCGGACCAGGTAGGACGCGGCTTGCAGCACCATTGGCCAGAACCGGGACAGATCGCTCTCAGCCAGCGCCTTTTCCCGCCGGGCCAGGTCCACGAGAAGAACCGGAAGAGCGGTTTCATCCATCTGGATGCCGTTCCAATAGGGAGAACCATCCAGCCACATGTTCTGGGCCCAGTGTCCGTCCGCCTCCTGGGTCGCCTGCAAGTAGCAGAGTACGCGACGGACTTCTTCATGGGCGCCGGCGGCCAGGAGCCCCCCCGCCGACTCCACCAGATCGCGCGGCCAGGCAAGATGATAGCCGCCCAGGTCGTTGTCGCCTTTGTCGAATCCCCACGGGATCGAAAGGCTGGCGATCATCCCTCCGGGAAAATGGAAAGACTCGTGCGTGCGCATGACGGCCGTGCTGACCCGGTAAAAATTTTGCCGATGATTCGTCCGGTCCTTGTCGAGGGGGAGCAGCTTCGCCTGCCAGCCTTGCCATTCCTCGACATACACCGAATACGCGGCGTCAAATCCGTCCTGGAGCGCGGCGCGGGCGCGGTTTCCCGCTTCGGCGGCGTTACTTCCGAACCCAAGCGCCAGCAGGAATTCGCCATTGCCGGCTTCCAGGTCAACCTCTGCCGTCAGGGCAACGTTACCGTTTTCGGCCCGCGCGTAGTCCCACGTCATCTGCTGGTGAGACGAGACATCCTGCCAGCCGTCCGAGAACCCCACAAACCCCACAGAACGCTTGAGCCAGGGAACGGATGAGGCCAGAGCAAGCGCGCTGCCGTCACGTTCGGCGAACAACATTTGCATGCCCTTGTACTCGCCGACCCAGGCGGTATTGCCGGCTCCATGATTTCCCAGGTGCGGCGCAAGCAGCACAAGAAGCCGGTAATCCTGTATCTGCCCTTCCCGGGCAATGAACCGGGTCTGCTGCAACATGGCATCCCGTTGGGGATCGGCAAGAATTTTCTTTTCAATCCGGTAGCGACCCTGGCGGCACGTGTTGACCACGCGAAAGGCCGGTACGCCTTCGGCCATCCAGTGAACCTCGCTGGCAGCATCGCGTTTTTCCTCGGAGAGGAAGCCCGCTCCGTCCGTAACAACCAGTCCCATATCGCGCACACAAGCCTGATCAAGACGCGGGTAGTAGATCTCGTTGAAGATCCCGTGGCTCAGAGTGAACCAGACACGGCTTTTATCGCCAAGAGAAGCGCCTACTCCCGACTTGGCGCTGGAGGTCCAGCGTGCCGGAATCCCCGGCCATCCTGGTGCGTTATGATTCGGGGCATCCATAGTGACTCCTTTTTTGGGTTCCGTAACAGGTACCTTTGCTTTCGGCCAGCAACACGGACCTGCTAGCCGCCGTGGGCAAAATCGGGATAATCCGTCATACCGCCGTCCACGAAGACGGTGCGGCCGGTCACGTAGGAAGCAATATCCGAGGCCAGCACCACTACCATGCGGGCAACCTCTTCCGGGTCGCCGATTCGATTCAGCGGGATTTTTTTCAGCAAGTCCCGGTAGTTTCCCGGATCATTCCAGACAGAACGGTTGATCGGCGTCTTGATCGCCCCTGGTGCGACCGCCAGAATTCGCACCCCGTGCGGAGCGGCTTCCTGGGCCAGAGTCTTGGTGAGCATACTTACGGCAGCCTTGCTGGCGGTGTAGGCGCTGTAGCCGGACCAGGCGATCTCTTCATGCACCGAACTGATATTGAGGATGACGCCGCTTTGCTGGGATATCATCCGCCGCAGGCCTTCGCGGGCACAAAAAAAGGTCCCCAGCAAGTTTACCTCGATCACCTTTCGCCACGCGGCGCTATCGGCCTCCCAACCGAAGGCGTGGCCGCCGTCGATACCCGCGTTGTTGACCAGGATATCGATTCCGCCCCAGGTCGCATCGATGTTTTTAAACATTTCAGCGACCGCCTCCGGGTCGGATACGTCGGCTTCGACCGGCATGGCGGTGCCGCCCTGTTCCTGGATACGCTGTACCAGCGCCTGTGCAACCTCGGCATGGGTGACGTAGTTGATTGCCACCCGTGCGCCCGCTTCGGCGAGGGATACGGCAATTGCCTCACCAATGCCGGAATTGCCGCCGGTGACGATGGCCCGTTTATTATCCAACCTTATGTTCATGGTGTTCCTCTCTTTCCTCCGGCAACAACTCATGTCTTCCCGCGAAACACCCCGTATCGGTCGTGCTCGAAGTGGTAAAGCTTTGCAACCTCGATCTTCAGCCAACCCAGACCCGTAAACCGGTACGCAGCCACCCCCAGAAGAGTGCCCAATAACGGTCCGGCCCAGTAAATCCACCAGCCATGCCAGGCGCCTGCGATCACCGCCGGCCCCAGGCTGCGGGCGGGATTGGTGCTGGTGCCTGAAATCGGCGCCTCCGCAAAGACCATGATGGCATACAGGAAGGGAAAAAGGGCCGGTGTGAAAGGCCTGAGCCGATGATGCCGCAGGAAGAAGAAAAGCCCGACGATGAGTGCGAAGGTCGTTACCGTTTCTCCCGCCAATGCCCGGACGATACCGTAGCCCGGCCCCGGAAGTGTCGCGCCGAACGATACGCTGCGCCCCATCTCCCCCCATGCCAGTAACGGCAAGGCGCCCAGCATTGCGCCCGCGAACTGCGCGAGAACATAACCAACGGCATGGCGGGTTTTCAGTTTGCCCAACAGCCGAAAAGCCAAGGTGACGACCGGGTTGATGTGAGCCCCGCTTTCTTTGCCGAGAGGCGAGATCGCAATCAGAGCCCCGGTGGAGCCGAACAGAAATCCGGTGAGCAGACGGCGCAAGCCGGTACTCGGGATGAGTCGGACCACGGGGCTCCCCTCCCCGAATGCCAGGATCACGATCGACAATCCAAAGGCTATGAGCAGCGCCGTGCCCAAAAACTCCGCGCCGTACAGCAGCCATGGGACGGATCGGCCTTGCGCCTCCTTAATCCTCATTATCCTTGCCCCAGAAAAACATGATCTGCGGGGTGGTAGGGCTATGGTCGTTGACAAGTTGCCGGGTGCCGGCCAGTTCCCAGCCTACCCTGGCCATTTGATCCAAGTGTTCTTGTAAGTCGAGTGCCAACAGGTTGTTTACAGGGTAATGCTTGGTCGTGAATGTATATGTTTTAGTCATGACTGCCTCCCCTCTTGGTCGTGCCACAGGTTTGCTGCATAGACATAAGGGCCAGTGCTTATTGATAAGTGTAACATTATTTTCGGCAGATATATTTCCGTTGCGGACGGGGGTGCCGCCAGCGGGGGATAATGCGTAAGCGGCCCTGTCAAGCAGACAGATATAATGGAGGGTTTCCGGTGTAGTTTTCCAAGTATTCGACGTTACGGGTAGCGTACGAAACATATCGAAATTCATACAATTTTAGGCATTGGAGGAGGGGTTCACAGGGACTTGCCTTGAGGAAAAAGATCAGGTGCCGGGCCTACACTATTCAAATTTTGAAATTTGCAGGCCTGGCACCCTCTTCTCTTCCTTGCAGGCGAAGTGAGGCAAAAACCATTTGACAACCTCGGCACACTTGGGCAAAGTACAGCCCATGATCCGTCGAGTCCGCCGCAATACGCAGATTATTAGAACCAGCCATGGAGTGGCGGGATAGTATGCGTTTGTGACGTTACACAGACAATTTTACGGAAACCCGCCCCCCATTGGAGGCGGGTTTTTTATTTTCCGCCTCCGGGGAGCACGAACAGGAGGAGTCCGCATGTCCAGTTTATCCGCATTCGACACCCTGATGACCATTACCAACCGGCCGCCGCTGATCATGACCAGAGGCGAAGGGTCGTGGCTCTTCGACAGCGACGGCAACCGCTATCTCGATTTCATCCAGGGATGGGCGGTCAATTCACTCGGACATGCTCCGCAGGCGGTCGTTGATGCGCTTGCCTACCAGGCAAGCCGTCTGATCAGCCCCAGCCCGGCTTTTTATAACGACCGGTCGATACGGCTTGCCGACCTGCTCACGGCCAACAGTTGCTTCGACCGGGTATTTTTTGCCAATAGCGGTGCCGAGGCCAACGAGGGAGCCATCAAGCTGGCCCGCAAATGGGGAGCCGTCCACAAACAGAACGCCTTTGAGATCATTACCATGATCAATGGTTTTCATGGCCGTACCCTGGCCACCATGTCGGCATCCGGCAAGCCGCACTGGCAGGAGCTGTTCGAGCCGAAAGTCCCCGGTTTCGTCAAAGTGCCGCTCGGAGACCTGGACGCGGTGACCGCGACGATCGGTGAACGGACGGTGGCGATCATGCTGGAACCGGTGCAGGGTGAGGCGGGCGTAATTCCTGCCGGCACGGAGTTTCTCCAGGGCTTGAGGAACCTGGCGGACGAGCACGGCATCCTGCTCATTCTGGATGAGGTGCAGACCGGCATGGGGCGGCTCGGCTCGCTGTTCGCCTATCAGCAGGCCGGTATCGAGCCCGATATCATGACCCTGGGCAAGGGAATCGGCGGCGGGGTGCCGCTGGCGGCGCTGCTGGCCAAGGAGGCGGTCTGCTGTTTTGCGCCGGGCGATCAAGGCGGCACCTACAACGGTAATCCGCTGATGGCAGCCGTGGGATGTGCGGTACTGGAAGAGCTGCTCAGGCCGGGTTTCCTGGAGCATGTCCGGGAAATGGGAGAACGCCTGGCGGCCGGTCTGCGGACGCTATCCGCAAGGCACGGACTCGGAGAGGTACGCGGCACCGGCCTTTTGCTGGCGCTTGCCGTGCCGGAGGGAAATGCCGATTCGGTTGCCGAAGCGGCCCGCGACCAAGGACTGATCATCAACGCCACAAGGCCCGACACCCTACGCTTCATGCCGGCCTTGAACGTCACGGCGGACGAGGTCGATGGCTGCCTGGCGATTCTTGACCGGGTATGTTCAATAAGGAGAGCACCTGACCAATAATGGTGGGCATGCGTCATACCGCTTATCCGGAACGAGTGAACTTATCTTGCGCACGGCCCGGCATTCTGTTAATATAACGCTGATCTATTTTATAATGCCGCCGCAAAGTGCGCACCGGCTGCCGGGCAGGACGGCGGTGCCGGTGGGGGCGCGGCTTCCCGGCAACCCGCAGGTTCATCCCCGCTGCATTGACGGGCAGATAATGGAGGGGTACCTTGAAAGAGACGGATCACAAGGCCGTGGTTGTGTCGAGCGAGAGGTGGAGGCAGTTTGTGCTGGCTCCCCTGGTCGGCGTCTACCTCTTTTCCATGCTCCTGACTCTTTCCCACCTTGGCGAGCCGTTTCCCTTCATGGGGAAACAATACTCGGAGGAGACCAGCGAATTACTGATCTTTGCCGACAGCGTCACCTCTCTATACCTCATCGTCGGAATCCTGAAGCGGCAACGGCTCACCCTCTGGCTGCTCATCATCTACAATTTCGGCGTCGCCTTTAACGGCATCGCCAACCTCTTTCTGCTCCCGGTCCAGCAGATCGTCACCGCTTCGGGGGCCATTGTCCCCGACCACCCCTACCGCCTCAATGCTTTCGGCGTGTTCGTCCTGTTCCTGCTGCTGAACGTGTTCCTGTATCTCAACCGGCGCCACTTCGACAACAAATCCATTTACCTGTGGTAGCGGTAGCCGGCCGGGCTCCGCACCCTGCGCCGCCGTTGGCGATCCGTTATCGCCGCGATCCGGCCGCACTATAGCCGCCGGCAACGCGCCGGCCATTATGCCGCCTCTCGGAAGCCGGCCATGGAGGGTCGGAACCGGGCATGCCCGCCGTTTCGAAAGCGCACAAAGAAGAAGGGCCATGCCGGTCGGCATGGCCCTTCAAACTTTTCACACCGGAATGGTCCCCGGTTCTCCAGCGCCGCTTCGCGGGATGCGGCCGGAGGGGGTGCTTACGCGGTAACCTTGCTCGTAGCGAGGCTTTCCTTGACCTGGGGAGCTTTGTCCTTGATCCAGGCCTCGCCCACAGGAAGCTTGATGCCGGATTCGGCATACACGGCAACGGCCATCAGGTACAGGGCGGAGAAGGCGCAGATCAGCAGGTCATAGGCGGCAAAGGTCCCGGCGAGGGCGCTGCCGGCGAGCTCTTTCAGGTCAAGACCGATAAAGCCGAGGAGCAGGGTAAGGAAGATAAAGGCCAGGGTCGCATGATGTTTCATCGAGGCGACGAAGAGGATGAAGGTGAAGATGGTCCATGCTACCAGGAAGAATCCGAGATCGTTGGCGGAAAATGCCAGCGTCGGGTAGGCTTTGACCAGTTCCGGGTTCTTCCCGAAGATCACCATGAGGCAAAGGGAAATCCAGAAAGCTCCATAACCGGTAAAGGCGCAAAAACCGAAGTTGTTGCCGGTTTTGAATTCCATCAGTCCTGCGATGAGTTGGGCGGAACCGCCGAAGCAGAGCCCGAGCCAGAGGACGGGAGCGATACCGCACCAGCCCAGGTTATGGCATTGCAGCACCATTGTTGTCATTCCAAAACCAGCGAGGCCGACTACCGCAGGATTTCCCAGTTTCATGTCACTCATTTCATCCTCCTATTTCGTTTTGCGATATGTTATTTCGCTCTCTGATCATTCAGCAAGTAGCATACCAACGTTATATATTTTTGTATTCACACAAATATCGTTACATTACGGCAAGTTACGTTCTAAGGCACAAAACCGCCCCCTCCCGCCCGTTTTGCAGCATTGCAAAAACCGGCTTTGACGATTTACGCAACAGGAAGACGGAAAAAACTATAATCCTGCCAGTTCAAACTGTTAGTGCGGCTATGGCGGGCATTTGCATAACTGCAAATCGGGTTTTGCAAAAGTGCAAAAGCACAGAGGGGGGCATGGCCGCGGGGAAACGCGTGAAGTGCGGATTTGTAGGAATGGTGCGGAAACGGGAAGAAAAAGGCATGCGCGGGGGCCTTTGACGCGGGACATCGCCCCCTGTCAAGGGGCGACCCGGCGGGGCCGCCCGCCTGGCTTCAGGGTTTGCGAACCAACTTCTCCAGGGGAAACCCCTGTTTGGCTACCAGGTCAAGGATATGCTGGTAAACATCCTTCTCCATCACCGGTTTGCGGGCCAGCACCCAGAGGTACTTCCGATTGGGCGAACCGACCACGGCGTACTCGTATGACGGCCCCAGATCGATGATCCAGTAGTCTGTCCTGAACGGCCAGAAAAAACTTACCTTCAAGCGGGCGTTGCCCTGGGGATCGACCGACCAGGCCCGCCCCTTCGCTTCACGCCGGCTGTTATCCTTTTCATCGACGCAACGGTTGATCACTTCGACCTCACCGCTGGGTAACAAGGTATATGTGGCGGTACTTCCCCGGCATCCTTCCTGGAAGAAGTGATCGAACCGCGCAATTTCATACCAGACCCCCATATAGCGCGCCAGATCGACGCTCTGGACCGGCGAAACCGGAAGGGGGGCGGTTGCCGCGTTGCCGGCCCCGGCAAACAGGACCGCGGCCATAATCAAAATCGTGGTGATTTCAGTTCGTAACGATGAATTCATTTTCCGGCTTTCGCAGTCGATTTCGGTCGGTTTTCACCAGGTGTCGGCAGTTGCCGCACAAACACTAATTGCCTCTGGGCATGAGGTAGTCCACGTCATCGGCGGTTGGCTTCAGCCAGTCGAATTCGACCAGGTCCGGCAGCACCACCTTATACGTGGCGCCTCCGAAGTCCTTGAGACATTCCGGCGCCCCGTTCTTGATGGCATGCCACGTTCCCGCGATCACCACGACCTTGCGCTCGGGGAATTCGCGCCGGTACTTGACGATGGTGTAGGCCATGGTGCTGTTGCGAAGCGCCTGCGCCTCTTCGAAATTGACGGCGGGAACCGGCGGTGGGGCGTTGCCGAACGCCTGTTGCCTGATGCGCCTCAGGTATTCGGCCTGGCGGGGGGGCAAAGTCCAGCGGAGCCCCGGCGGCAATTCGCTCCTGTCGCTCTCGCTGAGCGACGCGGCGCCCCGCCTTACCACGTTGGCTATGATCCTTTTCGGTACGTTAAGGGCAATCAGGGGGATCTGATTGTCGCGGCAAAAGAGAAACAGGTCCCGGTACAGGTTCCAGCCGTAGGACCAATTCCTGGCGTAGATGGCGGCAAACTCTTTCTCGTCCAATTTCCCCCTGGTCCAGTCGTCGAGATACCTTTGGTTATCCGTGGTGAACATCTCGAGCCCCAGGGCCAATCGGGGGTTTTTGGCATAAAGCGCCCGTATGATTTCCAGCTGTTTGGCGTGGACACGGCTGTCGTCGTGGGTATCGCCGATAAAGACCACCTGGGATCGCCCGATGTCTTCCACGAAGGTACCGAAAGCCACCGGGGCTTTGCCGCTCATACCGATAATTTCCATGGCGGCATGCGCACCGGCGCCCGTGGAAAGCAGCATACCTGCCACCAAGATAAAGGCGAGGAATGTTTTCACTGAATCTCCTTCGTGGATAAGATAACCGCGACTATAGCAGGCATGGTCCGGGTTGGAAACCCGATTGCGGAAACAGCTATTTTCCGCTCCGGGTCAAACAGAGGCCGCCCCCATCCGGAGCGGCCTCTGCGCCACGTACTTTGAACTGCCGGTGCACCTGGCCGGACAGGACTAATCGTCGCCTTCGTCTCCAGCCATTAAATCGAAATGATGCGAATCGACATGTTTGAGGTGCCTTCCCCATACCGATTCGAGAAGCAAAACCGTTCCGCCGATAAAGAGTAACATGAAGATCACCATGGTTCTTCCCCCTTTCCCGGTATAAGCTTTCCCCCTTTTTTTACATTATAATCCGTCTGAAGGGGGTGAACGCAAATAAAATGTGCTGACGCCCCTTGAAAGCAGACATGAGGCGTTTGGAAAAACGATGCCGAGGAGAAGAAGGACGATTCCCGGAGCGCCTCACACGCCTCATCGCCAGGGGTCTGATCAAGCCTACAGCCTCGGGCCGCAGGGAACTAAAAACAGGCAAACCCGTCCGGATGTGACGGCCGTCACATATTATCTGCGCAGGAAAAGGTAAGGTGAGATCATAAAACAGAAGGATATCGACAATACTAAACCATCCGCGAGGATGGGACGGAAAGCCCAAGGGTCTCACCGAGACAGCCGGGTCGCCGAAATATCGAGATGATATTGGCGACCCGGCTTTTTTTGTGCCCACAGCAGGGAAGAAGGGAAGGTAGAACGTATGCGAGCAAAGCAGCACCGTCGCCCAACACCCTGCCTGTTCATGGCCGCCGCACTGGGTACCGCACTGTGCCTGTTTGCCTCCGCCTTGCCCGCCCGAGCCGAAAACCTGGTCCATTTAAGGTTGGCCGATCCGCAACAACTCAACCAATCTCACCCGCAGGCCCGTTCCACCAAACAGACCCGTCTGGCCCTGGACGATGACGGTAACGTCATGGTCCGCTTCAACAGGATGTCGGTCACCTTCATCTACGACGCGGGCGGCAGCCCCCAGGACAACCGGATGCGACCGAATGCTCCCCACCAGGAGGTCGCCTGCCTTGGGGGCCTCAGCGTCAAACTCGGTGTTTCCTTTTAGCCGTTCACCATCCTCCCCTGCAAGATCAAATCGGGTACGACGACGAAAAAGCGCACCTCGTTGACAGGCTGTTGCATAACGCCTTGGGGGAGCTCATTGGGGTAATGTGGGCGGAACATTGTGACGGATGTGAAACATTTGTGAACATAATGTGCAATTGTGCTTTGGTTTCGGGTCTTTTGTCGTAATTGCCTAGAACCTTTTCGCCGGGTAGTGTATGCTAACCATATGATGATGATACTAAAATACAGAGTGCGCGGCGTTTTTGCCGCCTGTTCCACCGGTGCGCACATTGGGGACCGGGGGGCGCCGAAAAGCGCCGATGCGTGCTGAAACATATCTTCTGGGCCATTCAAACGGCCGTCATATATTGCCTCACCCTGGCAGCCGCTCTCCTGCCCGCCTCTCTGACCTGCCGCCTGGGGGCGCTGGCGGGACTTCTCATCCCCTATATCGTCCCCAAACGCCGCGCCGTCATCATCGACAACATCAACCATTCCCTCCCGTTCATGAAGGCCCACCGGCTTTGGAATTCGCCCTGCGACGACGCACCGGGGCTCGCACGGGAAACATTCAAGAACCTGGGCAGATCCCTGATGGAAATCTGCCGGCTGTACCACGGCCGGGGGGTGGAGGTCATCGATAATATCGAGATACGCGGTTGGGCAAACTACGAGGCGGCCAGGGCAAAGGGGAAGGGCCTGATCTTTCTGAGCGGCCATTGCGGCAACTGGGAACTCATGTCCCTGACGCTCAGCAGCCTCTTCGGCAAAGAGGTTTCCGGGGTCGCCCGCCGCCAGAACAACCCCTATCTCAACAGCATGGTCGAGCGGATGCGCTCACGCTTCAACAGCAGGCTGATCTACAAGCAAGGTGCATTGAAGGGCATTCTCGCGGCGTTGCGCAACCGGGAGATGGTCGGCATCCTGGCCGACCAGGCGGTCTTCCCCGAGGAGGGGTACCTGATCGATGTCCTGGGCCGCAAGGCCTGGGGCTCCAAGGCCCCGGTAATCATCGCCAAAAAGAGCGGCGTACCGCTCGTCCCGGTATTCCTCTATCGCGAGGGCGAACGGCATGTGCTCTCCTTTTACCCGGAACACCTCTTCAGCGGCGACATGAGCGATGAGGGCATCCAGGAGGATACCCAGGCCCTGTCGCGCTATGTGGAGGATTTCGTGGTGTCGCACCCGACCCAGTGGTACTGGGTGCATCGGCGCTGGAAGCGGGCCGGGGCCGCCGCGTAACGACAAGATCGCCCCGGAGGGGAAACGATCAATCAACCGGCGGCTTCCCTCCCTTCACCGCAGGCTCGACGCCCCACCCTGAAAAAAAAAGGCTGCCGGAAAATTTCCGGCAGCCTTTTGCATGAAGAATACCGCCTAAACTCAGTGAGAAGCAGCCTTCTCGGCACCCAGGCCGGTTTCGGCACGAAGCATTTGGGCTTTGAACGCCTCACGCTCTTTCTGTGCGCTCGCGCTGCTGTCGGTTACCGACACAAAATACGCAACGATGAGCACCAGCGGCAGGACGACGAAGGTCGGGAAGTCATAGGGGAAGATTGCCGGCCCCATGCCGAGTATCTTGGTCCATACGGTCGGGCCGACGATCAGCAGGCCGATGGAACCGAAGATGCCGGTATAGCCACCCATCACGGCGCCGCGGGTGGTCAACCCCTTCCAGAAGACGGAAAGCACCAGAATGGGGAAGTTGGTGCACGCGGCGATGGAGAAGGTCAGCGCCACGATGTAGGCAACGTTCTGCTTCTCGAAGAGTATGCCAAGGAGGATGGAGAGGACACCGAAGCCGATAACGCAAATCTTGGAGACGAAGACTTCCGTTTTCTCGTCCCCTTTCCCCTTCTTGATCACGTTTGCATAGATGTCGTGGGACAAGGCCGAAACACCGGCCATGGTCAAACCGGAAACGACGGCGAGGATGGTTGCGAAGGCAACCGCCGCGATGAAGCCGAGGAAGAAGTCACCGCCGATGGCGTGGGACAGGTACACGGCCGGCATGTTGCCGCCGCCCTTGAGGTTGAGGATGTTCTTGGTGATGTCGACTACGTACTGCGGGTTGTTGGCAACCATCACGATGGCGCCGAAACCGATGATGAACGTGAGTATGTAGAAGTAGCCGATGAAGCAGGTCGAGTACAGAACGGATTTACGCGCCGCCTTGGAGTCGGTAACGGTGAAGAAGCGCATCAGGATGTGGGGCAGACCGGCGGTACCGAAAATCAGCGTGAGACCCAACGAGATCGACTCGATCGGGTTGGCCTTGGCTCCGATTTTTACCACTGACTGCATGATCGCCATATGTTTGGGATGCAGGGCGACGGCGTCGGAGAACAGTTTCGCGAAGCTGAAGCCCTCGTGGACCATGACGCCTAACGCCATCAGGGTCGCACCGCCCAGCAGCAGGCCGGCCTTGATGATCTGCACCCAGGTGGTGGCCTTCATGCCCCCGAACGTTACGTAGAGGGTGATCAGTATGCCGACGATGACGATGGAGACCGTATAGGAAATCTGCGGGACCAAGGTGTGCAGCAACTGCCCGGCGCCCACCAGCTGGCCGATCAGATACCAGACGACGACGATCAGTGCGCCGATGGCCGCCATGGTACGCACCGGACCCTGCTGGAGCCGGAACGTGACGACGTCGGCATAGGTGTACTTGCCCAGGTTGCGGAGCCTTTCGGCGACCAGGAACAGGATGATCGGCCACCCGACGAGCCAGCCGACGGAGAAGATCAGGCCGTAGAAGCCGTTGAAGTAAACCAGGGCGGCGATACCCAGGAACGAGGCGGCGGACATATAGTCGCCGGCCATGGCCAAGCCGTTCTGGAAGGCGGTGACGCCGCGGCCGGCGGCATAGAAGTCGGCGGCGGTCTTGGTCCGTTTCGCAGCCCAGTACGTGATCACCAGGGTAATGGCAACGAAGACGACGAACATGCTGATCGCATGCCAGTTAACCGGGGGCGGCGCCGCCGGTGCGGCGGGGGCGGGACCGGAATCGACGGTCATTGCCTGGGCAATATTGGCGACAAACAACGCGGCAGAGGACATCAGGGAGGTGAGGATGGTTTTCGCTGTTTTCATTTGGTTGCCTCCTCCATGATTTCACGCATGATCGGGTCATACGTATTGTTCGCCTTGTACACATAGATGCCCGTCAGTATGCACGACATCACAATGATGCCGATGCCTATCGGCATACCCATCGGGATAACACTGTCGGCGGCAATCGGCGCCGTGAGAATGCCGGGGGTATAGGCGATCATCAGGGTAAAGCCGAAGTACATCACGCAGACAATTGCCGAGAGTATCCAGCCGAGCCTGTCACGCTCTTTGACCAGTTTTGCAAACCTGGGATCGTTATGAATCTTGATTGCGATTGATTCCGACATAGCTTCCTCCTTTTGGGATGATTCTTACTTTTGTTGGCGTACCGGTGCTATCACTGATGGTGTGATACGTTTCAGATTCCATGTTTTCGGCATGTATCTCCTTTCTTGTAATTTGACCGCAATCATCAGGCACGCAACGTTGCTTAACCGAGCGTCGCCGGCATATACCCAAATTTGGCGGAAATCAGCGCAGCACTCACTAAAAGCGAAGGAACGATTTCCTTTTCAATACGCTCCTGGACCATCCTGAACGAAGGTGCGAGCAGGGTTACCGCCCCGATGACCTTGCCGGCGTAGTCCTTTACCGCTACGGCGACGCTGCTTATCCCTTCGCCAAGGCCGTCGCGATCAATCGCAACGCCGCCATTCGAACGTATTTCAGACAACTCCGAGGCGAGTTTCTGGGGGTCGGGCATATTCTTCGATTTCCCGCGCCTCGTGGTGGGCAACCATTCCGGCAGTTCCCTCGATTCGAGGGCCTTGATAACCTTGCCGGCCGCATTGGTAAAAAACGGGAACTTTTCCCCGATCATCGGCTTGGCCTTGATTTGCTGATCGCAATCGACCATGTCGAGGAACAGCACCTCATCCCCCCTGATGACCGTCATATAAACCGCCTCGTCAAGCTGCCTGGCGAGGCTTTCCATGACAGGATGCGCCAGGTTGATCACACTGGAATGGCTCAGAATTTTCTGGGCAAGCAGCACCGAGTTCAAACCGACACCGAAATGATAACAGCCGCTAACCGGGTCGCGGTCAACAAAGCCATCCTCTGCCAGCGTCATCAGAATCCGGTATGTCTTATTGCGGGTTATACCCACCTTGGCCGCCAGATGCGGCAGATCGGCAGGGGTCGCTTGCTCAGAGAGAAAATCAAGCAATTCAAACGCTTTTTTGACTGACTGGACAGTATAGCTTGAGTTTGTTTCAAACATAACTCTCCTTTTTTCAATATGTTATAAGACTGCCAGCCGGGACCTATTTTGTATACCATTTTTTGCGTAAAATATTGTTTGCATACCAATTACACTATTTAATAACAGCTTTTTATTTTTTGTGCAATATAATTATTTTATGCGGGAAAAATATTCTTTCTGCTCGTTTTTATTAATAAATTATTCTTTATAAACAATTACTTAAAATGGTACCGCATTTTGCAAAACAGGCAAGTAATTGCGTAAAAAAAGCGTGTAAGGCCGAATCTGCCGGGATGCGCCGGTCCGACACCACCCTTCACCTCGTCTCCCGTGCGGTTGGCTCGCACTCGTCATTGCGGCTCTTTCGACCGCTGCACTCCTTGATGCAGGCCGTGCTGCACCTGCGTCGCCGCGCCTTGGCATCGGCCAAAACAGCAAGGGAACGACTTCCCGCGACTGACCGCACGGAACGCTGGTGAAATTAACCGGGCGAACCGAACGGTTTTGCGTTACACTTGATACAAGATGTTGATACCGGAAAAGGAGTCCCCGAACATGCCAGGCAACGACCGCGGGACGATACTTGTCGCCGAGGACGATCACACCACCGCTTCACTGGTTGCGGCATACCTGGAACGCGAAGGGTTTTCGACCGTCCTCGCCCATGACGGCAGGAAATGTCTTTCCCTGTTCGAGGAGAACAAGCCGGTTTTCGTGATCCTCGACATCATGTTGCCGGGGCTGGATGGATGGGAGATTTGCCGGGCGTTGCGGAAGGTATCCAATGTCCCCATTCTCATGCTCACCGCTCGCGAGGAAGAAATCGACCGGGTAACGGGCCTGGCAATGGGGGCGGATGATTACGTCGTCAAGCCGTTCAGCCTCAGGGAACTGGTGGAACGGGTGAAAGCGATCCTGCGGAGGACGGGGGCGGTCCCGGCCCAAACCCCCGGCGATACCCTGTCCTTCGGCGGCCTGGAGCTGGATTCCGTCAAACATAGCGTCATGCTCGACGGTCGGCCGCTTACCTTGACGTCATTCGAATACAAGCTCCTGCAGGCGCTGATGAGTTCGCCGGGGAAGGCGTTTTCCCGCGAAGAGCTTCTGGATTACTGCTATCAGGACGGCATTGCGGTTATCGACAGGGTCATCGACGTCCACATCGGCAAACTCCGTCAGAAGATCGAGCAAGACCCGTCCATGCCCCAGTATATTCTTACGGTCAGGGGCTACGGCTACCGCTTCAACAATGACATCGCAGCGCAGGGGGACACGTGAGGCGGCGCCTGCTCTGGAAATTGCTGATCGGCAACACCGTGCCGGTCATCGCGGTCATAATCCTGTTGGTCTGGTTTGCCGTCGACCAGTTGGCGGCCGACTATTTCACCGTCCTCATGAAGCAGTACCACATCGACCCGGTCGATTCCCACCGCATGTTCCTCACGGCCATTCACCGGTATCTGATCTGGGCCTCACTCGCCGCGCTGGCTCTCGCCCTGATCCTGAATTTCCTCCTGACCCGCAAGTTATTGCGGCCGCTTTTCCAGATGAGCGCCATTACCAGGCAAGTGGCCAAGGGCAATTACACCGAGCGTGTGGACGTGGTCTCCTCGGACGAAGTGGGGCAACTTGCCCGGTCCTTCAATCAGATGGCCGACAGCCTTGAAAAGATCGAACGGCTGCGCAAGAACATGGTGGCCGATATCGCCCATGAATTGCGCACCCCCCTGACCAACCTTCGCGGCTGCATGGAAGCGATGAGCGACGGCGTCATACCCGCTTCGCGGGAAACCTTCACGATCCTGGAAAACGAATCCATGCGCCTGGTCCGCCTGGTGGAAGACCTGCAGCAACTGGCCAGGGCCGATGCGGCAAGGGCCTATCTGGACCGGCAGGAAATATCCCTGCACCTGCAGCTTCATCAGATCGTCGATCTGTACCAGCCGAATTTCCGGGAAAAGGAGATAGCGGTGGAATGGCGCCTGGAACCCGGCAGCGAGATGGTGACTGCCGACAGGGACAAACTGCTCCAGGCCATCCGCAACCTGGTGGACAATGCCTGGAAGTATACCCCCGCCCATGGAACCGTTACCATTTCGACCTCCCGGACCGCCGACGGCATCAAGACCGTAGTTGCCAACCGTTGCGGAGGCATTGACGAAAAAAGCCTCCCGTTCATCTTCGAGCGGTTTTTCCGGGCGGAGCGTTCCCGGTCGCGCAATGACGGCGGCGCGGGCATCGGCCTGGCGATCGTAAAGGAATTGATAGAAGCCCACGGCGGGCACGTCGGCGCTGAGAGCGATACCGCCTGGACCCGCGTCTGGTTCACCCTCCCCTCCCCGGTGCATCCTTTACCATAGCTTTACACACTCGATATTATTGCTTTACCTTTTCTTGCTACCGTTGATTCAGAGAGAAGGTTACCCGT
Source organism: Geobacter sp. AOG2 (assembly GCF_019972295.1). NCBI lineage: Bacteria > Pseudomonadati > Thermodesulfobacteriota > Desulfuromonadia > Geobacterales > Geobacteraceae > Geobacter > Geobacter sp. AOG2. Next base: position 2,621,006 of record NZ_BLJA01000001.1, read on the forward strand.
AAGGGTAGTCTCCCGATCACGAGAGCAAGGTGGTGAATGGCCATGAAAATTCCAGTCGTTTTTGTCAACGGTTCGTTGGGCGTGATATGCGGCGAGGATCTGGACGAGATGTTGGACAAGAAGCTCATAGTTGCGTTCCAGCGTTCCTCCGGCTTGGCGATTGTCGGCAGGGATGAAACAAGAAGCGCCCGCGGTTACGGGAGCGGCAGCTGGAGAGACCGCAAAAGCCGTCAGCGGCCGCGCGAAGAGGTCATACTCCTGCCGCGGCGAATAATGATCGGTACCGAACAAAGCGCGGGCCGGGAACGGGGAATGGAGAACAAAAAATGAGAAACGCGATCCTTATAACCGGGGTACTCATAGCCTTATCGGCGGCAGTTTTCGCGGTCCGTTCGAATTCAACGGCGGATACGGCAAAGACCGGTCAACCGGTTCAGGGCAAACTGGAAACGGCCACGTTTGCCGGGGGTTGTTTCTGGTGCATGGAACACCCGTTCGACGAGTTGCCCGGTGTTGTTTCGGTGACGTCCGGGTATACCGGCGGCCACAAGAAAAATCCCACCTACGAGGAGGTCTCGGCCGGCGGGACCGGCCATGCCGAATCGGTGCAGATCATCTACGACCCGTCGAAAATCGGCTATGAGAAGTTGCTGGCCGTCTATTGGCACAATATCGATCCGACCGTGAAAGACCGCCAGTTCTGCGACTCGGGACACCAATACCGCAGCGCGATCTTTTACCACACGGAGGAACAGCGAAAAGCGGCCTTGAAGTCCAGGGAGGCCCTTCAAATGAACAAGCCGTTTCCGGGACAGATCGTCACCGAGATAACCCCGGCCACCGAATTCTACCCGGCAGAGGAATATCACCAGCACTACTACAAAAAGAACCCCATCAGGTACAGATTCTATCGCTCAAGCTGCGGCCGGGACAACAGGCTGAAAGAGCTGTGGGGCAACCAGGCAGGACACTGACCGTGTCCTGGGGAGGATATCATGCTGTCACGCAGATTGTTTCTCGTCGGCGGGTTATGCACCATCATTACCGCCTGCAACAGAAAGGCGCACCTTCCGGAAGCTGACGCCGCTTCCATGGCTTCCGGAGAAGCCGCGCCTGCACGAATCCGGTTATATTCCGCAGCCGGGAAGGGATATATCATGAGCGACAGGGTTATCAGGACCGATGCCGAATGGCGCAGGCTGTTGACGCCGGAGCAGTATCATGTCACCCGTGAAGAGGGAACGGAACGGGCCTTCAGCGGCGCGACCTGGAACAACCATGACCACGGCATCTACCAGTGCATCTGCTGTGGCAACGACCTGTTCAGCTCGGAGACCAAGTTCGAATCCGGCACCGGCTGGCCGAGCTTCTGGCAGCCCATCGCCCCGGAAAACATAGCGACCCGCGAAGACGACAGCCTTTTCATGAAACGGACGGAAGTCAGGTGCGCCCGGTGCGATGCCCATCTGGGCCACGTGTTCGATGACGGCCCCAAACCCACGGGGTTGCGCTATTGCATGAATTCGGCGGCAATGAAGTTCGTGAAGTCCTGATCCACCTGCACAGGAGCCGTCAGGGAAAGGGTTGATGCTCCTGTCCGGCCCGCGCCCCGTCACCTTCTCATCGGGGCAGTTCCGTATCCGGCTCCCCGCGGAACGTCAGGTAGAGGAACAGCAGGGACGGCACCAGGATGACGGTGCCGACCACGAGGATGATGAAATAGGCGACGAGCGTGGCGTGGGGCGCCGCCGCTGCCGCCAGGGCAAGCTGCCCCACGAGGAAGTCCGGGAACACGGCCGCCGCGAAGCCGGCGAGCGTCATGGCGACGGTCCCCGCGGCACAGACCTGAGCCCACAGGAACCGACGCCGCCAGAGAAGTATTTGGGTCGTGATGCCGAAGATCACGGCCAATGAGACGCACAAGGCCGCCTCCGAGCCCATGAGGCGCCCGGCGAAGACGGGGGCCTCCATCATGGCGACGGGGACCTCCGCGGTGGTCAGGATGCCGAGCGTCCAGGCGGCGATCATCCCCCGCAGCCTGAAATCCCCCTGCAATTCCCCCGTAGTGCGCACCGTCATGTAGATCGGCGCCAGGTAGGCGCAGACGGCCATCCCCACCAGCCCTCCCACCAGGGTGAACGGGCTGAGCCAGAACCACGGCGCCGCATGCGCCTGCCCGCCGACGAGTATGATCTTCCCGGTGACCGATGCGGTCACCGCCATGCCCAGGGCGAAGGGGGTCAGGATGCTCGAAATGGCGAAGATGCCGGCCACGAAGGGGATGTGTTCCCCCCTCTGGCTGCCGAAGTGGCGGAAGGCAAAGGCCGCTCCCCGGAAGTTGATACCGATCAGGGCGACCACGATGGGGACCAAAAGTACGGTAAAGAGGGCGCTGAATCCCGTGGGAAAGCAGGTGAACAGCGTCACCACCACGAAGATGAGCCAGACGTGATTGGTCTCCCACACCGGTCCGATGGCGTGAAAGAGGCTGTCCCGCTGCTGCCGGGCGCGGGGACCGGAGGCAAGGGCGGTCCAGATGCCGCCGCCGAAGTCGGCGCCGCCGAAAACCGCGTACATGACCAGCCCGAGGAAAACGGCCCCGCCCGCCAGGTTCTCAAGAGTTCCCATGCCGCCCCTCCGCTGCCGTTTCCAGCCCTTTTCCCGCCGCGGCCGGCCTGAACAGAAGCCACAGGAGTCCGGCGGTAAGCGCCAGGTAGACCATGAGGAAGGTGAACAGTACGAGTCCGATGCCGGTCTGGGTCGTCACGCCTTCGGCCACGCGCATGTGCCCCTGGGCAATCCACGGCTGGCGGCCGAATTCGGTGACGAGCCAGCCGCTTTCCAGGGCGATCATGCCGAACGGGGAGGCGAACAGGAGCGTCCGCAGCAGCCAGGTGTCCTGCGCTATATCCCTGCGCCGCCAGCGCAGCCACCAGAACCAGGCGGCGGCCCCGATCATGATGAAGGCGGAGCCCACCATCAGGTCGAAGAAGGGGTGGACAAGCCGCGGGTCGGGGGTGGTGCCCGGGGGGAAGGCGTCGAGCCCCTCCACGACGGAATCGAGATCGCGGTGGGCCAGGAAGCTTAAAAGTTTGGGGATCTCGATCCCGTACAGCACCTTCCCCGAAGCGGGGTCCGGCCAGCCGGCGACGACGAGCGGCGCGCCCCTGGTGGTGACGAACAGGGCCTCCATGGCCGCCAGCTTGGGCTTCTGCTGCACGGCCAGGGTCGTGGCGGCCCAATCCCCGGAGATCAGCATGAGCGGGAGGCATACGGTGGCAACGGCCAGGGACAGGTTCAGGGCGCATGTATTGACAGCGCGGTCGCGGCCGCGCAACAGAGCCGCCGCGGACACGCCGGCCACGGCGAAACCGGTTGCCACGTATGCCGCCAGGGTCCCGTGCACCGCCTCGTGGGCCCATGCCGGGTTGGCAAAGGCCCGGAGGGGGTGGATATCGGCAAGGGCCCCGTTCACAATACTGAAACCGGCAGGGGTATTCATCCAGGCATTGGCGCTGATGACGAATGCCGCCGAGACGGCAGAGGCAAGCGTGAGGGGGATGGTGCAGAAGAAGAGCATGCCGCGGGAGAGCCTTCGGGCGCCGTAGATGTAGAGGGCGAGGAAGATGGCCTCGGTAAAGAAGGCAAAACCCTCCATGGAAAAGGCGAGACCGATGAGGGGGCCGCTGAACGCCATGAACCGGGGCCACAGAAAGCCCAACTCGAAGGAAAGAATGGTGCCGGAGACCGCGCCGATGGCGAACAGGACCCCCGCGGGACGTATCCAGCGCCGGGCAAGCTGGTGGTAGGTCTCGTCCCCGGTTCTGAGCGACCGCCATTCGGCGAGCATCAGCAAGAGCGGCAGCCCGACCCCGATGGTCGAGTAGATGATGTGAAAGCCAAGAGAGATGCCCATCAGGGCGCGGGCCGAGACTATTTCGCCCATCGCGCCTCCTTTGCCGCACATAAGAGCTGGGTGCTTGCGGCGCTTTTCTGTGCATGTTGGCCTGAATCGATAAGGCCGCCGCGCTGTTTGAAACTCTACCGCCGTAACGGAGGATTGTCAAAGGGGTATACCCCGGACACGGCTCCTGTTGTCCGGGAACAGCCGGGAGTCCCGGGCCCGTTTCAGGAAAAGACATAACCGGCAGCCGTCCGCGTGGCTGCCGTCAGGCGGGCCGTTACGTCCCCCTATCCAACTCCTTCCTTACCGCAACCCCGAATTTCTCCATGGTGTAAGGCTTCCGGACATAGCTCCCCGCGCCCAATTGCTGCGCCGCCTTGACCCGTTCGGACTCGGAGAATCCGCTCGTGATGACGACTCGCTGGCCGGGGTGGATTTCGATGATCCGCTTGTAGGTGTCCAATCCGTCCATCCCGCCCGGCATTATCATATCCAGGACGACCAGGTCGGGCTTGTTGCGGCGAATACTTTCAAGGGCCGCTTCGCCGCTGGCCACGGAGGCGACGTCGTATCCGAGTTTTGCCAGCATCCTGGTTGCAATTTCGGCCTGTTCCGGCATGTCGTCGACAACGAGGACCCGTTCCGTGCCCAGGTATTCCTCCAGGCCCATCCTGCGCGGATTCGCATCCTCATTTTCCCGTGTGGCCGGCACGTACAAAACGATCTGCGTACCCTCTCCCTCTCTGCTTTGCAGATCGATGTAGCCGTTGTAGTCTTTCACGGTCGCCCAGACAACGGTCATTCCCAACCCGGAGCCGCTCCGTTTCATCGTTTTTTTACTGTAAAACGGTTCAAAGATCCTTTTCGAATCCTCTTTGGCAATCCCGACGCCTTCGTCGGCGACGCTTACGCAGACATATTCGCCCGCCGGGATCATCTCGTAAAGCTCCAGCGGCATATCGAGGTACCTGTTGTATGTCGAGACACGGATCGCGCCTCCCGCGGGCATGGCCTCTGCCGAATTGTTCAGAAGGTTCATGATTGCCTTTGAGAATTGGGCGCGGGAGCCTGTGGCGTTCATGAGGTCCGGGGCAAGATCGCTTTCAATCGTGACATTCGGATGGTCTTGCCTTGTTTTGGCAAATTCCGGGGAGGCAAGATAGTCGGATACGACCGTGTTGAGGTTGATGATTTCGGAGACCTTGACCCCGCGGCGGGCCAGCGACAGAAGGTCTTCCACGATCTCGGCGGCTTTTTGGCCGGTCTTCTGGATGGCTGCTATCTTATCCCGCAAAGGGCTGTCCTGGGGCAATTCGAGCAGCAGCAGCTCGGGATACGCGACCAATCCGCACAGGATATTGTTCAGATCATGGGCGACCCCTGCGGCAAGGTTTCCCACGGCCTCCATTTTTTGGGCGCGCAGTAACCGCTCTTCAAGTTTTTTCTGTTCCGTGATGTCCCGTATTATCCCCTGGGTCCCCACAAAATTCGAAGCGGCGGGGGTGTCTCCACGGTAGAGGCCTTCGGCCGATACGCTGAAATGGCCCATCTCTTCGCCGTCTCCGTCATGATGATGCGGCAGCAGCAGCCGGATTTCCAAGTCATAGGTGGCCCTCTCGCCGGTGCGTTTCTCGTTGAGCCGGTACTTGGCCTTATCAAGATCATCCGGTGCGACCAGATCGAAAATCGGTTGACCGATGAGTTTGTCCGGTGCGTCCGTGTACTTGGAGATGGCGGGACTTATGAAGGTGATCCGGCCATGGGAATCCAGCCGGAAGATGATATCGGGAACTGATTTTATGATGGAATTGAGGTCGTCTTCACTGCTTTTGAGCAGAAGCAGGGCATCATCGGCCCGATGTCTCGAATACTGTTGTTTTTTCCAACTCTTCAGAATGGTCAGGACCGTATAGTTGAGCACGACCAGGGAGGTCGGCAGTACGGGGGAGAGTAACACCCCTGTTCTCTGAAACAGCGCGCCGGCCCCGGCCCAGAAGACAATAAGGGCCGTCGCGGCGGTCAACCCGCTCGCGAGAATTTCCATGTTGGCGATCAGAAAACAGACCAAAACCGCGGCGAGAAGACCGGCCAGGGCTTCCCACATGATGAAGTCGGCGGAACGGACGGCGACCCGGCCGGTCAGCAGGTTCTCCAGCAGACGCGCTTGGAGTTCCACATCCGAAGCGACCTTCCGTGCGGGGGTCTGGTAAATTTTACCCACCCCCGAGGCCGATGAGCCGACCAGCACAATCTTGTTTTTGAAACGGGCCGCCGCAACCCGGCTGTCCGCGTCCAGAAGGTCGGCGGCGGAGACCCGTTGAACGTCTCCGGGGCTGCCGCCGAAATTGATGGTCACGTTTCCCTGCCGGTCGATCGGGATGACCGCCCCGCCGGCGGCAAGGTCCAGAAGGCCGTTCGCTCTTTGCTCTATCCGTATCTGGGTAATCTTTCCCGACTGCATCAACGTCGCGAGAGCGAAGGATGGGTACAGCTTACCCTCAAACCCGATCAGGACCGGGACATGCCTGAGAATCCCGTCCGAATCCGGGGTCGCATTGAGAAACCCCGAGTAGGATACGGCGTCGGAAAACAGCGTGCGGTTGCAGACGACGCTTTGGGCAGAAAAAAACCCCGACTTGACCAGTTCCGAATCCTTGCTGTTGACCCAGAGGGTATTGAGCGGATGCAGGCGGCAGGATTTCCACCACGTGCTCTTGGTGAAGAGAAATTCGTAACCGAGGACGAACGGCCCCTTTGCCAGAGTTTCCGCCAGGTACCGGTCATGATCGATCAACCCCGGGGTAACCGCCGACATGTCGATCTTGTAACCGAGTTCCCGCCCGATGACGGATTGCCAAATGCCGGGCGACGTGCGGTCCGCTTCCGCCAGGATCAGGTCGAGGCCGACGCTTCCCGCTCCCAGCGCCTCGATTTTTTGCAGCAGCTTCGCCAGGCGGTACCTGGGCCACGGCCATTGGCCATATTTCGCCAGGCTCGCATCGTCGATGTCAACCATCACCACGGCGCCGGATACGGCTGTTCTACCGGGAAAAGAGAGAATGGCGTCGGTGGCCTTATTGTTTATCGATTCGACAAAGCGGGGATTGACGAGGTAGACCGCAACGACAGCAAGACTCAACAAAAGTCCGGAGAGTTGCAATGTCCTTGTCAGTCTTTTCGAGTGATTATCGGGAGTTTTATCGTTCACGGCGCGACCGTTACCTTACCACGACTTCCACTCTTCGGTTCCTCGGTTCGCTCACATTATCCGCCGTCTTTATCAACGGGTTTTCCTTTCCGTGGGAAGAAACCTTGATGTACCGGGGATCGACCCCCTTTCGGACCAGCAGATCCCTGACGGAGTCCGCCCTGTTTTTTGACAGGGCCAGGTTGTACTCCCTGCTCCCGACCGTGTCCGTATGGCCGACAACCGAGATGTCGGTTGAATCCCGCTCCTTGATGGCTGCCAGGATTCCGGGCAGAAGCCCGGCGGAATCCGGGGTAAGCACAAGGTCTTTTTCAAAATAGAGCAGGTAGTGGACCGGAGGTTTGGGCTGTACCGAGAGTGCGTCCGAAAAGAGGGCATTGATGGCATCCTGGCTCATGGCGGCCGGAGGGGGGGGCGCCTGGGTATTGCTTGTGACCGCGGTCGCCTGGTTGGGGGATGCGACATCCACGCTGCCGGCCTGGTTGGAAACCGTGATGGCGCCGGTCTTCCCGCCCGGATCCGGCGTCAGGACGACCACCGTTCCGGCGGCACAGCCGCCGACAACCACAATCAGAACGGAAAGCAGAGCCATTCGCAACCTGTGGGCCATTGTCATATCCTCCACCTGCGCAATTATCGGGCCGTCATGCCCCTGCCCTGTTCAATCGACCTTTATCAGAACGTGGGTCCCTCTCAAGCCGACCGTCGCCTGCGGTGTTTCGATCCGCACAAGGTTGGGTGCCAGTTTGGCTATTTGCCCGGACAGATAGGATACCGTTCCCTGGATGATCCTGGTGATGAAGGATAAGCGTTTTTCGCTCGGCTGGAACAAAAAATCCTCTATCACGACCCTGCTGTCCGGACCGACGGAGATCACGGTGTCGTCCTCGAAGATCATTCCGACCTTGCCATTGCTTCCTGTCCTTATCTGATCCCCCTTCAGGAGCTTCATGTGTGCCGCCGCCTTTATGGGGGTTCCGTTTCTCAGGATCGCGACGTCGCCGACCACGGACTTTACGACCCCCGCGTGATCGGGGCCGGCCGCCATGCAGGGGAGGTTAAAGACCGGAACGAGGGACACGGCAAAAAACACCACCAGAAAATATCTCATGATCAGGGTCCCCCCGCTCGGCATACGCAGCAAAATGCTGGTTAAATAATACCTTGGGATTGCTCAATGTCAATTTGGCCGGAGGGCCGTCTTTTGACAAACAAAACCTCTCGTGTAACATTGGACCGGATGTCCCGTGCGGTCGGTTCGTACCCGCAATTCCCACGACTCTCCGCTCGGGACGCGAAACAGGTCCGCGACATCGGGGAAAGGAGGCCGCCATGCCTATCTGGAAATCTCCGGCCACATTGGAAGAGATCAGGGAGCGTTCCCGAAACACCCTGATAGAACACCTGGGGATAGAGTATCTGGAGATCGGCGACGATTACCTGAAGGCCCGGATGCCGGTGGACGACAGGACCCGGCAGACGGCCGGCATCCTCCACGGCGGAGCGTCGGCCGCCCTGGCCGAGACCCTGGGAAGTATCGCGGCCGGACTGTGCGTGGACCGGGAACGGCAGAGGATCGTGGGGCTGGAGATAAACGCCAACCATATCCGCCGGGTGACGGAGGGGTGGGTGACCGGCATCACGAGGCCGATCCATGTGGGGAAGACAACACAGATCTGGGAGGTCAGGATTCATGACGAGCGGGACAAACTGGTCTGCATCTCCCGCCTGACCGTGGCGAACATCGCGAAACCGTAACAGGAACTGCCCACAAAAAAAGGGCGTGCAACCTTCGCACGCCCTTTCCTTATGTATCACCCACGCTGCTATCGCGCCGTGTAGATGATCGAATACTTGAAGGTGGCCGGATCGAGGGAGTCGATGATCTTGTCCCCCACCCTGGCAAAGGGATACATCAGGTAGTTAACCGGTCCGCCCGGCTGGGGCGGGTTGAGGGTCAGGTCCCGGCCGGCGGACAGCTTGACCCGGTAGGGGTCGATACCGCCCCAGAAGTAGGCGCGGTATTCCTTGGTCTTGGCGTCGTCAAGCTTGAGGTTCTCCACCAGCATGGCCTTGCGCACGTCGGCCGCGTCAACCGGCACCCAACCGTAGCCGGGAAGGTAGAACTCGGCCCAGCAATGCTGCCAGGTGGACACATCCACCATATCCTTCTTCCCCATGCGGATGCCGAACGCCTCCCGCGCCGGGACGCCGGCGGCCCTGGCCAGGGCGACGAACACAGAATGGATGTCGGCGCACTTGCCTCCCGGCTGTTTGAGCAGGGCGCACACGTCGCCGGCCCCGCAACCGCGGGTCTTGGGATCGCGGTAGGTGTTCTCACAGGTCCAGTCGTAGATCGCCTTGGCCTTTTCCAGCACCGTTGTCTTGCCGGCGGTGATGGTTCTGGCCAGCTTGCCCACCTCTCCGTCCACCGGTCCCAGGCTCGTGGCTGCCAGATACGGGGCAAAGTCGGCTTTGTTCCAGGCCCCTTCCACGGCGGGGAAGTCGCGGCGGATGACCTCGCTGCGTTCGGCCTTGAACGAGAAGGTCAGCTTGCGGCTCTTTGCCCCTTTGTCCCAGCGGGCGTACAGCATGGGGGTGCTGGTGGCGGAATCCGCATACACGGCAGAGGCGGCGAAGTCGCCGCTGACCTTGATATCGGTGATCTTCTGGTCCTGGTCCGAGATCGGATAGGGAAGCCACAATTCCGCTTCTCCCGCCGGAGCGTAGGCGGACAGGTCCACGGTGGTGGTGATGGTCCCCGAGTGTTTTGCGGGGGCCGCCCACGAGGCCGGGGCAAGGGCAAGGGCGGCGGTGAGGACGGAAACCGCGGCCATGATTCTCTTGGTCTTCATGTTCTTCTCCTTTGTGGTTCGATCGAAATGAGGCCCCACGTTATAGCGTGGCGCCCCGGTTAGGTCAAATTGGTAGTTTCGATCAAAAGAGAAGGTGAAAGCTGCAAAACCGATCATGGGACTTATTGGGCTTATAGGACTTATGGGACTTATGGGACCTATGGGACTTATGATCTTTTATAGGTCTCATAAGTCCCATAAAAACCCAGGCCAAAGGAAGGATATTTTACGCCCGGCTGGACGGACCGCGTGATTTGCGACGATGGTGTTTGCCGCTTTTTTTGCCGTGCTGATGGTGGCCCTTGGCATGCGTTTCGGATAGAGCCGCCACCATTCTGATGCGGCGGTGTGAGGCGGTCCGGATGCTTCGGTGTGCGGGGCGGTGCAGCCTCGGGGATACCCGTGCGACCTTGGGAGGCGCCGTGAGCAGCGCCGTAACCTGTTGAAGGTCGCCGGGCTGGCGGAACTCCGCAACGGCGATGGTGGAAATGTCGCTGCGCAGTTGATTGAAGGCCCTGATGTCCTGGTAGTTAAGGCGGGTTGTCAGCAGGATCACGAACAGGTCCTGCTTCGGATCTATCCAGATGGAAGAACCGCTGTACCCGGTGTGGCCGAAGGAGGTGTCGGAGAACAATCTCCCCCTGGGCGACGAAAAGGGGGAATGCATATCCCACCCCAATCCCCGCACCACGGTGCCGTTGCCGCACAACAACGGGGAGGTCATCTGTTTCACCGCCTGTTCGGACAGGATGCGTTTGCCGTCGATGGCGCCTCCATCCAGCATCAGGCGGGAAAACCGGGCCAAATCCCGCGCGGAGCTGAAGAGGCCGGCATGGCCCGCCACACAGCCGAGGCGGCGCGCGTTCCGGTCCTGGACGATCCCGCAGGTACTTCCCACCGTCGGGGCGATCCGGCCCGCAAGATCCGGCGCCGGCAGGAACATGGTCTCGGGAACGTCAAGCGGTGCATAGAGTTCATCATGGCAAAAGACGTCCAGGGTCTTGCCCGAGACCCGATGGACGAGCTCTCCCAGCAGGATGAAATTGATATCGGCATACTTGAAGCTGCTGCCCGGCCGTGGCCGCCCCGTCTCCCCGGCCGCCTTCAGGACGGCGTTTTCCATGGCCTGGTCCGTGCTCATGCCGAAGTCGGCAAGTCCCGAGGTGTGGGTCAGCAGATTGAGGATGGTGGTGTTCTCGCTCGGAGACCCCTTGAATTCGGGAAACCAAAGGGAAAGAGGGTCCGTCAGGGAGATTTTGCCCTCATCCACCAGCTTCATCACTGCGGGGGTCGTCGCGATTACCTTGGTCAGGGAGGCGAGATCGAAGATGGTCCGCTCATCGAGCGGCGGCGCATCCGGGGCGGCGGTGAGCCGCCCGCGGGCCGTACTGGCAAGGATACCGGTGTGGTCGCCGACCACTACCACGCCGCCCGCGATAAGATTGCCGGCAATGGCGCGCTCCATGAGATGATTGATGGTGGCGATATGGTCGAAACTCACCACATCGTCCGACGCAAAGAGGATCGAAGCGGGAAAAAACAGACAGATGGAGATGAGGCTATAGATAAGACGCACGATATGCCTTTGCCGCGCGCAGGGCGGTGATTGCAGATATCCGCGATTACCCTGACTGCGTTCGGTACTTTGTTATATACTATCTCACGGAAGTCGATGGGAACATTGTGATTCTTATCACATAATCAGGGTTCGGTAAAGCGTTGGCATCCCTCCGGCGGATAAATGCCCCATACGGCTGTTCAACTTGACAACACCACGGCTCTGTTGTCACAATCGCAAACATGCATGCAGGCTTGGTGTCGGAGCGGCACAGAGAGGTGATGAAAAATGATCCTGGTAGTAATTTTCATGCTGGTGGCAATCATTGCCGTTGCACCCATATACGGCTCTCGCCGCTGGCAATCCGCCACGAAAGAGATGCATGACACGTTGCAGGCATCACGCCTCCCCATCGGGCCCACGGCATATGGCCCGGATGAACTGGACGGCTTGCCCGCGCCGGTTCAGCGTTACTTTCGTGCAGTGCTCACGGAAGGGCAACCCATAATCTCCGCTGTCACCGTTGAGCACACGGGCACTTTCAACATGAGTGAAACCGGCGAGCAATGGAAACCGTTCACCTCGACCCAGCGGATAATAACCCAGCGGCCGGGCTTCGATTGGGACGCCCGTATCAGGATGATACCCGGCCTGACGGTGCGGGTGCATGATGCCTATATTGCCGGCGAGGGCATACTGCACGCATCGCTGTTTGGACTACAGTCGCTGGTGAATCTGCGGGGCACGCCGGAGATGGCGCAGGGCGAACTGATGCGCTTCTTTGCCGAAGCGGCATGGTACCCGACGGCATTGCTGCCGAGCCAGGGTGTGCGGTGGGAGGCGGTGGATGACCTCTCGGCCAAGGCAACGCTGCAGGACGGCGGAATCTCACTGACGATGCTGTTTCGTTTCCATGAAAACGGCCTGATCGAATCAGCCCGCGCCGAAGCACGCGGACGCACCGTCGCAGGCGCGGTGATTCCCACGCCCTGGGAGGGCCGGTTCGACAACTATACGTCGTGCAACGGCATGCGTATCCCGATGGAAGGCGAGGTGGCATGGATTCTTCCCGAAGGAGCGAAGGCCTACTGGCGCGGCCGGATCACAAAGCTCGATTATGAGTTTGCCGGCTCGTGTCCCATAACGACATCGCCGGACTAAAGCGGCATTTCATTCACCCCCCCGCAGGCACCCTCCCCCCACCCCACAAACCGTCGCGCACCTGTAACGAAAGGGAGCACCCCCTGGTCAAAAGGGATCACCCCCCTCTTGCTTTCAAACCACCTCCGCCGAGCCGGCACAAAAAATAATATCACAACTTCAACATGTTATCAGATTTGCGGTCGATTTCAGCCGATAGGCATACCAATTGCTGTATACGCGTGACCTCAAAGGCGCCGGGCAGGACAACACCCTGCTGTCCGGACAATTATTCATAGGGAAGGGAGTAAGCTGTATGGGAATGTCACGAAGAGACTTCCTGCGGGGAGGAGCGCTGGCGGCTGCCGGCGTGGCCCTTACCGGCAGGCAGGGCGAGGCGAACGCCGATGCCCCGCAGATGAGGACCAAGGGGCTGAAAAGCTCCACCACCATCTGCCCCTACTGTGCGGTCGGCTGCGGCCTGATCGTCCACACCAAGGACGGCAAGGTGGTCAACATCGAGGGGGACCCCCAGCACCCCATCAACCAGGGTTCGCTCTGCTCCAAGGGCAGTTCCCTCTTCCAGGTGGCGGTCAATGACCGGCGTCTGCAAAAGGTCATGTACCGGGCTCCCGGTTCGGACCAGTTCGTGGAGAAATCATGGGATTGGGCGCTGGACCGCATCGCCCTGCGCATGAAGGAGACCCGCGACAAGACCTTCAAGCAAAAAGAGATCAACAAGAAGGACAACAAGGAATACGTGGTGAACCGCACCGAAGGCATGGCGTTCTTCGGCGGGGCCGGACTGGACAACGAGGAGTGCTACCTCTGGGCCAAGTTCGCCCGCGCCATGGGCGTCGGGATGCTGGAACACCAGGCCCGACTTTGACACTCCGCTACAGTCGCCGGTCTGGCGGCTTCATTCGGTCGTGGTGCCATGACCAACCATTGGATTGACCTGAAGAACAGTGACGCCATCTTTATCATCGGCTGCAACCCGGCCGAGAATCACCCGATCTCCTTCAAATGGATCGAAAAGGCCATGGACAACGGGGCCAAGCTGATCGTCGTCGACCCCCGCTACACCAGAAGCGCCTCCAAGTCGGATGTGTACGCCCAGATCCGTCCGGGGACCGACATCGCCTTTCTGGGCGGCATGATCAATTACGCGCTCCAGCACGACATGGTCCACCATGAGTATGTGCGGGAGTATACCAACGCCGCCTTCATCATCAACGAAAAATTCGATTTCCAGGACGGCCTGTTCTGCTCCTTCGACGACCAGGAGAAGAGCTATGACCCGAAATCCTGGGCCTACGAGAACGATGCGGCCGGCAATCCCAAGCGGGACATGACGCTACAGCACCCGCGCAGCGTCTTCCAACTGCTCAAGAAGCATTACAGCCGCTATACCCCGGACAAGGTCTGCTCCATCACCGGCACCAAGAAGGAGGATTTCCTCAAGGTGGCCGAGACCTTCTGCGCCACGGGCCGCTCCGACAAGGCCGGTACGCTCCTCTACGCCATGGGCATCACCCAGTCGACCCACGGCACCCAGAACGTGCGCGCCGTGGCCATGCTCCAGTTGCTTCTGGGCAATATCGGCATCGCCGGCGGCGGGGTCAACGCCCTGCGCGGCGAGTCCAACGTCCAGGGTTCCACCGACTACGGCCTGCTGTTCAACAGTCTGCCCGGCTACCTCAAATCGCCCGAGTACGACAACGTGGACCTGAAGGCCTACAACGAGAAGTGGACCCCCAAGACCAAGGACGCCAAGAGCCCCAACTGGTGGAGCAACACGCCGAAATATATCGTCAGCCTGCTCAAAGCCTGGTACGGGGACAACGCCACGGCGGAGAACGACTTCTGTTACGACTACCTGCCCAAGCGCAGCGGCAACTATTCCTACTCCAAGATCATCGAGCGGATGACCAAGGGGGACCTGGAAGGACTGGTCTGCATGGGCATGAACCCGGCCATGGGCGGCCCCGATTCCAACAGCGCCCGGTCGGCCCTGGGCAAGCTGAAGTGGCTCGTTACGGTGGACCTGTGGCAGACCGAGACCTCCATCTTCTGGAAGCGTCCCGGCGTTGACCCCAAGGACATCCAGACCGAGGTCTTCATGCTGCCGGCCGCCTCATCGGTGGAAAAGGAAGGCTCCATCTCCAACTCGGGCCGCTGGACCCAGTGGCGCTACAAGGCCGTGGAACCGGTGGGCGAGTCCAAGAGCGACCTGTGGATCATCACCCAGTTCTTCAAACGCATACAGGCACTCTACACCAGGGACAAGGGGACCTTCCCCGAGCCGCTCACCAAGCTGGCCTGGAATTACGGCGAAGGGCACGAGCCGGACGTCCACCAGGTGGCCAAGGAGATCAACGGCTACTTCACCAAGGACATGACCATCGTGGACAAGGACAAGACCCTGGAGTTCAAGAAGGGCGACCAGGTCCCCATGTTCAAATACCTGCAGGCCGACGGCTCCACCACCGGCGGCTGCTGGATCTACAGCGGTTCCTACACCAAGGACGGCAACCAGATGGCCCGGCGCGACGCGTCCGATCCCACGGGTCTGGGGCTGTTCCCCAAATGGTCCTGGTGCTGGCCGGTCAACCGCCGCATCCTCTACAACCGCGCCTCGGTCACGCCGGACGGCGCGCCGTTCGACCCGAAGCGGACGGTCATCGCCTGGGACGCCCTGGAGAAGAAATGGAAGGGCGACGTGCCGGACGGCCCCTGGCCCCCCATGAAGGACGACAAAGAGGGCAAATACCCCTTCATCATGCTGGCTGAAGGGCATGGCCGGCTGTATGCCCTGGATATGAAGGACGGCCCATTCCCCGAGCATTACGAACCCATGGAGAGCCCGACCCGCAACCTGCTCTCCAAGGTGCAGAACAGCCCGGTGGTAAAGACCCAGAGCAACATCAGCACCAACACGACCAAGTTCCCGTTCATCGGCACCACCTACCGCATGACCGAACACTGGCAGACCGGCGGCATGACCCGCAGCCTTCCCTGGCTGGTGGAACTGGTGCCGAACATGTTCGTGGAGATCAGCGAGTCCCTGGCAAAGCAGAAGGGGATCAAAAAAGGAGACAAAGTCAAGGTGACGACCGAACGCGGTTCCATCGAGGCGGTGGCCCTGGTCACTGCCCGCCTGAAGCCTTTCAACGTGAACGGCACGCCGGTGGAGCAGGTCGGCATGCCGTGGCACTTCGGTTATTCCGGCCTGGCCACGGGGGACAGCGCCAATCTGCTGACCCCCACCGTAGGCTGCGCCAACACCAATATCCCCGAGTTCAAGGCGTTTCTCTGCAATATCGAGAAAGGGGGTAACAAGGCATGAGCGGCGGACCCATCGATTTCAATAAAACCAAGTCGTTTCTGATCGATACGACCAAATGCACCGGCTGCCGCGGCTGCCAGGTTGCCTGCAAACAGTGGAACCAGCTCAAGGCGGAGAAGACCGTCTTCTTCAGCGGCGAGGGATATCAGAACCCGCCCGCCATGTCCGAGTTCACCTTCACCCGGATCAAGTTCAGGGACTACCAGAAACACGGACAGAACGAGTTCGCCTTTTACAAAGAGATGTGCATGCACTGCAACGAGCCGGCCTGCGCCTCGGTCTGCCCGGTAGGGGCTTTCCACAAGACCGCCGAAGGTCCGGTGGTGTACGACGACAAGCGCTGCATCGGCTGCCGTTTCTGCATGGTGGCCTGCCCCTTCGGCATCCCCAAGTACGAGTGGAGCAAGGCCTTCCCGCTGGTGCGCAAGTGCACCGGCTGCTACAGCCGGATCAAGGAAGGGCTGCAACCGGCCTGCGCCACGGCCTGCCCCACGGCCATCACCTACGGCAACCGGGACGACATGCTGAAAGAGGCGGAACGTCGCCTCAAAAACAAGCCGGAACGCTATTTCCCGGCTATCTACGGCAAGGAAGAGGCCGGCGGCACCAGCGTCTTTTACCTTACCCATCAGCCCCTGGACGAGTTGGGCTTCAAGCAGGTCACCAAGCGTCCCCTCCCCTCCTACACCTGGCAGGCCCTGCGCCTGGTGCCGGGCATCTTCCTGGGGGTCGGCGGCACCCTGTCGGCCATCACCTGGTTCCAGCACCGCAAGGACCGCATACGCCGCGAGGAAGAATTCAAGAATTCCCGCGTGACCCCGGAGCAGAAGGAGGATAACGAATGACCGCCGCCCAGCTAGTTATGAATGAGATCAAGGGCTATCACCGCTTCATCAAGCTGATGATCGTCCTGACCGGCATTGGCGCCGTGGCCGCCATGGCCCGCTTCGTCTTCGGCCTGGGAGCCACCACCAACCTGAACGACATGTACCCCTGGGGCCTGTGGATCTCCTTCGACGTCGTCACCTCGGTGCCCCTGGCGGCCGGGGCGTTCACCATCGGCGTCGTGGCCCACGTCTTCCACATCAGGAAACTGGAGCCCCTGGTCAGGCCGGCCATCGTCACCGGCTTCCTGGGCTACTCCCTGGTCTGCATCGGCCTCTTGCTCGACCTGGGGCAACCCCAGCGCGGCATCAACGTCCTTTTGTACTGGAACGTCCACTCCCCCATGTTCGAGGTTTCCATGTGCGTCATGGCCTATACCACGGTCCTGACGCTGGAATTCCTCCACCCGGTGGCCGAGCGCTTCGGCTGGCATCTGCCGCTGCGCCTGCTGCGCACCCTGGAGTTGCCGTTCGCCATCCTGGCGGCCATGATCTCGACCCTGCACCAGTCCACCCTGGGGACCTTCTTCCTCATCGCCGTGGACAAGCTGCACAACCTCTGGTACAATCCGCTCCTGCCGCTCCAGTTCTGGCTTTCGGCCATCTTCACCGGCCTCTCCATCGTCATCTTCGAGGCCAGCCTGGTGCACAAGTTCATGGGGCAGCCGGACGAGTCGGACCTGCTGGCCACCCTGACCAAGATCATCCCCTGGGTCATGGGGGTCTACATCGCGGTCAAGGTCTATGCCCTGGCCTTCCTCTCCCACGGGCCGCTCTTCGACCGGCCGGTGCTGCTGGCGCTGTTTTTGGCGGAGGTAATCCTCGGGGTCCTTGTCCCTTTCTGCATGTTCCTGACCAGGCGGATCCGCACCGACAAAAAAATGCAGTTGCGGGCCGCGAGCCTGGTGATGTTCGGGCTGATCCTGAACCGCTTCAACGTCTCCATGTTCGGCATGGAGCAGGCGGGACAAAAGATCTACGTGCCGTCCGTTATCGAATCCCTGGTGACCATGGGCATCATCTCGGCCCATATCCTCTTCTTCGTACTGATCGCCAAGTACTTCCCGATCTTCGAACACCATCCCGAAGCGACGGACTACACCATCCCCGACCACTTCCGCAAGATCGACAAGGGGCACGAGGCGCTCGGAGCGGCACACGAGGCATAGTTCATTTGTCCAGGAGGGCCGCATCGTTCGCGGTGCGGCCCCCCGCAAATCTCAAACTGTAATCCCTAAATACGAATCTGCCACAGAGACACGGAGATAAACATTTTTAAAAGTAATACGACATTTTGGTCACATTCTCTTCGCCATTCCGATTGTGATACTATTTGATAAAAGCTGTGCTTTCATCTGTGGCTCCGTGGCAAAATTACGATCTTAGGGTACTAGGTTAACGTATGAAAACAATCCATGTCTTTAACCAGGGACGGCTCGAAGAACAACAGGGTGAAACCGTCCGCGAGTTTCCGGTCGTCCTTCATGTCAATGGCCGGGAGATAGCCACCCTGATCTCTTCGCCCCACGATCTCCGTTTTCTGGTGGCCGGTTTTCTCCGCCTCCAGGGGTTTGTGACCTCTCTCGACGACTTCCACATGCTGTCGGTGTGCGAGGATTTCGGCACCGCCAGCGTGCGCATCAAGGGGGAGTTGCCGGAACGGCTCAAGCCGGTGCTCACCTCGGGCTGCGGCACCGGCATCACCTTCAACCTCCCCAACGCCGGACTGCGTACCGTCCCGCGCGCTCCCGCACCGGTAACGGCGGACACGATCTTTCGCCTGATGGACGAACTGAACCACCGCTCCGACCAGTACAAAAGCCACGGCGGCATCCATTCGGCGGCGGTGGGCGACGATCGGGGCATCATCCTCGCCGCCGAGGACATAGGCCGCCACAACACCCTGGACCGGATCGCCGGCGAAGCGCTCATAAAGAACATCGACCTGACCGGCAAACTGCTGGTCACGTCCGGCCGGATCTCCACCGAGATGGCGGCCAAGGCCGCGCTGCTGGGCATCACCCTCATGGCGTCCCGCACCTCCCCCACCGACATGGCCATCACCATATGCGAGCAGGCGGGCATCACCCTCATCGGCTACGTGCGCGGCGGAAAATTCACCGTGTACAGCCACCCGGAGGCGCTCTCCGCCGGAGCGTGCCGACCCGTCCCCCATCAGGGGCGGACGATCCCCGGCGTCACGGGCGTCATCCTGGCCGGCGGGCAGTCCAGCCGCATGCGGAGCAACAAGGCGCTCCTCCCCTACAAGGGGGGGCGTTTCATCGAGGCCATCTACCGACAGTTGACGGAGCTGTTCGACGAGGTGATCCTGGTTACCAACACCCCGGACGAATACGCCTTCCTCCCCTGCCGCAAGGTACCCGACCTATATCCCGGCATGGGGGCGCTGGCCGGGCTCCATGCCGGCCTGCACCACAGCGCCACGCCGCACATCTTCGCCGTGGCCTGCGACATGCCCTATCTGAACAGCGCCCTGATCAGGCGGCTGGCCGCCCTGAGAGACCGGGCCGACGTGATCATTCCCGAGGGGGAAGGCGGGCTGGAACCGCTGCACGCCCTGTATGGCAAGGGCTGCCAGGATGAGATGGAGAGGTCGCTGAAGGGGGGCAGCCGGAGGATCGTCTCCTTCTTTCCCCATGCCAGGGTCAGCGTCTTTTCCCGTGACGAGGTCATGGCCTTCGATCCTTCCCTGGACTCATTCAGAAACATCAACACCCCGGCCGACTACTTCGAGCTGCGGGACGGGGAACGGGAAGCGGGCAACCAGGGAGCGCCGCTGGCCGCCCAGGCGGGGTAGCACCGCAAGACATCCGAATCCGCGGCGCCTTCACGGCGGATCGAGCGACATGCCGGAGCCTATCGCCGCCCGCGAGCAGCCGTACCGGCTGTGCCGTTTGTCCTCCGCCCCGGCGGAAACACCGCCGCCCCCGGACCGGGGCATGGTGAGCAAGACGTGGAGGCGCCACGAATTCGGTACATTGACTTGAATATTCTCAACGGGTAGTATACTTAAAATATTCACATCTCCGAACCGTTCCGCCTGCCGGTTTTTTCCATGGCGGCACGGTCTATGGGCAGTGCGGGAAACGGCACTACCTCCCTTTTGGAAAGGAGACCCGCGCACCATGCCCACGTGCATGTTCCAGGGGCCCTTTCCAACCGGAAAGGGCCTTTTAATTTGCCACGGAGCCATAGAGACCCGGAGAACGGCAACAACAGAATCGATCTTTACATGGATGGCCGGGATGAATGGGAAAAACCGCGACGGATAAAATTTATTTCGTTTGCCCCCACATCCTGTAAAAAAGGTTTTCTCCGCGCCTCTGTGGCTCTGTGGCAAACCGTTATTTAGAATTACTATTCCAGGAGGAATACCATGAAGCTGTTTGTGAAGCTCACCCTGACTCTGGCCCTGATCGCGGGCCTGTGCACCGCCGCCGTGGCCGGCGAACGCCTGCGCATGTCCACCACCACCTCCACGGAGAACTCCGGGCTGCTCAAGGTCCTGCTCCCGCCGTTCGAGAAAAAATACAACTGCACCGTGGATGTCATCTCCGTCGGCACCGGCAAAGCCCTGAAACTGGGGGAAACCGGCGATGTGGACGTGGTCCTGGTGCATGCCCGCGCCCTTGAGGATGCGTTCGTGGCCGCCGGTTTCGGGGTCAACCGCCGCGATGTGATGTACAACGACTTCATCATCATCGGTCCGGCCAACGACCCGGCCAAGGTCAAAAGCGCCAAGACCGCGACCGCGGCATTCAAACTCATCGCCGCCGCCCGCGCCCCCTTCATCTCCCGCGGCGACGAATCCGGCACCCACCAGAAGGAGAAGGCGCTGTGGAAGGCGGCCGCCATGAAACCGGCCGGCTCGTGGTATGTGGAATCGGGGCAGGGCATGGGCGAGGTCATCACCATGGCTACCGAGCGGCAGGCCTACACCCTGGCCGACCGCGCCACCTACAACGCCTACCGCTCCGGCAAGACCGACCTCAAGGTCGTCTTTGAAGGGGAGAAGGGACTGTTCAACCCCTACGGCGTCATCGCCGTCAATCCCAAGCGTTTCCCCCATGTCAAGTTCGACCTGGCCATGAAGTTCATCGAGTACATCACCGGCCCCGAGGGACAGGGGATCATCGCCTCCTTCAGGGCCCACGGGGAACCGGTGTTCTTCCTGTACGGCCACAAGGGGCGCTAAGTGGGCTTTATCGCCGAATCCCTGCGCACCTCGGCGGCGCTGATCGCCACCCTCGACCCGGAGGTCTTCGCCACGGTGACGACCTCGCTGGCGGTCTCCTGCTGCGCCATCATACTGGCCGCCATGATCGGGGTTCCGGCAGGGGTCGCGGTGGGATTGCATGATTTCCCCCTGAAACGGGCGGTCGTCACCCTGCTGAACACGCTGATGGCCATGCCGACCGTCGTGGTGGGCCTGCTGCTCTACGGCATCCTGAGCCGCCAAGGCCCCTTGGGCGGCATGGGTCTTCTGTTCACGCCCACGGCCATGGTCATCGGCCAGACGCTTTTGGCGGTACCCATCGTGGCCAACTATACCGTCGGCGTCGTCCAGGGGGCCGATCCGCGTATTCTGCCCACCGCCCTGACCCTGGGCGCCAGTCCGCTCCAGGGAGTGCTGCAACTCATGCGCCAGGTCCGCTTCGGCATCATCGCCGCCCTGATCGCCGGATTCGGGCGGATCATCGCCGAAGTAGGGGTGGCCATGATGCTCGGCGGCAACATCCGCGGCTATACCCGCACCATGACCACGGCCATCGCCCTGGAGACCAGCAAGGGCGAGTTCGCCTTCGGCCTGGCCCTGGGCATGATCCTCATGACCGTGGCCCTGGCGATCAACCTGTTTCTCAACACGCTCCAGCAAAGGTAGTCCGTGAACAGCATTTACCATATCAATGAACTCAAGATGGCCTTCGGGGACCGGACCGTCCTCGACGTGCACCGCCTGACCATCGACGACAGCCGCCTCCATATCCTGACCGGGGCCAACGGAGCGGGCAAGAGCACCCTCCTGGGCCTCCTGGCGTTTTTGACCCCTCCCACCGCGGGAGAGGTCGTGTTCGACAACGTCCCGGTCCCCTGGGGCAGTCCGGCCCTGTTCAGATTGCGCCGCCAGGCCACCTTGATGCACCAACTCCCCTACCTCTTCGCCGGCAGCGTTCAGGAGAATGTGGCCTACGGCCTGGGAGTACGCGGCATGGGCGCCACGGAGCAGCGGCAGCGGATCGCCGAGGCGCTGGCCCAGACGGGCCTGACCGGCTTCGACCGGCGCAACGCCCTCAAACTTTCCGGGGGGGAGATCCGCCGGGTGGCCATGGCGCGGGCCCTGGCCCTCAGGCCACGGGTGCTGCTCCTGGACGAACCCCTGGCCAACGTGGACCATGAAACCGCCCGGCTGCTGGAAGAGTTGATCACCTCCTTGCCGCAACAGGGGATATGCGTTATCATGACTACACACGAACCGAATCACGCGGCGCGGCTCGGCGGCACGACCATCCATCTGGTCTCCGGCCGTGTCGTGCAGGCGGACGGGGCTGCCGAAGGGCCCGTACCCGAAGCCGACTGTGCCCCGGCACGCCGGATCGCCGCGTCTGCAGTCACCTTGTGACCACACCCACCATCATCCCGGAGGAATCCATGACCACCCGTTCCGTTTCATTCGTCGCAAAATCGGGCACCGGCAAGACGACCCTGCTGGAGAAGGTTATTACCGAACTCAAGGGCCGGGGCTACCGGCTGGGGGTCATCAAACACGACGCCCACCGCTTCGATATCGATCATCCGGGCAAGGACAGCCACCGCCTGACCCAGGCCGGCGCCGACACCATGCTGATCTCCTCGCCGGAAAAACTGGCCGTCATCAAGAAACACGACGCCTCCCCACCCATCGAGGAGTTGATCGCCACCTATTTCGGCGACGTGGACCTGGTCCTGACCGAGGGGTTCAAGAAAAGCGGCCTCCCCAAGATCGAGGTCCATCGCCGGGAGCGAAGCGATACCCTGCTCTGCCGGGGCGAGGAACACGACCCGAGCCTTTTGGCGGTGGCCAGCGATGAACCTTTGAACCTGGACGTGCCGGTGCTGGACCTGAACAACCCTGCACAGGTGGCGGATTTCGTGGAGGAGCGGATCATCCGTGCAACTGACTGACTCCCTGGGGAGAACCATAAACTACCTGCGCCTGTCGGTGACCGACCGCTGCAACATGCGCTGTTCCTACTGCATGCCCGCAGAGGGTGTTGCCGACCAGGGGCACGACGCGGTCCTGCGCTACGAGGAGTTGCTGTTGATCGCCGAGGCCGCCGTGGGCCTGGGGATCGAGAAGATCCGCATCACCGGCGGCGAGCCGCTGGTTCGGGCCGGCATCGTGGACTTCCTCTTCCGCCTCTCCAGGATCGACGGCCTCCGCCACCTGGCCCTCACCACCAACGGCCTCCTGCTGGAGCGAATGGCCGCCGACCTGCACGCGGCGGGGGTGCAACGCCTGAACGTCAGCCTCGACTCCCTCAATCGGGAGACCTTCGGCGCCATCACCCGGGGCGGCGATCTGGATGCGGTGCTGCGGGGACTGGATGCGGCCGAGCGGGCCGGTTTCCCGCCCCCCAAGATCAACATGGTCGTCATGGCCGGGGTCAACGACGGAGAGATCCTCGACTTTGCCGAACTGACCCGGAACCGCGGCAATTCGGTGCGTTTCATCGAATACATGCCGGTGATCAAAGATGAGGGGTGGCAACGCTACTCCATTCCCGGCGAGGAAATCCTCCGGCGCATCGCGGCGCGCTACCCGCTGGAGCACGTATGCAAGGGCGCCTATGCCGGCCCCTCGCGGGACTTCCGCATTCAGGGGGCTCAGGGGACCCTCGGCATCATTACCGCCGTGTCGGGCCACTTCTGCGAGGAATGCAACCGCATCCGGGTAACTTCCACCGGCCAGGCCAAGGGATGCCTGTTCTCCGACGACACGGCCGACCTGAAGCCCTATCTCCGGCCGCCGGACCCCGTACAACTGGCCCAGGTCCTGAAGGCGATCGTCACGGCGAAACCGGAGGGGCACCACATCACTTGCGACGGGTACGGGCACAAGAACTTTACGATGGCACAGATCGGGGGATAGCCTCCCGTGCGGTTAGTCGCGGGAAGTAATTCCGAGCTATTTTGGCCGGTGCCCAGGCGCGGCGACGCAGGTGTAGCAGGACCTACATTTAGGAGCCGCAACGACGGCAGCGGTCAAAAGAGCCGGAATGACGAGTACGAACTAACCGCACGGGAGGCTAAGATGGCACAGGTGGACGCCGTCTGCATCAGCGAGAAAAAAGGAGAGCGCAAGACGCCGGTCAGCCGGGTGGAATTGCGGGAAAACCACGGTATCGTGGGGGACGCCCATGCCGGCGACTGGCATCGCCAGGTGAGCCTGCTGGCCCAGGAGAGCATCGCCAAGATGCAGGCCCTGGGGCTGGACGTGCATGCGGGGGATTTTGCCGAGAACATCACCACCAGCGGTATCGAACT
Source organism: Geobacter sp. AOG2 (assembly GCF_019972295.1). Classification (NCBI taxonomy): domain Bacteria; kingdom Pseudomonadati; phylum Thermodesulfobacteriota; class Desulfuromonadia; order Geobacterales; family Geobacteraceae; genus Geobacter; species Geobacter sp. AOG2. Next base: position 2,645,449 of record NZ_BLJA01000001.1, read on the forward strand.
GGTATCGCTGCCCGTGGGGAGCCGCCTTCAGGTGGGGGAGACCCTGCTGGAGGTAACCCAGATCGGCAAGGAATGCCACACGCGCTGCGCCATCTACTACCAGGCCGGCGACTGCGTCATGCCCAAGGAAGGCATCTTCGCCAGGGTCATTACCGGCGGGGTCATTCGACCGGGGGATGGGGTGGAGGTGGTCGGGGTGGCTGATATCACTTTATAGGACTTATGGGACAAATGGGACAAATGGGACTTATAGGTCATGGGACTTATAGGTCATGGGACTCATGGGACAAATAGGACTTATGAGAGTCATAACCCTATGAAGTCCTATATGTCCCATATGTCCCATATGTCCTATAAGTCCTATTAGTCCCATAAATCCTATAAACCCCATAAACCAATCTCACCTTCCCCCACCCTAGGGAATCGTCACCCTGAAAGTCGTCCCCTCACCCTCCACGCTTGATACCTTGATATCCCCGCCGTGATCCTTGATGATGCCGTAGGAGATGGAGAGCCCCAGGCCGCTGCCCGCTGCCCTGGTGGTAAAGAACGGGGTGAAGATCTTTTTGAGATTTTCAGGTTTGATCCCCCTGCCGGTGTCGGAGATGCTGATCTCGCAGCCTTCCAGAGGGGCCAACCCCCTGGTGGTCAGGGTCAGGGTGCCATGGTTGTCCATGGCCTGCACGGCGTTGAGGATGAGGTTGGTGAAGACCTGCCGGAGCTGGTCCCCGTCTCCGCGAATCACGGTCAGGTTGGGGTCATACTTCCTGACCACGGTGACGGCGTCCATGGGGATCTGGTGGCCGATCTGGCCGATGATGCCGTCCAGAAGGCCGTGGATGGGCACCTCGCCCCGGTGGTGTGCCTTCTGCCGGGCGAATGCCAGCAGATTGCCCACGATCTTGGCAATCCTGTCCACCTGCTGGCTGATGATCCCCACCTCCTCCCGGTTGGCGTGCTCGGGAGGCAGGCACATCTCCATGACCTCGATGTTGCCGCGGATAACGGCCAGGGGGTTGTTGATCTCGTGGGCCACGCCGGCGGCGATGATGCCCAGGTCGGCCAGTTTCTCCGCCTTGGCCAGATCCGCCTGGGCATCCAGGAGGAGCGCGTTCTTTTCTTCCAGCTCCGCCGTCCGCTTCTGCACCTTCTGCTCCAGGCTCCGGTTCAATATGGTGATCTCGGATTCGCGCTGGGCCAGGGCGCGGGTCATCTGGTTGAACTCACCGGCCAGATCCCCCAGTTCGTCGGCCGAGCGGAGTTCTATGCGCAGGTCTCGCTCGCCCAGGGTCACCCGGCGGGTAAGCTGTTCCAATTCCTTGATGGGATTGGCCAGATGGGTGCCGATAATGCCGGAAACGGCCAGCCCGACCAGGGAACTGACGAACAGGACCGCGACCAGGATGGAATTGACGTTGTTCTTCAAGGCACTGTACTGCTTTTCCAACATTCCCACGTACAGGGAACCGACCACCTCGCCGCGCAGCCCCACGATCGGCTCGTAGGCGGTCAGGTACCAGTCGTTCACCACAAACGCCCGCCCGACCCACTTCCGGTTCTCCAGGATGACCCTGTTGTAGACCTCCTCGGAGAGCTGCGTACCGATGGCCCTTCTGCCGTTCGACGCCAACACGTTGGTGGCGATGCGGGTATCGCCCAGGAACAGGGTGGCGGTGCCCACGTCCTGCCCCCTGAACTTCACCCCCTCGTAGACGGTCTGCTTGATCTTGTCCACAAGGTCGTTATTGTTGTTGAGCAACTCCGCGCCGTACAACGCGCCGATGACCCGGCCCGCGCCGTCCAGCACCGGCGCCGCAGAGACCATGATCATGCCCGACCGCTCCACGAGACTCCGGGGCGGCCGGGAGTGGGGCGTGGTCACCACGTCGATACGCGCCCGGTCCGTCAGTCCCTCGCTTTCGGCGGCCAGTTGTTCGGGGGAAAGAATCGTGGTACCGGTAATGGTATTCCCCTTCAGGGCCTGGTCGATAAAGTAGACCCCGGTCGGCACGTCGCCGAACCGGGCCGGATCATGGGCCCGGAACAGGACCCTGCCGTCCTTGTCCACGGCGGTCAGGATATCCAGATGCTTCTTGCGCAGCAGGGGGGTGAGCAGGGAGGAGATGGCCCGGCGGTCGCCGGAACGGATGGACATGGCGGCAAAGGGATTGTCGGCGGTCAATTCCAGCAGTTCGCCGATGCGGCGCAGTTCGCCGTGGTACGCTTCACGGGCCGAGTTCAGGTCGGTCCTGACCTTTTCCTGAGCCTGGCTGGTGATCTTGGCGTCGATGATGTAGAGTCCGGTGAGGGAGCAGATGAAGAAGGCGACGAACAACGGAGCCAGTGCCCCCACCGTCAGTTTGGCCCGGATGGGAAAACGCCGCGGCATCAGGGATCGACCGTATCCGTCGGAGCGGTCTGCACGCCGTACTCCTCCAGTTTCCGGTCCAGGGTCCGGCGGGCGATGTCGAGAATCTTGGCGGTCCTGCTCTTGTTGTTGCCGGTCTTGTGAAAAACCTGGAGGATATGCTCGCGCTCCACGACCTCCAGGGGGCATAGCCGCTCCACGGCCCTCGATCCGTCGGGCGGGGCGCTCTTCCAGACCGGCAGGTTCTCGGCGGTGATCACCGTGCCGCGCGCCAGGATGGCGGCCCGCTCCACGGCGTTCTCCAACTCCCTGATGTTGCCCGGCCAGGCGTAGGAGCGCATGATATGCAGGGCCTCGGGGGTGAAGTTGACAAATTCCTTCTTCATGCGCTGGGAGATCCGGCCCAGGAAGTACCGGGCCAACGGTTCGATATCCTCGACCCGCTCACGCAGGGGCGGAAGATTGATGGCGATGACGTTCAGGCGGAAAAACAGGTCCTCCCGGAAACGCTTCTGGCGCACCTCCTCCTCCAGATCCTTGTTGGTGGCCGCCAGGAACCGGATGTCCACCGACCTGGCCTTGGTCTCCCCCACGGGGATGTAATCCCCCTCCTGCAAAACCCGCAGCAGCTTGGCCTGAATGGCCGGACTCATGTCTCCCACCTCGTCCAGGAACAGGGTCCCGTTGTTGGCTTCCTCCAGAAGTCCCTTCTGGTGCGCCACCGCGCCGGTGAAGGCGCCTCGCACATGGCCGAAGAGCTGGCTCTCAAGCAGCGTATCGGACAGGGTCGCGCAGTTGATGGAGAGGAAACGCTGCTCCCGGCGGGGGCTCATGCTGTGGATCAGGCCGGCGATCAACTCCTTGCCGGTCCCCGACTCCCCCAGGATCACCACGTTGGCGTCGCTCTGGGCCACCTGCACGGCCATCTCGTAGACCTGGCGGAACGCGTCGCTGTTATAGACCAGATGGCCCGACTGCGGGGACTTGCCCAACTCGTCCTTCAGGGCCGAGTTTTCCTTGAGCAACTCCTTGCGTTCCAGCACCTTGTCCAGTATCCCGAGGATCTTCTCCTTGGGAAACGGCTTGGTGACATAGTCGTAGGCCCCCAGTTTCATGGCCTCGATGGCCGAATTGATGGAGGCAAAAGCGGTCATCATGACCACCGGGATATCAAGCTTGAGTTCCTTCACCCGCTGGAGGATTTCCAGGCCGCCCACGTCGGGCATCTTCACATCCAGGAGCAGCAGGTCGCTTTCCTCCAGCGCCCGGTGTTCCAGGACACGCATGAGGGCCTCGCCCGAGGTGAAAATCTCCACCTCAAGCCCCTGAGCGGTCAGGATCTTGTTCAGATAGCGCAATATTTCGACTTCGTCGTCGCAGATGATGACCCGCGCCTGGTACATTCCCGGCCCCCGCTCCATCCCACCGCCTCCCGCCTCGGCAACATCATTATCTATTTTTAATATCATGGGCTTATAGTACACTGGATGAAGAAAATGGACAACCACTAGAATCGGGGGTGGCTGAAATTATTTCACCGCCCGGACGGCGTCGTTGAAGCGCTTGCAAAGTGGCCCCGGCTGAGTGTATAAATGAGCCCTTCCTCAATCCTGTGGGCAGTATGCAGACAGCTCATCTTGGCCTTTTCGGAAGCACGTCGGTCGCTGGTGGGCCGCCCGGTCTTCAAAACCGGTGGGGGGGATGAGAAATCTCCCCGGTGGGTTCGATTCCCATGTGCTTCCGCCACAGACTATCCGGCACAGTCCGATGCAGTATTTAAACCCACTGGAAATAGTGGGTTTTTTATTGTCTGTTTGAATCGCCACCAGTAATCTAGACACTTCCTGCTTTCAATAAATGCTGTCTTTCAAACTCAACCGGTGACAGGTCGTCATTGTAGCCATGACGCCGGATTGGATTGTAGAACATTTCGATGCAGTTGAATATATCCTGCCGTGCTTCTTCCCGATCTTTGTATGTCTTCCGCTTGATTCGTTCCCTTTTCAATAGCTGGAAAAAGCTTTCTGCAACTGCGTTGTCGTAGCAGTTACCCCTCCGGCTCATGCTGCATACCATGTTGTGTGACTTCAAGAAATGCTGCCAGTCACTGCTGGTGTACTGGCTACCTTGATCTGAATGGATTATTACCTGGTTCTTGGGCTTGCGCCGCCAGACAGCCATCAACAAGGCATTGAGAACAAGATCGACGTGCATCTTCGGCTGCATCGACCATCCGACAACCTGTCGTGAGAACAGGTCGATCACAATAGCCAGGAACAACCACCCCTCATAGGTGCGAATGTAGGTAATGTCCGTGACCCAGGCTTGGTTGGGCTGCTGAACATCAAAATCCTGCTGAAGGTGATTCTCGGCCAGGATGGCGACGCTGCCGCCTTTGTAGCGCGGTTTCCGGTAGCCGATCTGGGCCTTGAGCCCTTCCTGCTTCATCAGGCGGGCAACACGGTTCCTGCCACAGGTCTCGCCAATTTCGCGCAGGTCCTTGTGGATCTTGCGGTAGCCATAGACGCAGCCGCTTTCCAACCAGAACTGCTTGATGAGTCCCAACAAACGCTCGTCATCCTTCTGCCGTGCTGACTTGGGCTGGTTGAGCCAAGCGTAGTAGCCACTGCGATGAATCCTCAGCATGTGGCAAAGGTTACGGATGGCAAACTCATCCTGGTGCGCCCGGATAAAGGCATACTTCACTTGGACTCTCTTGCGAAGTATGCCGTTGCCTTTTTTAAGATATCTCGCTCTTCCGTGACGCGTTTAAGCTCAGCTTTGAGGCGTCTGATCTCGGTCTGCTGATCTTCAACGTAGGCGGCTTGCTGGGGGCCGTGGCCATACTTCTTGAGCCAGGCATAAAGGCTGAATGCGGTTACACCAAGTCGACTGGCAACATCAGCTACTGAATGGCCGCGCTCGGTGATTTGTTTGATTGCTTCTTGCTTGAATTCGTCGGTGTAACGCTTGTCGCTCATGGTGACCTCCTGAAGCCATCTTTTATAACTCAGGAGTGTCTACGATTCTAGGGGCGATTCAGGTATTAACGATGCCAGAACCGAAACATCTTGTAATTAAGTCCGCCGATCTCCCCATACCTCTGGAAGTGGTAGGCCCTAATGGAGAGCAGGAATTCTATCTCTTACAACCTGCGACAAAGCGTTTTGGCGCATATCTCAATAAGATCGCCGAGCCGTTGCAAAAAATGCTTTTCGGCAAGAAATAGTATTTAAAAAACACATATTATATAACCTCGCCCTGTAGCAAGCATACCAAACGGAACAGCACAGCCAGGGGCAATCACTCAAATGCGCACACGCGCAGAAAGGATTGTTCATGGCTATTTTTGTATCTGGAGATCACGCGCCCATTCAACCCGCCGGCTCGCCAGGGTTTGCCGGCTCGGCCGGCATCCCTGGCGGGACGGCGGAACCTTCCTCAAGCATGGCGTTATCTGTAACACGCCATGCGCAAAATCCACTATCAGACAGTTTCGAGTTTCTTGTCTGCGGGATTGACTCCCTTGATCTGGGTCTTTATATCCTGTGGAACTACAAATTCAGTGACTTCATTTCAAAGCTGGATGAAAAGAAACAGGATGCCATGAGGGCAAACGGCGTCTTGGATCACAATCCCCATGAACGGCAGTTCATCCATCTTGCCGCCGGTAAGCCGCCAAATTACCGTTATCATCTTCAATTCCCCGAATATCATCTTTATCTATCCATCACCGAAAAGGCCGAAGGTTCCCCGAATGGGTATCTCTCCGTCAATTCGGAAGCATTATGGAAGTACGGTCTCCCCTATGTCCTGGAAACCCTGGAAATCGACCTGTATCATTTCGGCGGCACGATAGAACGCATACAGCCAAGCCGTGTTGATATGTGCGCCGATTACCGCATACCCGACGGGCTTACTCTGCCCTTTCTTGAAGCTCACCGGGTATCGAGGGCCAAAGAAACAACCTTCCACCTTCGCCATGATGTTCTTGAAACCTATTATGTCGGTTCCCCCTCCGCTCCTGTCCGTCTGCGTATCTATGACAAGGACAAGGAGATTCACGCCAAGGGCACAAAATTCTGGTTCGCGGAAATTTGGAACACTGACGACATAGCCAAAGTCTGGCGGGTAGAATTCCAGATGCGGCGGCCATTCCTCCGGCAATTCGGTATCAACAGCCTGGAAGACCTCTGGCAGAAAATCGGCGGGGTGTGGGCATATCTGACAGAGGAATGGATTTCCTTACGCCTCCCGGACAACGACAGGACGGCAAGAAGGTCTGTCCTTCCCTGGTGGGAACATGTCCAGAAAGCCGGTAATGCCTACGATTCGGCAGGTGGTGTGCGGCGTTCTGGTCAAAGTGACATGCTCGCCCCGGTGGAATGGTATGTTTCCCACGTTGCCGGGTGCCTCGCGTCCGTTGCGGCCCGGCTCAATATTGACGACTGTACTGAGGCGGTCAAGGTGCTTGGCGACAATCTGGAAGGACACTGGCGACATAAGGACTTTAAGAGCGAAGTGCAAAAACGTTCAATTCGTTTGGGCCGAATCAGTTGCGATCAGGAAGGGGGCGGTCTATAATGCAAACAAAAAATAACTGCAACCCGCTCCCTGAAACAGGCCTTGTGAGGCTGTCGCAAATTCTTGGGAACAAGAAAAAAGGGATACCGCCTATCATACCCGTGAGCAAATCGACGTGGTGGGCTGGCGTGAAGTCGGGTCGCTACCCAAAGCCAATAAAGCTGGGAGAGCGGACGACCTGCTGGAATGTCCTTGATATTCGTCAGCTTATTAACCAGTCAGAAACATAATCATTTATCATACGAGTTAAAGGCGATGAAAATGAAACGAATAACTGATGTCCCAAACACCTCAAAAGAGATGCAGAAATTATACGACAAATTCTGGGACGAATCTGGAGACTTTAGAAAGTTGCTCCCTGAAATTGATGCTTTTCTCCAGAAATACCCGAATTACGTCGAGGCATTAGTTCTCAAGGCTAGATCATTGATGGCGATAGGCCGAAACAACGAAGCTCTGAAGTGTCTAAAAATGGCAAAACGTGCCGATAGATGGCGTTTAATTGGCCGTTTTGATGAAGCTGAGATTTACTTAGATAAAAAAAAGCACGAGGAATCAGTCAAAGTCTATGTAGAGGCAGTTAAAGCATATGCTGTGGAGTTGAAAAATGGCATGGATAGTTACCTGCTTTGCTGCAATTCGGAAAGCAAGGAGAAGCTAAAAGAGCTTACTCAGCAGGCTCTGGCCGACTTCTTCGCTCAAGACGAAGAGAACAAACCATTTGAAAAACTGCTCGGCAATTTCATGAAAATGAAGGACGAGTTTCGTGACAACTAAAATCAACGTATAACAGGGCAGCGGCAAGCGGTCTCCGCTTCGCTTTGTCGTTACGCCCCCACGACGTTGAAAGGGCGGAATTGTTTGGGTAACTTTCCGGGTAAGTACAAAAATCTTATTTAGTTTTTATTTTAAATTACGAAGCGTTACTTTGATTTTTGTATTCCCATGTGCTCCGCCAATTTCTTCAAGCGCCGGGAAACCGTGACGCCCGTTGCTGCGTAAGATCCGTCCATGGCGCGGCGTTTTCCGGCACCGAAAAGAACTGTCTCCGAGGCCGCCCACCACTACGACATGTGCCCTTGGGACTCTTTATGCTTGCTGGAAAGACCGAAAGCCGGCCTTTCCCCGGTGAACGACATCGTTCTCGCGCTTCTTGCCGCCATGTCGATACATGACCCGCATACCATTATCAGAGCCCAGATTGCCAGTTGGGCTGTTTTCCACGCTGGCTGTGCTTGCGAAACCGACGGGATAAGGTCGCGAGGGTTTTTATGACATACTGCATGAATCCAATACTGATTGCGGGATTGGCAGGTTGCCTGATCGGCGGGGCAATCTCGGCGTATTGCTTTTCGGTTATTTCCCATCGAAAAATAGATATGTACAAAAGGGCCTTGATCCTCCTGAAGCTGTTGAAAAACAACCTGAAGCACCTGGACGGGAATGATTATCAACCGGACAAACTGATCGGGAACACCGATGTGGACAATGCCGTTTTCGCTCTCATCCCCTACTTACCGGTCGGATTAAGAAAACCCTTCAACGACCTGTGGGTTACCTATCGCTTCGACAAGTTTTCAAAAACGAACAGACCGCCGGGCGAATATACAACCCTTGCGCCCGGCGATTCGAAAAAGCTCATAACTGACCGCACACATGAACTGATAAAATTCCTCAACGAAATCATCTATAGCGTTTGACGGGCGTCGGGGCCATACCGGCTCTCGATGGCGGGCAGACCGGGGCACGTTGCCCCTGCGGGGTTCCCTGGCTTTTCTGAGGTAAGGAGACGGGTATGCACCTGATTGAAATGATATGGAACGGCCTCGGCGGCGTCGGCCCTCAGGCGATGGTATTAAAAATCTGCTTCATGCTCTTTCTGGTGGCTTTGTTCTGGATTATCTGCGAGTTTGCCAAGCACATCATCACCGTCGGCGCCAGGTTCCTGACGGACGCCCTGCGCTATCTTGCCGTTGTGGTCAGAGGCTGGCCGGAAGGACCGGAAGAAGAGCGCTCCAAACCAAAGGAAACCGTGCGATAGTTTTGTGATTCACCGCCCGGGGGACAACAAGGGACAAGCGCCTACCGTCGCCTCGGCAACGCATAATTGCCTGTCATCCTAGTGTCCCGTGCGGTTAGTCGTGGGAAGTAATTCCCGGCTATTTTGGCTGGTGCCAAGACGCGGCGACGCAGGTGTAGCAGGGTCTACATCAAGGAGCCGCAACGACGGCAGCAGTCAAAAGAGCCGGAATTGCGAGTACGAACTAACCGCACGGGACACTAATATCCCCCGAACCGCACCATCCCGGCCTGCGCGATCACATCGCCGCGAACTGCCGTTCCAACCCCTTCGGGTCCTTTGACCACAACTCGTTCACCTGGAGCGACATGGGGTCGGGGAAAATGTCTTCCTGGCCGGCCATGATCCCTTTGACAATGTTTTCCGCGGTAACATGGACATCCGTCTTCGGCATGTCAAAGTCACGAGCCATGTCGGTATCGATCGGGCCGGGAAAGATTCCGTGTACGGAAATGTTTTTGGCTTTCAATTCCGCACGAATCGCCTGGGTTGCGGAAAAAAGCGCCGCTTTCGATGCGCAGTAGCCTCCGACTGCGGCCATGCTGGCAAGGCCGATAACGGAGATGACATTGGCAATCGCCCCGCCGCCCCGCTTCTCAAACACGGGAACGAACGCCCGGACCATACCGATGGTGCCGAAATAATTCACGTTCATGTCGCGCTTCAAGGCATCGGGATCGCCGGAGACGACCGACGCAAAGGCCGCAACACCGGCATTGTTGATGAGCAGGTCCACATCCTGCGCCAAAGCGGCGGCCTTGTTGATAAGATCCTGGTCGGTGATGTCCAGGTGCACCTTGACGACCCGCGCATCTCCGAAATCGGGCAGATCGGCAATCGTACGCGCCGCGGCATAGATTTTACCGGTGGGCTGTTTGAGCAACGCTTCGACGAGAGCTTTGCCGATACCGCGATTGGCGCCGCTGACAAAGATTGTTTTGTTTTCGAGTTTCATACCGGTTCTCCCTTGTTGTAAGCCTTGGTTCGGCTCGTTCCCTTGGTCGGAAAGGTTGTCGTGTTGGGTTCTCTGCCTATTTACAACACACTTTGATGATACTCTTCGTTGGTAAACGATCTCAATACATTTGCGTGGGGTGTCCGGCACCCATTATTTGCCTTCGAACCGTGCCCAATACGCTGTGCGCTTATTGCTCTCCTTACCCATGGGCCAACTGGTTACGATTATAAAGGCTATGACCAGAAATACCCACATCACGATGATCCCGATTATGCTCATACTTTCTCCCTTGCCACCAAAGATACCTTATTCGTAACAAGAGCATACCACAGAAAACGGCAAGTGCCGCAGCATTGTCGGGATTATCTTTGGAGAAGAAAGCGGGGATCGGCAGCCGTCTCGCAGAGACGGGATTGAAGAGGCGGGGGGTATGAGAGACAGGGGAATGAGGGGAAGGCGCTGTCCCATCGCCCCCCTTCTTCCCGCCGACGGCCTTGCCCATACCCACCTATGGGATCAGGGCGCCGGGTTCAGAATGTGGACATCGCGGCGGGGGAACGGGATCTCGATCTGCCGGTCCCGGAAACGCTCTATGACAGCCTGGTAGATGGCGGCCTGGGCAGGAATGAAGTCCTCCACCTTCACCCACGGCTTGATCGCCAGGCCGATGGAAGAGTCGTTCAGGGCGGCTATGCCGACCACCGGGGCCGGTTCGGGCAGGACATAGGGGCTGTTTCGCAGGATGTCATGCACTGTCGAGAGCGCCAGGTCGAGGTCCACGCCGTACCCGACGGTGGCCTTCAGGTCGAGCTGGCGGATGGTGCCGTAGTTGTGGAGGATCTCGCCGACGATCTTCCGGTTGGGAACGATGACCCTGGAATTGTCCGCATGCAGCAGGGTGGTGGAGAACAGCGCGATATCCGTTACCTGGCCGTAGATTCCGAGCAGTTCGATATACTCGCCGATGGCAAACGGTTTGGCGAAGATGATCGTCAACCCGGCAACCAGATTGCCCAGAATCCCTTGCATGGCAAGGCTGACGCCCACACCGGCCACGCCGATCCCGGCGATGAGCGGCGTAACCTGCACCCCCATCTGGCCGAGCGCCATGACCCCTATGAGCGCTATGATCAGGAGCTTGACGACCTTGACGATCAGGTTGGTGACCGGCTCGTCGTACGCCCGCGACTTCAGCCAGCGGTGGATGAGATTGCCGGCCCAGCGGGCGATGAATACGCCAATGCCCATGAGGATGATGGCGGTGAGGATCTGCATGCCGTGATCGACGAAATAAAAGATCACCTTCTCGGTCAGTTCCGGTGAGGTTGCCGCGGCCGCTTTTTTTGCCAGTGTGGTGTCTGTCATGGGAAAAGAGTATCACGGGATGGTGACGTTGACAATACTGCGGTAACCGGGGCTCAGATTGCCCGCCTCAGGCAACCTGGCGACGCCCCGATACCAGCGGCGGAACATCCGGAACATCGCGCCGCGGAGATAACTCCGGCTGAACCGGCGCAGCCGAGGTTTCAAGGTGCGGTTCCATGACCGAGCAGAGCGTGATGGACGCCGCCTCCAGCACCCCCAGGATCTCTTCCGGCCGCCGGATGGCCGCGGAGAGTCGGATCATGCTTTCCCGGATGGCGCCGGAAGCTGCAAGAGGAATTCCCTCTTCCATCTCCCGTTCCCGCAGCCGATGCAGACACCTGCCGATGGCCAGGGTCGCGAGCCCCCCCTCCACGATGGCGCCGAGCCCCCGGTTCAACTTCCCGGCGGTGACGAGCATGCCCAGCACCCGATGGTGAGTCCGGGCGCGGCGATTCTCCACCGTCCGCAGCGAATCCGTGGCGGCCATGACGATCAGGTCGCTGACGATGGCGAGCAACAGGGAGCGCAGACGCCGGGACGGGTCGATGGGGAACAGGAAACGAAACGACAGGATGGCGACGCCGATCCCGCCGAGGGCGGCGAACGCGCCCGCCGCAAAGGCGCCGGGGGGCGGCACCTCCGGCAGGCCGGGCTGCATGATGAACAGGAAGAAGAGCATGGCGTCCATGGCTCCCTGGGCCGTGCGCCGGTGAGACAGGGCCATGATGCCGGCCATCATGACCGGGATGGTGACGACCCCTTGCAGGAGCGGGTCGCTCGCCCCCGGCAGGATGACCAGACGGCAAAGAAGCGCCGCCGCGACGCCGACCGAGGCCCCGGCGAAGACGTGGGTAAGTTTGGCGACCGGGTGCTCGTGAGTGGAAAAGATACTGACCATGATCGAGGCGGCCATGAGCATCAGCGGGCCTTCCTCCCACCCGGCCGTCAGCCAGAGCAGCCCCACGGCGCCTATGGCGCATGCGGCGCGCAGCGCCGACCTGCCGGCTTCCTGCCAATCCCGGTTACGGATGTACTGGTTTGTCGCCGGCCGCTCCGGGCCATGGGCTGTGGTATCCCACTCGTCGATGACGAGGTGCAGCGCATCGGCGAGTTCCCCCATGGCCTCGGCCAGAAGCGGCAGATGGGCAGCAGCCCCGGCCGTAAACGCCTCCAGCCCGGCGGTGGCCTGTCTGGCCGATTCGCGCTGTTCCAGCTGCCGCGCCGCATCATCCAGGAGCCGGGCGAGGGTTTCCCGCCACGGGGCCCGGCCCACCCCCTGCAGGTGCAGGTAATCACCGGCCAGTTTGCCGGCTTCCAGCAAGGAGAGAAGCGAGACGATCAGATTCCTGATGCGGCGTTTCCGTTTCCTGAGATCGAGGGAACCGGCCCACGCGGCATCCATATCCCCCTCGATGGCGGCGATCTCCACGAAGATATCCTGCCGCAGCGAGACGAGATCTTCCTTCCTGTCCCCGCGCAGGACCAGCGCCACCCATTCCAGATCCGCCCCGGCGACCTTGGTCAGCCGGTCCAGCAATTCGCGCTTGCCGCGGCGATGGGTGAAAAACAGGGTCACCGTGGTGGAGACGACGATCCCGATGACGATGCAGGCGATCCGTCCGAAGACCAGGTCGTGCAGGTGCGGCGGGCTGTTGTGCCCGGCCATGGCAATGACCGCGCCGGTGCAGCCGGCGATGAGGGCTCCGTAGGAACGGAGACCGTACAACAGGTTGCCGGCGCCGACGCACCCCGCCAGCCAGAGGGCGAGCAGGATGGTGAGCATGGCCGGCGACGACGCGGCGTGGAGCATCATCATACCCGCAATCGACCCCATGGCCGTGCCGACGAGGCGGAAAAAACTCTTTTCCAACAACAGCCCGCGGGTCGGCTGGATAACTATGAGCGCGGTCATGGCCGCCCAATAGGGGCATTCCAGGTGCAGGTGAACGGCTACCGCCAGGCTGGCCAGGGCGGCAATGGTCCCCCGGGCCGCCAGGAGGAAGTTTGGCCTCTGGCGGCGCGCCAGACGCCGCAGATAATGGCGCCTCATCGTTTCACCCGCTTCCGCACGGTATTCACGGCCGACTCCAGGGAGGCGATGAACGTACCGAAAGCGGCGATCTCCTCATCGCTGTACGGGGCGAGAATCTCATTGTCCAGAATGGTCAGGGTTTTCCGTACCCGGGCGACGGCCGCCTGTCCCTCGGGCGTCAGGAGGAGCAGTTTTGCGCGACGGTCGGTGGCGTCCTCCGACCGCCGGACCAGCCCTTTTGCCACGAGGGCATCGAGGAGGCGGACCAGGGAGGGGCCTTCGATGCCGACGGAGGCGGCCAGGTCCTTTTGGCGGACCCCCTCCCCCAGCAGGTAAAGATGCAGGAGCGGACGCCACGTGGCATCCGTCAGTCCGGCGGAATGGAAGGTGGCGTCCAGGACCTGGCGCCAGTGGCGGGTCAGAAGGCCAAGATGGAAAAAGAGATTGCTGCGGTCAATAGTCGAAGATGAATTATACATATAAGTATAATTAGCATACTATCTAATATCATGTCACCTGTTTTTTTCCAATCATCCGGGACCGGCTGGTTCCATGGGACGGAGAGGCAACATGAATCCCGGAGGTCCCGGAAAGATATACCCTTGCAGACGGACGGAAAATAGTATATTTGGAGATAGATACAACAGCCCTGAAGGAGACCATGCCATGAAACACACCGCTGCCGCCATGTTTTGTCTGCTTGCATTCGCTGGAACGGCCTTTGCCGCTCCCGAGGTGATCAAACTGAGGAACAAGGTGACCTTCCCCCATAAAGACCACATGGCCATCACCGGCACCTGCAGCGCATGCCATGTGGACGGCGTCGGCAAGATCAAGGGGTTCGGCAAGGATTGGGCGCATGAGCATTGCAAGGGATGTCATATAAAGATGCAAAAAGGCCCGGTCAAATGCTCCGGTTGCCATAAATGGAGCGAATAACGGAGACAATCAAATTAATATATTTTAATATTTTTTTTATAATTTATAACTCCTTGACGTTACAATTTAATTAATGGCAAAATTTTGGTCATGCTTGTATCCACGACCCATTGCAGCCATTGCGGAACAGCCTTCGAGGCCGACGGCAGAGACGGCATTTATTCCATCCGCGTCGACAGCAGGGGTTTTCTGCTGGAGGTCATGGATGGGGAGTTGATCCCCGGCGCGCTTCATTACTGCTCTCCCGAGTGCATGTTCAAACGCCAGCAGGGCGTGACCCCCGAAAATAATATCTTCGATTTTGCGGGTCTTTGATACGACACGTCATTAGCGCACCACGGC